>JBNKCL010000001.1:0-8109 GCA_050287725.1 Sedimenticolaceae bacterium
ACTTCTCCGGCAGCGGACGCAGCGACTTGGTGAGCAGACGAATATTATCCACCCGCACCGACAGCTCACCGGTCTGGGTCTTGAACAGCACCCCCTCGGCGCCGACGATATCGCCGATGTCCCACTTCTTGAACTGTTCGTTGTAGACGCCCTCTTCCAGAGTGTCGCGTTGCACGAACAACTGCATGCGACCGCTCATATCCTGCACATGGGCGAAACTCGCCTTGCCCATGACCCGGCGGCTCATCATACGTCCTGCGATCCGGACTCGCAGGGCCAGCGCCTCCAGTTCCTCGGCGCTCTTCTCGCCGTATTCGGCATGCAGTTCGCCGGTCATGCAGTCACGGCGGAAATCGTTGGGGAAGGCCTGACCCTCCGCGCGCAGTTGCGCCAGCTTTTCGCGCCGCTGGGCGATGAGTTTGTTTTCGTCTTGTAGGTCGGACATATTTTTAGTAGACAGTAGACGGTAGACAGTAGACGGGGCTCAGGAAGAATTTCCCAGCTTGCGAATCAGCCGGTGCGACATTCCCGCAATTTCATCAGCCTCTTTTTTCCAACTGCGTACCTTTGTTTGTAAACCCCAGATCATCTCCAAGAATGAAATAATAACGAAGTTCCTCCAAAGAAGCTTCAGCCATATTATAAAACCTGGCCTTCTCTTTGGTGCCCCTTCGTTTGTAACCTTCAACTATATTGGCAGCAACACTAACCGCCGCCCTTCGCATCTGAGAGATCAAACCATATCTCTCCTCTTGCGGAAATTCGGTCGTGATCCTGTAAATCAGCAGAACCAATTGGTGCGCTCGACCCCATACGCGCAACTGACGAAAGGAATGTGTAACCATTCCGACCTCCCTGTCTACTGTCTCCCGTCTACTGTCTCCAGCTTTTCAAAGCCCGCTTTTAAGACTGGCCTCGATGAACTGATCGAGGGCGCCGTCCAGTACCGCCTGGGTGTTGCCGGTCTCGACCCCGGTACGCAGATCCTTGATGCGCGACTGATCCAGCACATAGGAGCGAATCTGACTGCCCCAGCCGATGTCGGACTTGGACTCCTCCACCACCTGCTGGTTGGCGTTGCGCTTCTGGATCTCCAACTCGTACAGCTTGGCCTTGAGCTGTTTCATGGCCTGGTCTTTGTTTTTGTGCTGCGAGCGATCGTTCTGGCACTGTACCACGATCCCGGTGGGGTTGTGGGTGATGCGAACAGCGGACTCGGTGCGGTTGACGTGCTGCCCGCCGGCACCGCTGGCGCGATAGACATCGATGCGCAAATCGGCGGGATTGATCTCCACCTCGATGGAGTCGTCGATCTCCGGCGAAACGAATACCGCGGCGAACGAAGTGTGACGCCGGTTGCCGGAGTCGAACGGCGACTTGCGCACCAGCCGGTGCACGCCGATTTCGGTCCGCAGCCAGCCGAAGGCGTACGGCCCCTCGAAACGAATGGTGGCCGACTTGATGCCCGCCACTTCGCCCGGTGACACCTCCATCAGTTCGGTCTTGAAACCGTGGTCCTCGCCCCAGCGCAGGTACATCCGTAACAGCATCTCGGCCCAATCCTGCGCCTCGGTGCCGCCGGAACCGGCCTGGATATCGAGAAAGGCGTTGTTGGGGTCGGTCTCGCGCGCAAACATGCGCTGAAATTCGAGTTCGGAGACCTGCTTTTCATACCCCTCGAGATCGGCAGCCACGGAGGCGACGGTCTCCTCGTCCTGCTCCTCCACCGCCATCTCCAACAACCCTTGGGCATCTGCCAATCCGCCGCCCAAGCCCTCCAGGGTCTCCACCACCATTTCCAGAACGGCGCGCTCCTTTCCCAGGGCCTGCGCCCGGGGAGGGTCGTTCCAGATCGTGGGGTCCTCCAGTTCCCGCAAGACCTCCGTCAGGCGCTCCTGCTTGCCTGCGTAGTCAAAGATACCCCCTCAGGGATTCCGCTCTTCCCTGCAACTCTTTGATTCTGTTGACGATCGGATTGATGTCTTGCATGGCATTGTTCTCTGCAAACGAAGCGCGAATATTACACCACCCGGCAGGAGGGAGAAACCCGTCCCCCCGAAGAAACGGCCGGGATCAGCGCCATTTTCAACCCGGCTGCGGATACGGTATGCTCAGCGGCTACAATATTGAGTGTGGGACCAAGCTCCGCACAATTACGGTCGAACGGCGATGGATGAAACCTCCCTAGAACTGGATCTCAATAAATTCCGGACGTTGGTGCCGATCAACGCCCTTTATGAAGACAACCTGATGCAGTTGGTGGCGCAAACCCGGGTGGAGCGCTACGCGCAGGGCGACAAACTGTTCGGCGCCGGCGATCAGGACCCGGATTCCCTGTTCCTGATGTGCGGCAGCGTAGCCATTCAGCTGGATGAATCCCACCGCAAACTGGTCGCCGCGGGCAGCGATGCCGCCCTCTACGCGTTAAGCAGCGTCAATCCCCGTCCATTCGATGCCTTCGTGGAGTCCGAGCAGGCCGTCATCGCGCGGGTCGACTCCCAACTGTTGGAGAAACTGCTGGCCTGGGGAGAGACCGCCCCCCTCGCCCACTGGGGTCCGTGCGCCGAAAAGGGCAAAAGCCCGTCGCCTACGCCTATGGATAGCGAATGGATGATGGCGATGCTTCGGAGTCAAACCTTCCTGAAGCTGCCCGCCTCCAACATCCAGGATCTTTTCTCCCGGATGGAGGAGATCACGGTCAAGTCCGGCGATACCGTCATCCACTTCGGCGATGAAGGCGATTTCTATTACATGATCAAGCAGGGGCGCTGCCGGGTCACGCGTCCTTCGGATCAGGAAGAGATCCTGCTGGCGGAATTGGGACGCTACGATTCGTTCGGGGAAGAGGCGTTGATCTCCGACGCCCCGCGCAACGCCACCGTTACCATGACCACCAACGGTCTGCTGATGCGGCTCTCCAAACGTGATTTTCTCGACCTGCTGAAGGAACCGGTGCTCAACTGGGTAGACCGGGAAGAAGCGGAGTCCCTGATCCGGGACCACGCCGCCTGCATCGATGTGCGGTTGGAGGAGGAGTTCGAACACGCCGCACTGGAAGGCGCCATCAATATCCCGCTCCACCTGTTGCGCGAACGCTGTAATGAGCTGGATCCCTACCGCACCTATGTCCTCTATTGCGACACCGGCCAACGTAGTTCGGTGGCCGCGTTTCTGCTGGGGGAGAGGGGACTCGACGTCTATGTATTGAAGGGGGGGATCTCCTCCTCCGCCTGAAGCAATCCGTCGGGGCGTCGCTCCCACCGCAGGATCACGGACGCCTCCCCCGCTGCCGCCTGAAACGGCCGGCAGAGCCACAGATCACCCACCGCCGCCAACTCCCCGTCGATCGTAATCAACGGCACCCGTTCCCGCAGCCAGGGCGGGATGCCCCGTTCCTGGAACAGTTTCTTCAGGCTGCGGGTCATATCCTGTCCTACCGGCCGGCACCGCTCTCCGCCGGCGCGGTAATGAACCCGGATCTTGCCGTCTCTCCAGGCCTGCTGCGCGATACCGCCACCGCCGGACTCTACGCACAAACGCCCCAGCCCCGCCGGCAACTCCAGCGGCGCCTCGCCGTCCCACTCCAGAACCGCTGCCGGATCGAAGGCCGGCAACGGCGGAGAGAGCCACAGCCGGCCGCGGAAACGACGCAACTCGGCGCCCGGCCAACGGACCACCGGGTTGCGATCCGGCCGCGCCGTGACCACCTCGCCGAGCACCCGGTCCAGGTGGGCGGCATCCGGCAACGGCAGCCCACAGTCGCGAATCCAGGCGCGCAGTACCGCGCGGGCCCGGGGCGCCGGTAGGGCGGCCAGACCCGCGACCTCCAGCCGGTTCCCCTTCCGCGGCAACTGCGCCAGATCGGTAGCCGCCAGTCCGTCGATCAAGCGTTGCGCCTCGGCGCAGTGGCGGGCGGTGCGCGAGACGGTGCGACCCAGCGACGGCCAGCGGCGTGCCAACAACGGGATCACCTCCTGGCGCAGATAGTTGCGGTCGAAGGCGCGGTTCCGGTTGCTCGGGTCCTCCACCCAGGAGAGTCCCTCCGCCCGGGCGTATTCGGCCAATTGTGTCCTTGCGAACCCCAGCAGCGGGCGGACGTGGTGGCCGGGACCGAAGGCGGCGCAGGCGGGCATGGCGGCCAACCCGGCGAGACCGCTGCCCCGTAACAGTTGCAACAGGACGGTCTCCGCCTGGTCGTCCTGATGGTGGGCGGTGAGCAACAGGTCGCCCGCCCCCATCTGTTCGGCGAAGGCGCGATAGCGTTGTTCCCGCGCCACCGCCTCCAGACTCTCCCCGCGCGCCGGGGCCACCGTCACCGGCAACACCCGCAGCGGGATCTCCTGTTGCTCGCAATAGCGCCGGCACTGCTCCGCCCAGGCATCCGCCTCCGGTTGCAGACCGTGGTGGACATGAAGCGCCCGGATTGGAGGGATGACGGCATGGGAACGCAGGGCGGCCAGGGCGTGCAGCAATACCTGAGAGTCCAGCCCGCCGCTGTAGGCCACCCACCAACAGGACGCCTTCGGAAAGGTGGAAACAATCTCTAGTAGCCGCTGGCGGGAGAACCCCATGATGGATGCGGACCGTTTCGGCGCTGCGGCAGGACCGTCCTATGAATTGAACTGACCGTACTGCATCAACCGCTGGTGACGGGTATCCAGCAGCCGGTCGGTGGGAATCTTGGTGAGATGCTCCAGGGTCTCCACCAGGACGTGTTTGATGTTGCGCGCCATGGCGTCCACATCGCGGTGAGCGCCGCCCAGCGGCTCCGGGATAATCCCATCGATCAGCTCCAGCTCCTTGAGCCGTTCGGCGGTAATCCCCATCGCCTCGGCGGCCAACGGGGCCTTCTCGGCGCTCTTCCAAAGGATCGAGGCGCATCCTTCCGGGGTGATCACCGAATAGGTGCTGTATTCCAGCATCAGGACCCGGTCCCCGACCCCGATCGCCAGCGCGCCGCCGGAACCGCCCTCTCCCATGACGGTGCAGATAATCGGGATCTGCAGCCCCGCCATCTCCATCAGATTGCGGGCGATCGCCTCGCTCTGTCCCCGCTCCTCCGCACCCACGCCGGGATAGGCGCCGGGGGTGTCGATGAAGGTGAGCAGCGGCAGCTTGAAACGTTCGGCGGTCTGCATCAGCCGCAACGCCTTGCGGTAACCCTCCGGCCGCGGCATGCCGAAGTTGCGATAGATCTTCTCCTTGGTGTCGCGCCCTTTCTGGTGGCCGATCACCATGACGGAATGTCCCTCCAGCCGCGCCACCCCGCCGATGATCGCATGGTCGTCGGCAAAGGCGCGGTCTCCGTGCAGCTCCTGGAAATCCTCGAAGATGCGCTTGACGTAATCCAGCAGGTAGGGGCGCTGGGGATGACGCGCCAACTGGGAGATCTGCCAGGGCTTGAGATTGGAGAAGATCGATTCCGTCAGGGCGCGGCTCTTCCCCTCCAGCCGGGAGATCTCCTCCTGGAGGTTGATCTCCGCATCGTCCCCTACCATACGCAATTCCTCGATCTTTGCCTCGAGTTCCGCGATCGGTTGTTCAAATTCAAGAAAGTTCAGATCCATGCGCCAAATATACCGGTTTCATGTGACCAGTTACAGCACCGGCCGATCGTTGCCGTAACGCACCTCGATCCCGCCGCACCCGGGGAACCGTTCCAGCCGTCGCAGCAGTTCGTCCCCCGGCGTCACCCGCCACTCTTCGCCGAACTCCAGCAAGGCCGCCCCCTGATCGCTCGCGAACTGCAGCACCACGCCGCAGTTCCCGCCCCGGTAGGGGGTCAGAATCGCCTTCAATTCCCGCAGAAAACCTTCCTGCGACAGCCCGCTATCGCGGAGCGTCCGGCTATCGGTCCGCAACTGCAACGCCCGGGCATGCACCGCCCGCGCCTGCTCGAACTCCAGGATCTGATCGGCCCGAATGCTCATCCCGCCCCGATATTCGTCATAGCTCGGACTCCCCATCACCACCAACACCCGGTCCGACTGCAACAGATCCCGATGCGCCTCGTAGGCCTCGGAGAAAAGCGCCGCTTCGATCCGGCCGCTGCGGTCATCCAGCACCACGCTCCCCATGCGCCCGCGCTGGGTCTGGCGATGACTCACCGCCACCGCCAGCCCGGCCACCAGCAGCCGCTGACGTTCGCGCCAGCGTTTGCCGCCGTTCTCCCCGCCGGAGGCTTCTTCCTGCTCGATCTGACCGATCCGGGTCACCCCCAGACCGGAAAACTCCCGCTCATAACGCTCAATGGGGTGTCCGGTGAGGTAGAGACCGAGGGTCTCCTTCTCCCCCGCCAGCCGCTGATCGTCCTCCCAATCCTCGACATCGGTCGCCAGCAGTTGCGCATCCGGCGCCGCCTGCGGGTTGGGGTCGCCCATGCCGAACAGGTCCTCCTGGCCGGCGGCCTGCGTGGCGTGGTGCTGTTCCGCCAGTTTGATGGCCAGCGGCAGCTGGGCCATCAGGGTGGCGCGGTTGCTTCCGAACTCATCCATGGCGCCGGCCCGGATCAGCGACTCCAATACCCGGCGGTTCGCCTTGCGCAGGTCGATCCGGCGGCAAAAGTCGAACAGATCGCGGAATGCGCCCTCCGACCCACGCGACTCCAGGATGCTTTCGATGGCCGATTCGCCGACGCCCTTGATGGCGCCCAACCCGTAGAGAATGCCCTCCTCACCCGCCACCGTAA
Organism: Sedimenticolaceae bacterium; assembly: GCA_050287725.1. GTDB lineage: Bacteria > Pseudomonadota > Gammaproteobacteria > Chromatiales > Chromatiaceae > CBFDBF01. The sequence goes on from JBNKCL010000001.1 coordinate 6,689, forward strand.
AACGGTACTCCGATTGATTCACCGTAGGCGGCTGCACCTTCAATTGCATGGAGCGACACTCGTCGATCATGGTCACCACCTTATCGGTGTGATCCATATCCGCCGACAGTACCGCCGCCATAAAGGCGGCGGGATAGTGCGCCTTGAGCCACATGGTCTGATAGGAGACCAGGGCATAGGCGGCGGAGTGGGATTTGTTAAAGCCGTAGCCTGCGAACTTCTCCATCAAGTCGAAGATATAGCGCGCGGTCGCCTCTTCCACCCCCTGCGCGATCGCACCCTTGCGGAAGATCTTCCCCTGTTTCGCCATCTCCTCCGGCTTTTTCTTACCCATGGCCCGGCGCAACAGATCGGCGCCGCCCAGAGTGTAACCGGCCAGGACCTGGGCGATCTGCATCACCTGTTCCTGGTAGAGGATGACGCCATAGGTGGACTTCAGGATCGGTTCCAGCTCCGGATGGGGATAGATCACCTTCTGGCGCCCGTGTTTCCGGGCGATGAAGTCATCCACCATCCCGGACTGCAACGGTCCGGGGCGGAACAGCGCCACCAACGCGGTGATGTCGTCGAAGCAGTCGGGCTGGAGCTTCTTGATCAGCTCCTTCATGCCGCGCGACTCCAGCTGAAACACGGCGGTGGTTTCGCAGTTCTTCAGCAGGCGGAAGGCGGCCGGATCGTCCATCGGGATGGCGCTGATATCCACCTCCGGCTCTCCCCGTTCCCGCCGCACCCGGTTGATGGTATGCAACGCCCAGTCCACGATGGTCAGGGTCCGCAGTCCCAGAAAGTCGAACTTCACCAGCCCCACAGCCTCTACATCGTCTTTATCGAACTGGGTGACCAAATTCTCGCCGCCGGATTCACAATAGAGGGGGGTAAAATCTGTCAGAACGGTCGGAGAGATAACCACTCCACCGGCATGCTTGCCTGCATTTCTGGCCAGTCCTTCCAGACTCATGGCCATATCTATCAGCTCAGCTACCTCCTCTTCCTTCTCGTATGCGAGATTAAGGTCTTCATTCTCCTCCAGGGCCTTGGCCAGGGTCATGCCTATCTCGAACGGTATAAGCTTGGCTATGCGGTCCACAAAGCCATAGGGATGACCCAGTACCCGTCCCACATCCCGCACCACCGCCTTGGCCGCCATGCTGCCGTAGGTGATGATCTGAGATACGGAATCACGACCATAGCGTTCGGCAACATACTCTATGACCCTGTCGCGTCCCTCCATGCAGAAGTCCACGTCGAAGTCCGGCATGGAAACACGTTCCGGATTGAGGAAACGCTCAAACAGGAGGTCGTGCTCGATGGGATCCAGATCTGTAATGCCCAGGACGTAGGCCACTAGGGATCCGGCACCCGAGCCGCGTCCCGGACCCACCGGGACACCGTTCTCCTTGGCCCAACGTATGAAGTCCGCC
>JBNKCL010000002.1:0-47805 GCA_050287725.1 Sedimenticolaceae bacterium
CGTGCCGCTTCCCGGTTCTCGCAATCCCTCTCGTTACACCCCTCCCGAGAACAACCGATCAAATACGGTGTTCCATTGCCGCCCAAACTGGGACAATGGAAATATGATCACCGTCTCCCAAGCACTGCGGCAAGCCGCCAACCAACTCTCCTGCCTGCCGGACAGCGACCCGCGGCTGGAGGCGGAGGTTCTGCTCGCTTCGGTGCTGGGAAAACCGCGCACCTATCTGTTTACCTGGCCGGAGCGGGAGCTCACTGTCGCCCAGCACGTTCAACTTGACGAATTGATCGAGCGGCGACTGCGGGGCGAACCGATCGCCTACCTCACCGGCCGTCGGGAGTTCTGGTCCCTGGAGCTGGCGATCACCCCCGCTACCCTGATCCCGCGACCGGAGACCGAACTGTTGGTGGAGCAAGCGTTGGAACTGATTCCGATCTATGCCGAATGGCGCATCGCCGATCTGGGCACCGGCAGCGGCGCCATCGCCGCCGCGCTCGCCAGCGCCCGTCCCGGTTGCAGCATCACCGCCACCGACGCCTCGGCGGATGCGTTGACGGTGGCGAAGAAGAATTTCCGGAAACTGGGGTTCGGCAATATCACCACCGCCTGCGGGATCTGGTATACCGCCCTGGCGCGGGAGGAACGTTTCGATCTCATCGTCAGCAATCCGCCCTACGTGGCCGAGGATGACCCGCATCTGCAGCAGGGCGACCTCCCCCACGAACCACGCAACGCCCTGGCGGCAGGACCGGACGGCCTGGACGATCTGCGCCAGATCGTCGCCGAGGCGCCCCGACATCTGGCGCCCGGCGGCTGGCTGCTGGTGGAGCACGGGTATGAACAGGGAGCCGAGGTACGCCGGTTATTACAGGCGACCGGATTTATGGAAATCGCCACCCATCGGGACCTGGCGGGACTGGAACGGGTCAGCGCAGGGCGACTTCCGACCTGAAGATCAGGAGCGGCGAGTCCGGAACCAGCCGGGCAAATCCTCCAGCCTCATGGCGTGTCCGAACAGATAGCCCTGGGCATAGTCACAGCCGAGGGTGGCGAGAAACGCCCGCTGCTCCTCTGTTTCGATTCCCTCCGCAACGATATCCATGTCGAAGGAGCGGGCGATGGCCACCAAGGCGGTAACCATATTCTCGGCCTGTTTGGAGTCCAGCATGTCGTTCACGAAGGAGCGATCGATCTTGAGGGTATCGGCCTGCAGCCGCAGGAGCTGGGAGAGACTGGAGTAGCCGGTGCCGAAATCGTCGATCGCCAGCTTGAACCCTTTGCCCTTCGCCTGCCGCGTCCACTCCAGCACGGACCCGGCATCCGCCAGTTGGCTCTCGGTGAGTTCCAGCTTGACGGTTTGCGGGTCCAGTCCGGCCGCCGCAATCCCCGCCACCACCGGATCGAAATCGAATTGTCCGCGCAATTGCCGGGGCGAGACGTTGACCCCCACGAAAAACCCGGTGGGGGCCGTCTGCGCGATGACCGGCAGATCCCGCACCACCTGCGCCAGCGCCAGGGTTCCGATATCGGCGATCAACGGGGTCTCTTCCGCGAGATGAATAAACCGCTCCGGCATCACCATACCGAGTTTCGGGTGCTGCCAACGGATCAAGGCCTCGAATCCGGCCGGTTCCCCCTCCGCCATGGTGACGATCGGTTGATAGTGGACCTGCAACTCGCCCCGTTCCAATGCCGACCACAGTTCCGACTCCAGTTCCAGTTTCTCCACCGCCTCCCGCTGAAGCGCCGGTTCACCGCAGGCGGCAGCGGCACGATGCTGATCCAGCACTGCATCCAGATTGTGGCGATAGCGTTCGGACATCAGGCCGATGACGTAGCGCATAGTGGGATCCAACCGCGCCAACCGCTCCAGAAACTGATCCCTCCGGATCACGCAAAGCTCGGAATCGGCAACCACCGTGGCGGTGGCGCTCCGGGGGGCGGCATCCATAATCGACATCTCGCCGATCAACTCCCCCACACCCACCCGTCCCAGCAGTCGCCGTTCGGTACCTGAGCCGGTGGAGATCTCGACCGATCCCGATTTCAACAGATAGGCGCACTCCCCCGCCTCGCCCTCCCGGAACAGCTCGGTACCGGCGGCACAGTGAATCAGTTCGAGATCGGTTTCGTTTCGCATGACAGCCGTCCGCTGGCTCCCCTGAATCGGTGGATCACACCTTCAACCTTAACCTTAGGACGGATTGATTCAAGCGCAAGTCCGGGGGCGCGCTTCCGGAGAGCTTCTACGGTCACTCCTCCGGTTCGAAACTCTCCTTTTCGGCACCGCAATCGGGACACACCCACCCCTTGGGCAGATCTTCAAATGCGGTACCCGGAGCGACCTCCCCGTCCGCATCCCCCTGGGCGGGATCGTAGACATAACCGCACACACCACACACGTACTTCTTCATACTCTGTCTCTCAGTTATTCACTGTCGTCTTTCGTTTCCGCTTCCCGGATCAAGGTCACCAACTCTTCGAACTCCGGGCGTTCCGGTCGCCGGCGTCCGGAGAGCCATTCGAAAAGTTCCGGATCCGGTGTCTGTAACAACTCCGCGAAAAGCCTCCGTTGCGCCTGCGAGAGATCTGGATAACCGGCGACAAGAAACCGTTCCAGCAACAGGTCCAACTCCAGCATGCTTCGACGGCATTGCCAGCGCAGCCGATCGAGATCACGCGCCTCCCGCATACCGGAGTCCGCAACCATAGAGCGCCTAAATGGACTGTCTCAACATTAGCGCCCGGATGTGGCCGATCGCCTTGGTGGGGTTGAGATGCATCGGACAGACATCCACACAGTTCATAATGTCGTGACAACGAAACAGCGGATAGGGCCCCTCCAGAAAATCGAGCCGCTCCCGGGTGGCCTGATCCCGGCTGTCGGCCAGAAACCGCCACGCCTGCAACAGCGCCTGCGGACCCAGAAACCGGATCGGGTTCCACCAGAATGAGGGACAGGCGGTGGAACAACAACCGCACAAGATACATTCGTAGAGACCATCCAGTTTGTCCCGCTCCTCCGGGGACTGCAAAATCTCCACCTCCGGCATCGGTTCTTTTCGGATCAGGTAGGGCTGAACCTTTTTGTACTGCAGATAGAAACGGCTCATATCCACCACCAGATCGCGGATCACCGGCCGGAACGGCAGCGGCCGGATCGTCACCGGTTCTTTCAGCTCTTTCACCGGGGTGATACAGGCGAGCACATTGCGGCCGTTGACGTTCATGCCGTCGGAGCCGCACACCCCTTCGCCGCAGGAGTGGCGGAAGGCCAGGGACTCATCCTCCTTCTTCAACTCCAGCAGCACATCCCGCAGCATCATCCCCGGTCGCGGGGTCAGCGTATACTCCTGCAGGTAGGGCTTTTCGTCCCGGTCCGGGTTGTAGCGGTAGATTCGAAATCTCATCCTACGCCCCTCAGTAAATCCGCTCTTTCGGCGGGAACGACTCCACGGTCAGCGGCTGGGTACGCACCGGCTTCCAGGCGAGCCGGTCTCCCTCCCGGAAGTAGAGGCTGTGCTTCAGCCAACGTTCGTCATCCCGTTCCGGATAATCCATCCGGGAGTGAGCGCCCCGGCTCTCCTGGCGCGTAACCGCCGACAACATGGTGGCCATGGCGATGTCCGACATGTTTTCAAGCTCCAGCGCCTCCACCCGGGCGGTGTTGAAGGTCCGGCTGTCATCCTTCAGACAGACCCCCTGCACCCGCTCCCGGATCTCCCGCAACTTCTCCACCCCCTCCTGCATCACCGCTTCGTTGCGGAACACCCCGCAGTGCTCCTCCATCACCCGCTTCAAGTCCTCCCGCACCCGGTCCGCCCGTTCCCCCTCGCAAGCCCGGTCCCAACGGTTCAAGCGCGTCAGCGCGTGTTCCACGCTCTCCTCGTGCAACGGACGGTGATACCGGTTCTCCTTCAGGAACCCGGTGATGTGGTTGGCCGCCGCCCGTCCGAACACCAGGATATCCAGCAGCGAGTTCCCTCCCAGCCGGTTGGCGCCGTGCACCGAGACACAGGCGCACTCGCCCACCGCATAGAGTCCCGGGATCACCTGCTCCGGACTGCCCGGCACAGTGGTGACCACCTGGCCGAAACGGTTGGTGGGGATACCGCCCATGGTGTAGTGGGCGGTGGGAAAAACCGGGATCGGGGCATCCACCGGATCGATGTGCAGAAAGGTCTTGCAGGTCTCCCGGATCGCCGGCAGCCGCTTGGCGATAATCTCCTCGCCCAGATGATCCAGCTTCAGATGGACATAGTCGCCATGGGGCCCGCAACCGCGTCCCTCCCGCACCTCGGTGGCGATGGCGCGGCTCACTACGTCGCGACTGGCGAGATCCAGGGCGTGCGGGGCATAGCGCTCCATAAAGCGTTCCCCTTCGCTGTTGACCAGATAGCCCCCTTCTCCCCGCACCCCTTCGGTAATCAACATCCCCTTACCGGCGATGCCGGTGGGATGGAACTGGAAGAACTCCATATCCTGCAGCGGGATCCCGGCCCGCAAGGCCATGGCCATGCCGTCCCCGGTATTAATATGGGCGTTGGTGGTGGTGCGGAACAGCTGGCCGCAGCCGCCGGTGGCGATCATGGTGGTCTTGGCCTCGATCAACAGCGGTTCGCCGGTCTCGATGTTCATCACCAGGGCGCCCAGGATGTACCCCTCCCGGTCACAGATCAGGTCGATGGCGAAGTATTCGTCGAAGAAGTGGCTCTTGGCGCGGATGTTCTGCTGGTACAGGGTGTGCAGGATGGCGTGCCCGGTGCGGTCCGCGGCGGCGCAGGTGCGGGTCGCCTGCGCTCCGCCGAACTCCTGACTCTGTCCGCCGAAGGGGCGCTGATAGATCTTGCCGTTGTCCAGCCGGGAGAACGGTACCCCGTAGTGCTCCAATTCGTACACCAGCTGGGAGGCGGCGCGACACATGTATTCGATGGCGTCCTGGTCGCCCAGATAATCGCCGCCCTTCACCGTGTCGTACATATGCCAGTGCCAGTTATCGGCCGAGACGTTGGCGAGCGCCGCGTTCACCCCGCCTTGCGCCGCCACCGTATGGGAACGGGTGGGAAAGACCTTGGAAACCACCACCACCCGCGCCTCCGCCTCCGACAACTGTAGCGCGGCGCGCAACCCGGCCCCGCCGGCCCCCAGGATCAGCGTATCAAATCGGCGTCTGGCCAGATTTCTCACTCCTCGTTCTCCCTTTTCAGTTCATGACTGACGCCAGAAACACCACCCGCATCACCCACAGACCGCTGCCGATCAAACCCATCCCGAACAGCGCCAACAGCAGCAGACGCAACAGCAGCGGATGTACATAATCGATCAGCACGTCCCGGATACCGACCCAGGCGTGCAGCAGGATGGCGAGCGCATAGAGCAGCAGCGGCACCGAGGTCCAGGGGGTGGCGAACCAGGCCCGCCACGCTTCGTATGACTGCGGCGGGTCCAGCAGGAACAGCCCGATCAGAAACAGGGTATAGAGCGCCAGATAGAGCGCCGTGATGCGTTGCAGGATCCAGGCGCGCAGGCCGGTGGCGCGTCGACTCACAACAGCACCCAGCCGGCCACCGCGAAAGCCAGCGCGGCGGCCCCCAACAATACCAACCAGGCGGTGGCCCGCCCCTGCGCCCGTTCGATGCCGATATCCAGATCCAGCAACAGATAGCGAATCCCGGCAAACAGATGATGCAACAGTCCCCAGACGAGCAGTACCAGCGCCAACCGCACCAGTATGTGATCCAGCAGCGCTCGCACCTGGAGAAACCCCTGTTCCGAGGACAGGGAAACATCCAACATCCAAATCAGGACCGGGATCAACAGCACCATCAGCACCCCGCTCACCCGATGGGCGAACGACATGACCGCCGGCACCGGGAACCGGATCTGGAACAGATTGAGAAATATGGGTCGCCGATCCTGCATCTTCTGAATGATAGCGTATTCCCGTTTCCTGGTTTCAACCTAGCACAGCAGCGCTAACGCTCCGACATCGGCACCCACTCCCGCCCCTTCTCTCCGATGTAGAGCTGGCGGGGACGACCGATGGATTGATGCTCGTCGCTGATCATCTCCATCCACTGGCTGATCCACCCCACCGCCCGCGCCAGCGCGAAGATCACGGTGAACATATTGGTCGGGATGCCGATGGCCGACAGGATGATGCCGGAGTAAAAGTCCACGTTGGGATAGAGCTTGCGTTTGACGAAATAGTCGTCCTCCAGCGCGATCCGCTCCAACTCGATGGCGATCTTGAACAGCGGATCATCCTCCCGGCCCAGCTCCTGTAATACTTCGTGGGCCGCCTCCCGCAGAATCCGCGCCCGCGGATCGTAGTTTTTGTAGACCCGGTGCCCGAACCCCATCAAGCGGAAGGGGTCGTCCGGATCGCGCGAGCGGGTCAGAAACTCTCCGATCCGGTCGGGCGAACCGATCTCCCGCAGCATCCGCAACACCGCCTCGTTGGCGCCGCCGTGGGCGGGACCCCACAGCGCGCCGATCCCGGCCGAGACGCAGGCGAACGGATTGGCCTGGCTGGAACCCGCCAGCCGCACGGTGGAGGTGGAGGCGTTTTGCTCGTGATCGGCATGCAGAATCAGGATCTTATCCATGGCGTCCGCCACCACCGGCGACACCACATAGTCGTCACACGGTGTGGCGAACATCATGTTGAGGAAGTTCTCGGAGTACCGCAGCCGATTGTCGGGGTAGATAAAAGGCTGACCGATGGAGTATTTGTATGAGGCCGCCGCAATGGTAGGCATCTTGGCCAGCACCCGGATCGCCGAGATCTCCCGATGTTCCGGATCATGGATGTCGAGGGAGTCGTGGTAGAAGGCGGAGAGCGCCCCGACCACCCCCACCATGATCGCCATCGGATGGGCGTCACGGCGAAACCCTTTATAAAACCCCAGCAACTGTTCGTGCACCAGGGTATGTTCCGTGACCAGCTTCTGGAACCGTTCGTAGCTATGCCGGGTGGGAAGCTCCCCGTACATCAGCAGATAGGAGGTCTCGAGATAACAACTCTTCTCCGCCAGCACCTCAATGGGATAACCGCGATACTGAAGTACCCCTTTTTCACCGTCGATGAAGGTGATGCGGCTGGCGCACGAGGCGGTGGAACGAAAACCGGGATCGAAGGTAAAGAGACCGAATTCGCGATAGAACCGGCTGATATCCACCACCGCCGGCCCCACGGTTCCCTCCATGATCGGCAGTTCCAACTCTTTACCCGTGCGGTTGTCACGGATGGTCAAGGATTTCTTGGACATTTTTATTCTCCTCCCCTGAAACCTCTGTGGGGTCTAAGCCGTCTTCCCTGAGTGTATCTCTTTTAATGAAGTATCTCTCAAAGAAACTTAGGAGCCTCCGCCCAAATGTCAACCAATCACCGGTGGAGATCGTGGTTATTGCGACAACTTCGTCCGCCGCGCATCCAAAACCGCCGAACGTTTGGATACAGATCTCCTCCCTGAGTGCGTTTTCGGGTACGATCCCCACTAACCTCGGTCATAACACCGGCTCTGGAATATCTCCACCCTAACAATGGACGATCATCAGCTCCTGCGCTACAGCCGCCAAATCATGCTGCCGGCCATCGGGATCGAAGGCCAGGAGCGACTGCTGGCATCCAGGGTGCTGATCCTGGGTCTCGGCGGACTGGGCTCCCCGGCCGCCATCTACCTGGCGGCCGCCGGGGCCGGCACTTTGGTGCTGGCGGATTTCGACCGGGTGGATCTCAGCAATCTGCAACGTCAGATCCTCCACACCACTCCCCGGATCGGAACTCCAAAAACGGAATCCGCCAAGGAAGCCATTCTGGCGCTCAATCCCGATTGTCGGGTGGAAACCGTCGATCGGCTGCTGGAACCGGAGGAACTGGCCGCCGAAACGGCCAAGGTCGATCTGGTGCTGGACTGCAGCGACAACTTCGCCACCCGGTTCGCCGTCAACGCCGCCTGCGTCGCCACCCATACCCCGCTGGTATCGGGCGCCGCCATCCGGATGGAGGGACAGGTATCGGTATTCAGCGGCCAGCCCGGCGATCCCTGCTACCGCTGTCTGTATGATGAAGAGGAGGAGATCGACGAAAGCTGCTCGGAGAACGGCGTACTGGCGCCGTTGGTGGGGATCATCGGCAGCATCCAGGCCTGCGAGGCGGTGAAGCTGCTGACCGGGGCCGGCGCTTCCTTATCCGGCCGGCTGCTGCTGCTGGATGCTCTTCAAATGGAGTGGCGCACCCTGAAACTGAAAGCGGACCCGAATTGCCCGGTGTGCGGTACCAACGACCGCTAATCGTAAAGCACGCCAGTTTTTTCGTTCGAATATCGACAATTTCAGAAGAATGACAAAATCAACCACCGAACAAGATACCCAATCCTTTTTAAAGAAGCTGCGCCGGGACATCGAATTCAGCGACACCCTGTGCGGCCAGCACCTCACCTTCCGGACCACCTGGGGGCTGTTCTCGCCCAAAGGGATCGATGAAGGAACCCGGCTGCTGCTGGATCATCTTGAGATTGAAGAAACGGACGACACTCTCGACCTCGGTTGCGGTTACGGCCCCCTCGGTCTGACCATGGCACGCCTGGCTCCGCGCGGAACCAGCGTGCTGGTGGACAAGGATTTCGTGGCGGTGGAGTACTCCCGCAAGAATGCGGAGCTGAACGGTATCGATAACGTCGAGATCTTTCTCAGCAACGGTTTTGATCAGGTGGGAGAACGCCGCTTCGATCTGATTGTCTCCAACCTGCCGGCCAAGAGCGGCAAAGAACTCTACTACCTGTATTTCTACGATGCGCTGACCCGGCTACGCCCCGGAGGACGGATCTATGTGGTCACCATCACCGGCCTGCGAAAATTTATCGCCCGTTCCTTCGAAGAGATATTCGGCAATTACGAAAAGGTCAAACAGGGTAAAACCTACACCGTGGCGCGGGCGGTGAAACAGTAACTCTGCAATAACCCGCCGGTTACGCCCATAAACAATTCCCGCAGCCTGATATCGCCCTTTAATTCAAACGCGGCAAAATCACCTGCGCGGCCTGCTGCGCAAGCGACAGGTTCTGTTCCTCCTTTGCCGTCCCGGCCTCTTCCATATCCTTGAACGACCCGGCCAGAAATGCGTTGACTGTAATCATGACCAGCCTCTCGCCTTTCCGTACCCAAAGATCGTCACCACTCCAAAACGCTTCATCCCCCAACCCCGGGATCTCCCGATACCTCTTGGCGGCATAAGCGTTGGACTGGCGGGCCTGCTTCTGTCGGGCCATAAGGTCCTGCACCGAATCGTAGACCCCCTCTTCCTGCAGAGCGGCATTGTCGGTAATCCTCACTTGGATGCCATAGACGTCGCCGTTTTGGTTGAAGCGATAACGACAACTCTCTCCTGCCGGAAGCATCGCCGGTTTCGAAATCCCGGGGGAGACCGCAACCTGGAACAGTTGTGCGGCATCGGCCTGGGTATAGATCCCGCAGACGCCGGCCGGCTCATCCGCCCATGCCGCCATGGGCAAAGCGGAGCGCAGCAAGAAAACGAGTGCGGCGACGGCGATAAAAACACGGGATCCACTCATAACCTTCCTCCGGTCGTTGCTTCAAGACGGAATCGCACATGGAGATTAAATCCCGCGCTTCTCCCAAGTCAACGGCGGTATGGACCGCCCTCCCGCATGCGCCGGCATCTTGCCGCAAGCGCTCCCGATCGTTGCTGTTTTTGTAACAAAATGTTTCCCAATACGGAAAATTCAACGGATTTTTCCGCCGGAAAGAGAAGAGGCCTAGTGATGGCGGCATGAATGGCTGTAAACTAGTGCCTGATCAAAACAGCCGGAGTGAAACACACCTCTCTCCGCAATGGAACTCGGGTCCTATCCGCAGTAACACTCCCGTTCAGCCAGGAAGTTACATATGAAGTCTACCTATTTCCGTTTCCTGCCGTTTTGCGCCGGCGCTCTGCTTCTCGCGTCCTGCGGCCAGTCCTCCCAGCAAGGTCCCGCAGCACCGCCGCAGATGCCGCCCCCCGAGGTTACGGTGATCAAGGCCCACGCCGAGTCGGTGCCGCTGGTCCGGGAGCTGGTGGGACGTCTGGCGGCCACCCGGGTCGCCGAGGTACGGGCGCGCGTGGCAGGCATTATCCTGGAACGGAGTTATACCGAGGGCACCGACGTCAAAGCGGGAGAGACCCTGTTCCGGATCGACCCCGCTCCCCTGCGCGCGGAACTGCACGCCCAGGAGGCGGCCCTGGCCAAGGCCAAAGCGGATTCCGCCAATGCGGTTTCCACCGCTAAACGTTATCGTGAGCTGGCGGCCAAACATCTGCTTTCAACTCAGGACCTGGACACCGCTCTGGCTAATGAGCGCACCGCCGCGGCTGCCGTCAAAGAGGCCCAGGCCAACGTAGAGAAAGCACGCCTCGATCTGGGTTATGCCACGGTCACCGCTCCGATCGCCGGGCGCGTGGGCCGGGCCCTGGTAACGGAAGGCGCCCTGGTGGGCCAGGGCGAAGCGACCCAACTCACCACCATCGAACAGATCGATCCGGTGTACGTCAATTTCAGCCTGTCGGTATCGGAACTGGAACAACTGGGCACTGCGGGGACGCAACTGGATGGTCTATCCGGTTCGAAACAGCAGCTTCCGGTCTCGGTGATGCTTCCGGACGGCAGTGAGTATTCCCATTCCGGCACGCTCGACTTCTCCGACTCCGCCGCCGATCCCGGTACCGGCACCGTATCGCTGCGGGCCGTGGTACCCAATCCGGAACACCGATTGCTCCCCGGCATGTTCGTGAACCTGCGTCTGACGCTTGGGCATCTTGAACAGGCATTTTTGCTGCCGCAAGCGACCCTGATACGGGATGCCCAGGGCGCATCCGTGCTGGTGGTGAACGCGAGCGGCAAGGTGGAACCGCGTCCGGTCGTGATTCACGGCACCTCCGATAACAATTGGATCGTTACCGGCTCGCTGAGCGAGGGCGACCAGGTGATCCTGGAAGGGATACAGAAGGTGCGACCCGGGGGAGATGCGAAGGCGGTGCTCCCTGCCGGCAAGCCGGAGGAATAGTCCATGCCACGCTTTTTCATCGACCGGCCCATCTTCGCCTGGGTGGTGGCGATTCTCATCACCCTGGGTGGAACGATCGCCATCTTCCGACTGCCGGTCTCCGCCTACCCTCCGATCGCGCCGCCGCAGGTAAGCATCAGCGCCTCCTATCCCGGCGCCAGTGCCGAAGTGGTGGAAAAAACCGTGACCTCGGTCATCGAGCAGCAGCTGACCAGCGTCGATAACCTGCTCTACTTCGACTCCACCTCGCGCTCCAACGGCAGCGCTCAGATCACGCTTACCTTCCTGAGCGGCACCGATCCGGACATCGCCGCCGTTCAGGTGCAGAACCGTCTGAGTCTGGCCGAGGCGCGCCTGCCGCAGGAGGTGATCCAAAACGGCGTCACCGTAGCCAAGGCCAACAACGATTTTCTGATGGTGGTGGCCCTGAAATCCACCGACCCCGATTTCGACACCTACGCCCTGAACAATCTGATCTCCGCCCAGATTCTGGACCCGGTGCAACGTCTGCCCGGTGTCGGCAACGCCCGGTTGTTCGGCTCCGCCTATGCCATGCGCATCTGGCTCAACCCGGACAAACTGCGAGGCTACGGTCTGAGCGCCTCGGACGCACTGAATGCGATCCGCAGCCAGAACGTGCAGATCGCCGCGGGCAACATCGGTGCGGAGCCGGCGCTCCCGGGTCAGGGTTTCACCGCCTCGGTGACCGCCGCCAGCCGCTTCACCGACCCGCAGGAGTTCGCCCAGATTATCCTTCGCACCAATCCCGACGGCAGCACGGTTCGCCTTCAGGATGTGGCGCGCATCGCGCTCGGGGCCGAATCCTACGGCCATGATGTACACGTAAACGGCGAGCCCATCGCCGGCTTCGCCATCATGCTGGCGCCCCAGGCCAACGCCCTGGAAACCGCGGCCGCGGTGCGCGACAAGATGGACCGTCTGGCGGAGTATTTTCCCGCCGGCGTCACCTGGCTGGTGCCTTATGACAGTACCCAGTTCATCAACATCTCCATCGACGAGGTGGTCTACACCCTGATCGAGGCGGTGGTGTTGGTGTTCCTGGTGATCCTGCTGTTTCTGCAGAACCTGCGCGCCACCCTGATCCCCACGCTGGTGGTGCCGGTAGCGCTCACCAGCGCCTTCGCCGGCATGTACCTGGTCGGCTTCTCCATCAATGTGTTGAGCCTGTTCGCACTGGTGCTCGCCATCGGCCTGGTGGTGGATGACGCCATCGTGGTGGTGGAAAACGTGGAACGCATCATGACCGAAGAGGGTCTGCCGCCGAAAGAGGCGGCCCGCAAGGCGATGGACCAGATCACCGGCGCGGTGATCGCCATGACCACGGTGTTGGCGGCGGTGTTCATCCCCATGGCGCTGGTGGGTGGCAGCGTCGGGGCCATCTATCGCCAGTTCGCCCTGACCATCGCGATCTCCATGGTGATCTCGGCGGTCATGGCGTTGAGCTTCACTCCGGCGCTGTGCGCCACCATCCTTAAGCCGCAACATGGGGAGCCGAACATCCTGCTGCGCGGCTTCAACCGCTTTTACAAACTGGGCAACGACTTCTATCTGCAACGGGTCGCTCAGGCCATTCGTCATACCCCGCGCTGGATGATGGCTTTCACCGCGCTGGTGGTGGTGGCGGCATTTTTGTATATGCGCCTGCCCAGCAGTTTCCTGCCGGAAGAGGACCAGGGCTACGCGTTGGCGCTCATTCAACTCCCGCCCGGCGCCAGCATGGAACGTACCGGTCAGGTGCTAAGCCAGATGGAGGGGATTCTGCGCCAAAATCCGGCGGTGGATAAGGTGGTGGCGGTCGCCGGTTTCAGCTTCATCGGACAGGGCGAAAACGTGGGACTCGGGTTCATTCGCCTGAAAGACTGGGGTGAACGCACGGAGCCGGAGCAACAGATCAATGCGGTCATCGGCTGGGCCAACGGTGCTTTGCAGAGCATCAAGGGTGCCCGCTTGTTCGTGGTGAACCTTCCGACCATCCGCGGCCTGGGCCGCTTCGGCGGTTTCGATTTCCGTCTGGAGGATCGGGCCGGTCTCGGTCACGAGGCATTGGTGAAGGCGCGCAATATGTTATTGGGCGCCGCCGCCCAGCAGCCGACCCTGGTGGGGGTGCGCCCGAACCAGCTGGAAGACGCGCCGGAACTGCAACTGCACGTGGACCGGGTACAGGCCCAGTCCATGGGCCTGGAATTGACGGACATCTACGACGCCATCCGTCTGATGTTGACGCCGGTCTACGCCAACGATTTCAACTATCAGGGCCGGGTCCTGAAGGTACTGGTACAGGCCGATGCCGCCTATCGCAGCCGCCCGGAAGATCTCTCCCGCTACTACATCCCCGCGAACGACGGCGGTGTTGACCAGATGGTGCCGCTCAGCAGCGTGGTCAGCTCAAGTTGGCATACCGCCCCCCCGGCGATCGACCATTACAACGGTTTCCCGACAATCCAGATCAACGGCGGCGCCGCGCCGGGCAGCAGCTCCGGACAGGCCATGGCCGCCATGGAGCAGATCGTCCGTCACGATCTTCCGACCGGCATCGGTTTTGAATGGTCCGGCCAGTCGTTCCAGGAGATCCTGTCGGGAAAACAGACCCCGATCCTGTTTTCGCTCTCCCTGCTGGTGGTGTTCCTGGCCCTGGCGGCACTCTACGAGAGCTGGTCGGTCCCGGCCGCGGTGCTGATGGTGGTGCCGCTCGGAGTACTCGGAGCACTCAGCTTCACCTGGCTGCGGGGCCTGGAAGACGACGTCTTCTTTAAGGTGGGGATGATCGCGGTCATCGGCCTGTCGGCAAAGAACGCGATCCTGATTATCGAGTTCGCCAATACCATGCGCCGCGAAGGCCGTGATCTGTTGGACGCGACCCTGGAGGCATGCCGGCTGCGCCTGCGTCCTATCCTCATGACCTCCATCGCCTTTATCTTCGGCGTCATGCCGCTGGCGATCTCCACCGGCGCCGGCGCCAACAGCCGGCACGCCATCGGCACCGGCGTCATGGGAGGCATGACCGGGGCTACGGTGCTCGGGGTTTTGTTCGTTCCGATCTTCTTTGTAGTCGTGCGCCGCCTGCTCGGTGACCGTTCATAAGGGAAGTTACGGCTTCCTTTTCCAGGATGGAAATATCAGCCAGCGGCAAGGAACGGCTTTAAGGCAACAACAGCGAAAGCCTGCCGCCCCCCAGCTGCGCGTTGTTTGAGAGTTCGACACTGCCGCGCCGTTCGTCATGCCGGTGCAGATCGAGGACCACCTGGGTGAAGTAGAGACCCAGACCGGTGTTGTTGTTCAGGAATCCGGCGGAAGGACGGGCCATCTCATGTTGCTCGTCCAGCATAACGGCAGGAAATCCGGCGCCGTTGTCTTCCACCGAGATCTGCAACCCCCCCTCGGTTACCTGCGCCGACGCACGCACCTTGTTTTTGGTGTAACGCAACGCATTACTGATCGCATTCCCCATCACGCCCGTCATCAGGTTGCGATCGAAATACCAGTAGAGATCGCCACCGCATTCGATCTCGAATTCGATCCCTTTCTCCCGCATGATGGAACCCTGCTCCAGCATCGTCTCTTCCAGAAAATCCTGCACCGAATGGGCGTCTACGTTCAAGACATAGGAACCCTCTCCAACCTTGAACAGGGTCAGCATCTTTACCAGATTGTTATTGATACGCCGACTCTCGTACTCCATCTCGGCGCAACGCGGCCGCATGCCGCAGGAGGCAACATCGCAGTTCTCCATAATCACCGAGACATCCTTCAGCAGGACCCCGAGAGAATTTTTGATATCGTGCGACACCATGGCGAAGGCCGCCGCCACGTCCAGTTGCTCTTCGTTCTCTTCTTTCTCCTGCAAGGGAATTCTCCTCGTGCACTAAACCGACGGAATCCGGGACAATCGCGCAAGCGCATCATTTGCCTCCGGGTCGCCTGCATTGATCTTCAGTAATCGGTCCAACGCCTGCCTGCATCTGAAATGGTACCCGCGATCCGCACCATGATTGATCATATAATCAATCATCGCCTTCACCCCGACCAGAACCAGGGTCCGATTGGCGGGATACAGCTCGACGGTATCGTTCAGTCGCTCGATCGCCTGCGCCATCTCACCCGCATTCAATAAATCGCTGCACTGAGCCTGAATGGAGTGCAACTCGCTGGTGGCGTTCTTGATCAATTTTTCCGCTTCGCCCGATTGGTCGTGCTCCCGCATTAATTTCCGCACCTGATCCAACCGTTGCGCATTATCGTGATGGTTCCCCAATAAGGTTTTTATAAACGCGCGCGCAGAGTCCGGTTTCTCAAGACGATAACACTCTTCCGCGGCTTCCAGCAGCGTCTCCGCGGGCATCTCCGCGGAGTGCTCGCGCACCAGGAGTTCCACTTTCTGCAGACAGGAATCGATATCGTTCTTTTCGCTCAGATCGCGTTTCGCGGCGGCCTGCCGGCAAAGCATCCGGACCTGCTCCGCGGGACAATCATCAAAGCGCGCAATCCCGTCGGTCAACAGTTGCAGCCGCTTGGCCGATTGTCCTTTTTGTCGATAGATCTCAGCCAGATGCAGATACTCTTCGGTACCGGCGAAGCAAGAGCTTTTACCCCATCGGATGGCCGCCTGAAAGGCCCGCTCCGCGGTTTCACCGTCACTGTTCCTGAGCGCCAGCAACCCCAGCTTCCGCTGCCGGGCTACCGCCTTGGGCGCCAGCTTGACCGCCTGTTGCAGCAGCTGCTGGGCCTGTTCTTGCTGACCTTTTTCCTCCTTGATCCTGACCGCCCAATCGTAGGCCTCCAGGTAATGTTGGTTCTTCTCGATCAAGTCGAGGAACCTGCTTTCCGCACGCTCCAGATTCTTTCGAAAATACTCGATCTTCCCGAGTCCGAAGTTGGCCCAGGGAAAATCGCGAATGCCCAGCAGCTCCTGATAGATCTTCTCGGCCTCGTCATAGGCCTCGATATCCAGGCATAGCTCGGCCCGCAGTTTGGACAGATAGTGGCGATGCCTGAGATCCCCGTCGGCCTGCTCCACACAGTGGGCGATCGCACGCACCTTATCCCCTTGGGATAACGCCTCATCAATCGCCAGAAGTTTTTGTTTGCGCCGCAGGGTCCCGGCCAGGCGATGTTGAAATACATCGCGATTGATCGGTTTGACCATATACTCGTCGGGCTGATGTTCCAGCGCACCCAACACCATGGGCATATGGCTTTCGGCGG
Organism: Sedimenticolaceae bacterium; assembly: GCA_050287725.1. Classification (GTDB taxonomy): domain Bacteria; phylum Pseudomonadota; class Gammaproteobacteria; order Chromatiales; family Chromatiaceae; genus CBFDBF01. The sequence continues at coordinate 16,288 of JBNKCL010000002.1, forward strand.
TAATCATAAAGAAGGTACAGGAGTGACCGAGATAGCCGAGATGGCGCGCCTCCTCGAGAACCTGCTGACCATCCTTTCCATCCCCCAGATGGTAGTCGCAGATCACCACGTCAAAGCGCGTCTTCGCCAGCAATCTCAACGCCTGCTCGCCGGAAGGGGCGGTCTCAATTTCCAATGCACCGAAACCAGTGAGTATCCCCTTAAAGGAGACACGCATCTGATCAAAGTCATCAATAATCAAATACCGACCATTTTTGAATGCATCATCCATGACTGCCGGACCATACACTGTAAGATTCCCTTTCCTGCTTAATTTATTGTTATTAGTATAAGGATATGTAGCAGAAATCCCGCGATTTTCAAGAACCTCGCAGCGCCGACACCTTGCAGCGCGCGCACTCTATGCCGCACCAAATCGTGTATTTTTTCAAACGGCAGGAACGAATTCTGAGGGGCCTCGATGCCGTCACACGGCGAACCGGAGAAAATATATAAGCCCTTTCTCCCCGTGGCGAACCCGCCGACGGCATCTTCAGGCAGATACTTTTTTCACTTCCGATCTGTGCACGGCTGTCAGCGTACCCGTCGCCAGGCTATGGCACTCTTTCAGGTGCGCGGCAACCAAATCGACGATGCCGCCGTCCACCCGTTGTGACACAACCCGCGACCGCAGATCCCGTAAGATCTCGGCCGGGGTCAGTGGTTCGCGATAGGGCCGATGCTGTGACAAGGCCTGAAAGATATCGGCCACTGCGATGATGCGCGCCTCGATCGGCAATTGGTTGTCATGATAATGAAACGGATAGCCGGCACCGTTCAGGGCCTCATGATGACAGGCGGCCCATTTCGCCACCTCCTCCAGACCGGGGATCCGATTCAGGATCTGGTAGGTCTCGAAGCTATGCCGGTTGACCAAAGTACGTTCCGTCCGATCCAACAACCCCGGCTTCTCCAGCACCTCATCCGGTACCTGGAGTTTTCCAAGATCGTGCAACAGACCGGCAATCTCGATCAGATCACACCGTTCCGGCGACAACCCCGCCCAGCGTGCCAGACCTCGCGCCAAATGCGCCACCCCCTCGGAATGCTCCCAAGTAAAGCGGCTCTTGGCATCCACCACCCGCGCAAACAGTGCGGCAAACTGGCGCAGCTCCTCCTTTCCGACACTGACAGGATGATGCGCACGTACCATACGCCATAGGAATTGATCCATGTGGCGCGGCTCCAGGGAGTACCAGAACGCCTCGCTGACCGAAACCTCCAGGAACGCCTTTACCAGCTCGGGATCGAAAAAGCTCCCCGCCAACCCGCTCAGTCGTTGACGGATCTCATCCCGCACCAGCATCAGATCACGACCGTAGTGGGGCGCGGCCAGGGCGTCGACACGATCCACCAGGAAAATAAGATTGGCCATCCGGGCGACCTCTTGGTCCACCCCTGCGGCCCGCAGCGCATCCCAATGGCTATGGTGATAACGGATCACCGGCGCCAGATGCGACAGGGGGGCAAACTCCTTCAGCAACCGTTCCCCCAACAGGCAGTGTTCCTGCGAACCCTCCCAATCCAGCTCCTGCACCAGACAACGGTGCATGGCAGTGGAAGAGACGCCGCAGTCGTGCAGCAATCCGGCGTGCAGCAGTTCGTCCAGTTTGCGCTCATCCCAACCGAGACGACGCCCGCACTCCAACGCCATGAAGCCGACCCGTTTACCGTGCTGCACCTCATCCACCCCGACCAGATCGAGGGCGTCGGAAAGAGCGTATACCGCCAACCGCAGATCAATATTGATCGCCATACCATCTCCTCGTAATCCAACCCGGTTTCGAGTTCCCGTTCCGCCGCGTACGGCACCGGGAACTCGCCGGGTTTCATTATTTGATTACCAACCAACCGCCCGGAAGCGACGAAATCTTTGCCTTCTCTAGACAAAAGTATAGTGCGTTATCAAACGGGGATAGCAGCGCGCTTGCGATTCTTCCCGAACCCGATTCCCAACAAGGAACCGAACCCATCGGCCTAATCTTGATACCCGCCGGGAGTCACCGGAGAGAGGGGGTGCGGCACCGTCGACACGGTCCCGCGCCTCGAGGAAAGTAACGCGCCGCTTAGGAGAGTTTGTCTTGCAACAGCTGATTGACCTGTTGCGGATTGGCCTTGCCCTGGCTTGCCTTCATTACTTGGCCCACGAAGAAGCCGATCATCTTGCCGCGTTTCGCCTCATCGGCGGCCCGGTAACTCTCCACCTGCTGGGGATTGGCCGCCAGCACCTGATCGACGATCTGTTCGATGGCGCCGGTGTCGGTGATCTGCTTCAATCCCTGGGCCGCGATGATCTCGTCCGGTGTCCCGTCCCCGTTCCACATCGCCTCAAACACCTGTTTGGCGATCTTGCCGGAGATGGTGTTGTCGCTGATGCGCCGGATCAGGTCGCCCAGCATCCCGGCGGTCACCGGGGCGGCGCCGATCTCCATCCCGGCCCGGTTGAGGGCCGCCGCCAGGTCGCCGGTGATCCAGTTGGCGGCCAGTCTGGCGTCCCCGCCCTGTTCGGCCGCCTGCTCGAAAAAGTCCGCCAGTTCGCGGCTGGCGATCAGGGCGGAGGCATCCAGATCACTCAGGCCGTACTGTTGGACGAAGCGATGACGTTTGGCATCCGGCAGTTCCGGCAGGTCGGCGGTCACCGCGGCGATGAACTCATCATCCAGTTCCACCGGCAACAGGTCGGGGTCCGGAAAATAGCGATAGTCGTTGGCCTCCTCCTTGGTGCGCATGGAGCGGGTCTCGTCCTTGTCCGCATCGTACAGGCGGGTCTCCTGCACCACCTGGCCGCCCCCTTCGATGAGTTCGATCTGGCGCTCCACTTCGAAATTGATCGCCTTCTCCAGAAAGCGAAAGGAGTTGAGGTTCTTCAGTTCGGCGCGGGTACCGAACGCCTCCTGCCCGCGCGGTCGCACCGAAACATTGGCGTCCATCCGGAACGACCCCTCCTGCATGTTCCCGTCGCAGATCCCGAGATAGCGCACGATCTGGTGGATCTTGCGGGCGTAGGCCACCGCTTCCTTCGCCGAACGCAGATCGGGCTCCGACACGATCTCCAGCAAGGGGGTGCCGGCCCGGTTCAGGTCGATGCCGGTAAAACCGTGGAAATCCTCATGCAGCGATTTGCCGGCATCCTCTTCCAAATGAGCGCGGGTAACCCCCACCTGCTTGGTGGCGCCGTCCTCCATGACGATCTCCACACGTCCACGGCCGACGATCGGCAATTCATACTGGCTGATCTGGTAACCCTTGGGGAGATCGGGATAGAAATAGTTCTTGCGGGCGAATACCGAACGCCGTCCCAACTCGGCCTCGATAGCGGTTCCGAAGCGTACCGCCATCCCCACCACCTCGCTGTTCAACACCGGCAACACGCCGGGTAACCCCAGATCCACGTTACAGGCCTGGGTGTTGGGCTCAGCCCCGAAAGCGGTAGCGGCCCCGGAGAAGATCTTCGACCGGGTGGCGAGTTGGGCATGGATCTCAAGCCCGATGACGGTTTCCCACTGCATAGCTATCTATCCAAATTCCGTAATCAAACGCAGAGTTCGCAAAGGTTCAAAGAACGCAGAGTATATTTGCATAAAGTCTCCTTTGCGTTCTCTGCGTCTCCGCGTCCTTTGCGTTACATTGCCGACCTACAAATAACCAGGGGGCTCCAGAGTATGCCACGCTGTCGCCTGCTGGAACCGGTGCGCCACGTTCAGCAGGCGCGCCTCCTCAAAATAGTTGCCGATGATCTGCAGCCCCACCGGCTTCCCGGCCACCGGTTCCACCGGAATGGACATGCCGGGCAGACCGGCCAGATTTACCGCAATCGTGTAGATATCCGACAGGTACATGGTGACCGGATCGTCGCTCTTCTCACCGATGGCGAAGGCGGTGGTGGGGGCGGTGGGCCCCATGATCACGTCCACCCGCTCGAAGGCATTGCGGAAATCGTCCGAGATCAGCTGCCGGAGTTTCTGCGCCTTCAGATAGTAGGCGTCATAGTATCCGGCCGACAGGGCGTAGGTGCCGATCAGGATACGGCGCTTCACCTCGGTCCCGAACCCTTCCCCGCGGGAGCGCTTGTAGAGATCCTCCAGATCCGCCGGATCGCTACAGCGATGACCGTAGCGTACCCCGTCGAAACGGGCCAGGTTGGAGGAACACTCCGCCGGCGCCACCACATAATAGGTGGGTACCGCCAGGTGGGTGTTGGGGAGGCTGATCTCCACCACTTCGGCGCCCAGCTTCCGGTATTCCTCGATCGCCGCCATGACCGCGGCGCCCACCGCCGAATCCAGACCCTCTCCGAAATACTCCTTCGGCAGCCCGATCCGGAGACCGTCCAGGCCATCGCTCAGGGTTGCCGGGTAGTCGGGCACCGGCCGGTCCACACTGGTGGAGTCGCGGCGGTCGAAACCGGCCATCGCCCGCAGCAGGGCGGCGACATCTTCGGCACTGCGGGCCATAGGGCCGCCCTGATCCAGACTGGAGGCGAAGGCGATCATGCCGTAGCGCGAGACCCGGCCGTAGGTGGGCTTGAGCCCGGTGATCCCGCACATGGCCGCCGGCTGCCGGATGGAGCCGCCGGTATCGGTGCCGGTGGCCGCGGCGCAGAGCCGGGCCGCCACCGCCGCCGCCGAGCCTCCGGAAGAACCGCCGGGGACCGCAGCGGTATCCCAGGGGTTGCGTACCGGACCGTACCAACTGGTCTCGTTGGAGGAACCCATGGCGAATTCATCCATGTTGGTCTTGCCCAGCATCACCGCGCCGGCCTCTTTGAAGCGGACGCACACGGTGGCGTCATAGGGGGCGATGAAGTTGTCCAGCATGCGGGAACCGCAGCTGGTGCGCACACCGTCGGTACAGAAAATATCCTTGTGAGCGATAGGGATTCCGGTCAGCGGCCCCGCCTCACCCGCCCGCAACCGGGCATCGGCCGCCTCCGCCGCCGCCAGGGCCGACTCTTCGCACACCGTGATAAAGCTGTTGAGCCGCTCGTCCAGCGTCCGGATTCGCTCCAGGTGCGCCCGTGTCAGCTCGACACTGCTGAACTCGCCGGCGTGCAGGCCGGCCGCCATGGCCGTCAGACTCTTTGTATGCATGTTATTCAATGACCTTCGGCACCAGATAGAGGCCCGCCTCGGTGAGTGGCGCGATCGCCTGGAAGCGTTCCCGCTGATCCGACTCGGTTACCTCGTCCGCCCGCAACCGCTGGGCCATATGGAGGGGGTGGGCCATGGGGACCACCCCGCCGGTGTCCACGGCATTCATCTGTTCCACCAGACCGAGAATCCGGGACAGATCGGTGGCCACCGAATCAAGTTCTTTGTCGCTCACCGCCAACCGCGCCAGGTGGGCGATCTTTTCGACATCCGCTCGTTGCAGAGACATATCTTCCTCGTGCCAATCCGGGATAAGGGGCGTAAAATTATCACATTCGGGCGAGACCTGCAGAAATAGAACCTATCTCATAACCCCCTGCGGCCGCGACCATGGCGCTTTTCGGGCAGCAACGCGGCTCGCAAGGGATTATGAGATAGGTTCTAAAGCGTGATCCGCCCCTGTTTCCCGGCGCGGGCGCCTTGCCCAAGTACCGGCCCGTTGCTAGATTATGCACTCTTGTCGCGGGGCAGGGCACCGCGCCATCCCGATTACTACATTTCACCAGAGCTGAATAGACAACATGTTTCGACGCATTCGGGGATTATTCTCCAACGACCTCTCCATCGACCTCGGAACCGCCAACACACTTATTTATAGTCGGGGCCAGGGAATTGTACTGAACGAACCCTCGGTGGTGGCCATCCGGCAGGACCGCGGACCGGGCGGCGGACGAACCGTGGCGGCGGTGGGCGAGGAGGCGAAACAGATGCTGGGCCGCACCCCCACCAATATCACCGCCATCCGCCCCATGAAAGACGGCGTGATCGCGGACTTCACGGTCACCGAAAAGATGCTGCAGCACTTCATCCGCAAGGTGCACGAAACCCGTCTCATCCGGCCCAGTCCCCGGGTACTGGTGTGCGTACCCTGCGGTTCCACCCAGGTGGAGCGGCGCGCCATCAAGGAGTCCGCCATCGGCGCCGGCGCACGCGAAGTGTTTCTGATCGATGAACCCATGGCCGCCGCCATCGGCGCCGGCCTGCCGGTGGAGGAACCCCGCGGTTCCATGGTGCTGGATATCGGCGGCGGCACCTCGGAGGTGGCGATCATCTCGTTGAGCGGCATCGTCTATGCCAACTCCGCCCGCGTCGGCGGCGACCGTTTCGACGAGGCGATCATCAACTTCGTGCGGCGCAATTACGGTACACTGATCGGTGACACCACCGCGGAAAAGATTAAAAAAGAGATCGGGACCGCTTTTCCGGGCGATGCCGTAGGGGAGATGGAGGTGACCGGCCGCAATCTGGCGGAGGGCATCCCCAAGAGTTTCACCCTCAACAGCAACGAGGTCCTGGAAGCACTGCAGGAGCCGTTGTCCGGCATCGTGGATGCGGTCAAGACCGCCCTCGAGCAAACGCCGCCGGAACTGACGGCGGATGTGGCGGAACGGGGTCTGGTGCTCACCGGCGGCGGTGCGCTGCTGCGCAATATCGACCGCCTATTGGAAGAGGAGACCGGGCTGCCGGTTCTGATTGCCGAGGACCCGCTTACTTGTGTGGCACGCGGCGGGGGTCGCGCGCTGGAGCTGATCGACGAGATGGGAGTGGATTTCTTCAGCCTGGAATAACGCCACCGACGATGCGGACGGACTACCGCGCGCGGGGCACCCCCCACTTCAACGAGAGGCCGACCACCGATCAAACAGCTCTTTTCAGCCGGGCCGTCACTCGCCACCCGTCTGCTGCTGGCGGTAGGGATGTCGTTTGCACTCATGGTGGCAGACCACAGCGAACACTACCTGAAGTCGGTGCGTTCGCTGCTGTCGACTGCGGTCTATCCGCTCCAACTCCTCGCGCAACTCCCCGTCTCGGTAACTGACTGGACCTCCGAAATCTTTGTCGCCCGCGAAAACCTGCAGGAAGAGAACCGCCGCCTCAAAGAAGAGAACCTGCAACTCCGGATCCGACAACAAAAACTGGAGGCGGAAGAGAGCGAGAACATGCGCTTGCGGGATCTGCTCCAATCCTCCCCCAAGCTCAGCGACCGGGTGCTGGTGGCGGAACTGGTGGCGGTGGACCTGACCCCGTTTCGCCAGCAGGTTCTGATCAACAAAGGCAGTCAGGCCGGGGCGTTTGAAGGGCAACCGGTAGTGGACGCTAACGCAATAATCGGCCAGATCATTCACGTCAACCCGTTCACAGCAACCGTCTTGATGATTACCGACGCCACCCACTCCCTGCCGGTACAGGTCAATCGTAACGGACTGCGCGCCATCGCCACCGGCAGCGGCGATAACGATCGATTGAACATCCCGCATCTCCCGCTCAATGCGGACATCCGTGCGGGGGACCTGTTGGTGACCTCGGGTCTGGGAGGACACTTTCCGGCCGGCTACCCGGTGGCCACCGTGACCGCCGTCAGCCGCGACGAAGGCCGCTCCTTTACCACCGTGGAGGCGACCCCCAACGCGAAACTGGATCAGATCCGGGAGGTGCTGCTGGTGTGGAATCTCTCGCTGAAACCCGAAGAACCGCTCCCCACCGAATCGCCCGAGACACCGTCCGAAGCAGAGGACCCGCCGCAATGAGTCCGGTTCGACGCCACGGCACGATGACAATCTTCCTGAGCATGGTGGCGGCCCTGCTGCTGTTGATCCTGCCGCTTCCGGAGTGGGCGCAGCCGTTCCGTCCGCAATGGCCCGCGCTGGTGTTGATCTATTGGAGCATGGCGCTGCCGCAACGGGTGGGCGTGGGCAGTGCCTGGCTTTTGGGGATTACCGCGGATCTGCTGACCGAGACCCTGCTCGGCCTGCATGCCCTGGAGTTTTCGCTGATCGCGTTTATCGTGCTCAAGCTGTATCGCCAAATCCGGGTATTCCCGCTTTGGCAACAGGCGATCGGCGTACTGCTGCTGTTGTTGATGGAACAGTCACTGACTACCTGGATCATGGGTTTCGTGGGCGAACCGCCTCTCTCGCCGCTCTATTGGTCGGCTCCGCTGGTCGGCATGTTGCTCTGGCCATGGGTGTTTCTGGTTTTGCGTGACGTGCGCCGCCGTTTTCATGTCAACTAGGGCCTGATCAACGCCCCTGGGACCATGTCGCAACTGACCCTCAGAAATCATTTCCGGGAAAGCCGGATCTTCAACCAGCGGGCGCTGTTCTCCGCCGTGATGATCGTATTGTTGCTGACGCTGCTGATGTTACGGCTGTTCAAACTGCAGGTCCTGGATCATGAACATTTCACCACCCTCTCCCGTGACAATCGGGTACGACTGGAGCCGCTGCCGCCGAACCGCGGCCTGATCTACGACCGTAACGGCGTGATACTGGCCCAGAACCTGCCGGTCTTCAGCCTGGAGATCATCCCGGAACGGGTCACGGATCTGGAACAGACCCTGGCGCAACTGGGAGAGGTCGTCACCATCACCGAACGTGACCGGGAACGGTTTCGGACCCTGCGCCGACAGCAGCGACGCTTCGAAAGCATACCGATCCGGATACGCCTGAACGAGGAGGAGGCGGCCCACTTCGCAGTCAATCGTTATCGTTTCCCCGGAGTCACGTTACAGGCCAAGCTGTTGCGCGACTACCCGCTGGGCGCCGCTACCGCCCATGTATTGGGGTACGTGGGACGCATCAACAAACAGGAACTGCAACAACTCGACGCCTCCGCCTATAGCGGCACCTCCTATATCGGGAAAACCGGTGTTGAAAAGTATTACGAACCGGTACTACACGGGACGGTGGGGGTGCAGGAGGTGGAGACCAACGTATTGGGACGGTCGATCCGAACCCTGCGCTCGACGCCGCCCGTCCCCGGGAGCAACCTGTACCTCTCGCTCGATGCCCGGCTGCAGCAGATCGCGATGGAGGCATTCGGCGACAATGACGGCGCCCTGGTTGCGATCGATCCGCGCAACGGCGCCATCCTGTTACTGATGAGCAAACCCGGCTTCGACCCGAACCTGTTTGTGGAAGGGATCTCGCAGGAGAATTACCGGCAACTGCAGGAATCGCCGGACAAACCGCTGTTCAACCGCGCCCTGCGCGGACGTTACCCCCCCGGCTCCACCATCAAGCCGTTCATCGGGCTGGCGGGGCTGGAGATGGGGAAAACCACCTGGGATCATGTGACCACCTGTCCCGGTTATTTTCAGCTTCCCGATAATGACCACAAATATCGCGACTGGAAGAAGAGCGGCCACGGGCCGATCACTCTCCGCAACGCCATCGTCCAGTCCTGTGACGTCTATTTTTACGATCTCGCGCTGAAACTCGGCATCGATCGGATTCACTCCTTCCTCAGCCGTTTCGGCTTCGGTCGTCCCAGCGGCGTCGATATCAGCGGGGCACTGCACGGACTGCTACCCTCCACCGAGTGGAAGCGGCGCGCCCGCAACAGCTCCTGGTATGCCGGTGAAACCCTCATCTCCGGGATCGGTCAGGGTTATTTCCTCATCACCCCGCTGGAACTGGCGAGCGCCACCGCCACACTGGCCGCGCGCGGCCGCTACTCCCCTCCCCGGGTCGTTCAGGCGATCCAGAAATGGAATACACCGCAGCCGGAGCCGGTCCCGGCGCCGGCCGCAGACGATCTGGCCGACATCTCTCCCCAAAACCTGGAGCGCATCGTAGACGCCATGGCTGCTGTGGTGGAGGATAGCCACGGCACCGCCCATCGCATCGGAACCGAACGCTACCGGATTGCCGGAAAAACCGGTACCGCCCAGGTCTTTTCCGTACAGCAGGAGGAGGAGTACGAAGAAGAGAAGGTCGCCAAAAAGATGCGCGACCATGCACTTTTCATCGCCTTTGCGCCGGTGGAGGAACCGCGTATCGCATTGGCGGTCATAGTGGAGAATGGCGGTCACGGAGGCTCCATCGCTGCTCCGATCGCACGTCGCATCATGGATCGTTATCTGCTCGAGAAAGGCCATGATTAAAAAACGTGAGACCCTGGGACAGTCCGAGCCCGCCAAGGCGTCGGGCGTCCTCGCCAAACTGCATCTGGATCTGCCGCTGCTGACCGGACTGATACTGCTCACCGCAGCCGGCCTGTTTTTTCTTTACAGCGCCAGCGGCGAAAACCTGGCCCAGGTTGAACGCCAGGCGTTTCGGCTCGGCATCGGCTTTGTCGCCATGGTGTTGCTGGCGCAGGTCCCTCCGGAACGATTACGCCTCTGGTCGCCACGCCTGTTTTTCATCTGCATGCTGCTGCTGTTGGTGGTCCTGATCGAAGGGCATATCGGAAAAGGAGCGCAACGCTGGCTCAACCTGGGACTCTTCCGTTTCCAGCCCTCGGAACTGGTGAAACTGGCGATCCCGATGACCATCGCCTGGTATATGGCGGCCCGACCCCTGCCGCCGGACTGGCGCCGGTTGCTGGTCGCCGGGGTCCTGATTCTGATGCCGGTAGCCCTGATCGCGGTCCAGCCCGATCTGGGGACCGCACTGCTGGTAACCTGCGCCGGGGTCACCGTGTTGTTTCTGGGGGGCTTGAGTTGGAGCTTCATGGGCAGCATCGTCCTGACCGCGATCCCCGCCGCCTGGGTGCTCTGGCACTGGGGAATGATGGAGTATCAGCGCAACCGGGTGCTCACCTTCCTCACCCCGGAGCGCGACCCCTTGGGGGCCGGTTACCACATCATCCAGTCGAAGATCGCCATCGGCTCCGGCGGCCTGTATGGCAAAGGGTGGCTCAGCGGCACGCAGTCACAGCTGGAGTTCCTGCCGGAAAGAACCACCGATTTTATTTTCGCGGTAATCTCCGAGGAGTTCGGGTTCAGCGGCATCCTGCTCCTGATTCTGCTTTATCTCTTCATTATCCTGCGCAGCCTCTATATCTCCAGCAACGGACAGGACAGCTACAGCCGCCTGTTGGCAGGATCCTTGAGCCTGCTCTTTTTCCTCTACCTGTTTGTCAATGCCGGCATGGTGAGCGGAATCCTGCCGGTGGTGGGGGTACCGCTGCCTTTGATCAGTTACGGCGGCACCTCGGTGGTGACCATCCTGGCCGGTTTCGGTATCCTGATGTCCATTCACACCCACCGCAGGTTGCTCCCGACCTGATGGCCGGGAAAACGGGGGGAATACTGTAGTGCCAAACAACTTGATCCGAGTCCTGATCCTTGGCCTGGCTTTTTGGGCCACCGCCGGCAACGCAGCCGCAACCGGCGATTTTCAACAGGAAATGCAGACCATCGCCCGCGAAATCGCGGAGAAACACGGTTTGGATCCGCAACCGATTCAGGCCCTGCTGTCCCAAGCCGAGTTCCGGCCCGATATCCTCGAAACCATCCACCGTCCGTATGAAGCAAAACCGTGGCATGAGTACCGCGAACTGTTCGTGACCCCTTCCCGTACCGAGCAAGGGGTCGAGTTCTGGCGCGCCAATGAGGCTCTGTTGCAGCGCGCGCAGCAACAATATGGGGTGCCGCCCGAGATCATCGTCGCCATCCTGGGGGTTGAGACCCGTTACGGCAGGAACCTCGGCGGCAACCGGGTCCTGGACGCACTGGCCACCCTCACCTTCGGCTATCCGGAAAGAAGCGCCTTCTTCCGCCGGCAGTTGGAAGAGTTCGTCCTGCTACTGCAGGAAGAGCGCCTGACCTCCGACCAGGTCAAGGGCTCCTACGCCGGCGCCATCGGCAAACCCCAGTTCATGCCCAGCAGCTATCGTAACTTCGCGGTGGATTTCGACGGCGACGGAACCCGGGATCTGGTCGACAGCACCGCCGACGCCATCGGCAGCGTCGCCAACTATTTCCAACGCCACGGCTGGCAGGCGGGAGGACTGGTCGCCGTTCCGGCCCAGGTTTCCGGGAAGGGCTATCGTATCTACGTCAATTGGGATATGAAACCCAACGTATCGGTTGCGGAGTTGCGAGAGGCGGGGGTCACCTTCCAACAATCGCTGGCGCCGGAGACCGAGACGACACTGTTGCAGCTGGATGCCGGTAACGCCGAAGAGCACTGGCTGGGCTTCAATAACTTTTATGTAATCACCCTTTACAACAACAGTATGCTGTATGCCATGGCGGTTTATCAGTTGAGTCAGGAGATCCTCGCGCAGCACCAGAAACAGACTCTCGGGAGTACCGGTGGCTAGCATTCAACTTCTCTCCCCGATCACCACCTTTCGTCTCCCTTCCTGCCGGATCAGCCGCTGGCTGTTCCTGTCGGCACTGTTTGCGGCGCTCACCGGTTGCGGCGGCTTCGGGCTGTTCGAAGGCGGGGATAGCGCCCCGCGCGGAGGGATCGACGTCAGCCGGATTCGCAATGCCGTGCCACGCGCCGAACCGCGCAGCCGCAGCGGCAATCCGGCAAGCTACCGGGTAAACGGGCATACCTATCATGTGCTGCAAAACAGCTACGGCTATGTCGAACGGGGCATTGCATCCTGGTACGGCACCAAGTTTCACGGGCGCCGCACCTCCAGCGGCGAACGCTACGACATGTACGCCATGACCGCGGCGCATCGGGTGCTCCCGCTCCCCACCTACGTCCAGGTCACCAACTTGCAAAACGGCCGGAGCGTGGTGGTCCGGGTGAACGACCGCGGACCGTTTCACGACAACCGCATCATCGATCTCTCCTATGCGGCGGCGGCCAAACTTGGAATCCTGGGCACCGGCACCGGGCTGGTGGAGGTCAGAGCGCTCGATCCGGGCCGGCCGGCGCCCCCGCCGCCGCGCTTCGCCTCCTATGCCAGTGATCCCATCATGTATGTGCAGGTCGGGGCCTTCGCCAGCCGCGACAACGCCGAACGCCTGCGCGCCCGCCTGCAGGGTTCGATCCGGCAAAGAATCCGCATTCAGACCGCCTATGCCGGCGCTACGCCTCTGTTTCGCGTCCAGGTGGGCCCCCTGGCCAATGTAGACCAGGCTGACGCGGTGTCCCTGCAACTTGCCCGGATGGGCATCCAAGAGATGCAGGTAGTGATCGAATAACGCATGTCTCACACATCGCGATGTGATTCACGTTAGAATACTCCCCGTTTTACAGCCGACCGTGCCATACGAACTTTTTACCCATAGACCTGCCCAATCCAGAATGAAAACGATCCTATCTCTGCTCCTGCTTCTTCCCGGCCTCGTCCTCGCCACTCCTCCCGTCCCCGACCCGCCAAGGGTCGCCGCGAAAAGTTGGCTGCTGATCGATTTCAACAGCGGCCGGGAGTTGGCGGAACACGCGTCGGATGAGCGGGTGGAACCGGCCAGTCTGACCAAGCTGATGACCGCCTACGTGGTCTACCAGGAACTGAAGGCGGGACGCATCCACCTGGATGACCCGGTGACCGTCAGCGACAAAGCGTGGCGCGCGCCCGGTTCCCGCATGTTCATCGAGGCAGGGAGCACGGTCTCGGTCGAGGATCTGCTGAAAGGGATGATCATTCAGTCTGGCAACGACGCCAGCATCGCCCTGGCGGAGCATGTCGCCGGCAGCGAAGAGGTGTTCGTGAACCTCATGAACGACAACGCCCGACGCCTGGGGATGACCGGAACCCATTTTGCCAACTGCACCGGTCTTCCGGATCCGGAGCACTACACCACTGCCCGAGACCTCGCCCGGGTCGCCATGGCGGACGTCCGGGAATTCCCGGAGTACTTCAAGTGGGACTCCACCAAGGAGTTCACCTACAACGGCATCCGGCAATACAACCGCAACAAACTGTTGTGGCAGGACGAATCGGTGGACGGCATGAAGACCGGACACACCGAGAGCGCCGGCTACTGTCTGGTGGCCACCGCCAAACGCAACGGCATGCGCCTGTTCTCGGTGGTGCTGGGCACCGACAGCGAGGATGCCCGCGCCCGGGAGAGCCGTTCGCTCCTCAATTACGGATTTCGCTTCTTCGAAACCCACCGTCTTTACGGCGCCGGCGACACCCTGAACAAGGTGCGGGTCTGGAAGGGGGAAGAGGATGAGCTGGCGGTGGGCCCGCAACACGATCTGTACGTCACCATCCCGCGTGGACAGTATCAACAGCTGAAGGCGGAGATGACGGTGAATACCGGTCTCATGGCTCCGCTCCAGAAAGGGGCCGAGGTGGGACACATCGACATTACACTGGCGGGGAAACCGCTGGTGCAGGTACCGCTGACGGCCCTCAGCGACATCCCCGAAGGGGGGTTCGTGACGCGGGCGATCGACAGTATGTTGCTCTGGTTCGAATAGTCTTTAGCTCCATGTCGAATCCCAAGGTCTATCTCAACGGTGAGTTCCTGGCGCTGGCGGATGCCCGCGTCCCGGTGCTTGATCGCGGTTTCCTGTTCGGCGACAGCATCTACGAAGTGATCCCGGTCTATGCCGGACGCCCGTTCCGCCTGCTGCAGCATCTGCAACGATTGGACGACAGTCTGCGCGCCATTCGCATGGCCAATCCGCTGACGACCGCGGAGTGGCAGGAGATGCTGAAACGGCTGATCCGGGAACGCCCGGACGCCGACCAATCGATCTATCTCCAGGTATCCCGCGGTGCCGCGCAGACCCGGGATCACGCCATCCCGGAGGGCGTCTCGCCCACCGTATTCGCCATGTCCTCCCCTCTCCCGCCACCCGATCCGAAACTCCTCGCAACCGGGATCAAGGCGATCACCCTGGACGACATCCGCTGGCGGCTCTGCAATATCAAGGCAACCACCCTGCTGGCCAACGTCCTGATGCGCCAACAGGCCAAGGATGCGGACGCCATGGAGGCGATCCTCGTCCGGGACGGCCTGGCCACCGAGGGCGCGGCCAGCAACCTGTTCATCGTGGCCGACGGCACCCTGATCACCCCCCCGAAGAGTCACTTTCTGTTGCCCGGGATCACCCGCGACCTGGTACTGGAACTGGCGCTCGGCAACCGTATCCCCTGTCAGGAACGGACCATCACGGAGCAGGAACTGCTGACGGCGGACGAGGTGTGGCTGACCAGCTCCACCAAGGAGATCATGCCGGTCACCCGCCTGAACCAAGAGATCGTTGCTGACGGCAAACCGGGCGCCTGTTTCCGGGAGGTCTCCCGGCTCTACGGAGAGTACAAAGAACGGATCAAAGCGGGCCTGGAGGAGTGACCGCGAGGAATCGCGGCAACCGACATGACTGACTCGTTCGCCCAGGAAGAGACACTGCTGGAATTCCCCTGCCGCTTCTCCATCAAGGCCATGGGGCTGGCGACCCCGGAGTTCGACGCCACGGTGGTGGAGATCGTGCGCCGGCACGCCCCGGATCTGGGTGAGGGCGCGGTACAGGTCCGCCCCAGCAGCGGAGGCAAATACCTGGCCGTCACCGTCACCATCGAGGCGCACAGCCGGGAACAACTGGATGCCATCTATATGGAACTGACCGCTCACGAGCAGATCCTGATGAGCCTCTGAAAACCTTCACGCGGTGCGATACGCAACGCCCAATGACCGCTCACCGGAAACTGATCCTGCGACCCCTCGAAACCGCACCCTACACCGACGTATGGGAGCGGATGCAGCGCTTCACCGCCGAACGCACCCCCGATAGCGACGACGAACTCTGGCTGCTGGAGCACCCGCCGGTCTACACCCTGGGCCGGGCGGCCCGCCCGGAGCATCTGCACACCCCCGGCGAGATCCCGGTCCTGCGGGTGGACCGGGGCGGGCAGGTAACCTACCACGGCCCCGGCCAACTCCTGTTCTATCCGCTGCTGGATCTGCCGCGCGCCCGGCTGGGTGTGCGCCGACTGGTGGAGTTGCTTGAGGATGCGGTAATCGAGTTGCTGGCACAGTATGATGTTCCGGGAGAACGACGCACCGGCGCACCCGGGGTCTATGTGGCGGGGCGCAAGCTGGCCGCGCTCGGGCTGCGGGTTCGGCACGGCTGCTGTTACCACGGCCTGAGTCTCAACGTGGCGATGGAGCTGGAACCGTTCTCCCGCATCGATCCCTGCGGTTATCGCGGCCTGGAGGTGACCCAACTGCGCGATCTCTGGATCCCGCTCACCGTGGCGGAATGCGGCGAACGGTTGGCGCAGCTGCTGGCCGCCCGGTTGGGGTCTACAATTATCTCCGCAAATTCTATCGAAGCGACTGACCCATGACCAAACCGGACCGCCACACCGCCCCCTCCCGCCTCCATCCCGAAACCCATCAGCGGGGAGAGCAGAAACTGGCGCGCATCCCGGTGAAGGTGGAGCCCTCCACGGAGTTGCTGCGCAAACCGAAATGGATCCGCGCCCGCACCCCGGCCGGCAAAGAGATCCAGGGCGTCCGGCGACTGCTGCGAGAGAGCGGTCTCAGCACCGTCTGCGAGGAGGCCGCCTGTCCCAACCTGGGGGAGTGTTTTCACCAGGGCACCGCCACCTTTCTGATCCTGGGTGACATCTGCACCCGGCGTTGCCCCTTCTGCGACGTGGCCCACGGCCAACCGCAGCCGCCGGACCCCGCGGAGCCGGAACGGCTGGCGGCCGCCGTAGACCGTCTGGGGCTCGCTTATGTGGTGATCACCTCGGTGGACCGGGACGACCTGCGGGACGGCGGCGCCGCGCACTACGCCGCCACCATCCGGGCGGTCCGCAACCGCCGGCCGCAGTGCCGGGTGGAGGTGCTGGTGCCCGACTTCCGGGGTCGAATGGAACCGGCGCTGTCACAACTGGACACAGCGTTACCCGACGTCTTCAACCACAACCTGGAGACCGTGCCCCGGCTCTACCGCCAGGTCCGCCCCGGCGCCGACTACCGGGAGTCGCTCCGATTGTTGCAGCGCTTCGGCGAACGCCACCCGGAGATCCCCACCAAGTCGGGACTGATGCTGGGATTGGGAGAAGAGCCGGCGGAGGTGGAGGCGGTGATGGCCGACCTGCGGAATCACGGCTGCCGGATGCTCACCCTGGGCCAATATCTGCAACCCAGCCGGGACCATCTGCCGGTCTCCCGCTACGTTCATCCGGATGAGTTCGCCCAACTGCAACGCCTGGGGGAGAGTATGGGGTTCGAGCGGGTGGCCAGCGCACCCATGGTCCGCTCTTCTTACCATGCCGATCGTCAGGCAGACCCCGTTTTGGAGAAGGAGACCGCAAGATGATCGACTATCACCTGGTCCAGATCGCGAAGGACCTGATCCTGCCGCCGGGTGGGCTGGTGGCGCTGGCCCTGCTGGGGCTGCTGTTGAGCCGCCGGTTTTTGGGAAAGCTTCTGCTCCTGCTCAGCCTGGGGTCGCTCTATCTGCTCAGCACCCCGTATACGGCGGCCTGGCTGATGGCCGACCTGGAACGCGATCTCGCGTTACCCCCAGAGACCCATACGTCTCACGGCGCCCAGGCGATCGTGGTGCTGGGGGGCGGTATCCGCCCGAACGCTCCGGAATTCGGCGGCGACACCGTGAGCGCCCTGACCCTGGAACGGCTCCGCTACGCCGCCCGGCTGCATCGCCGCACCGGCCTGCCGGTGATCGCCAGCGGCGGCAACCCGGAACAGCGGCCCCGCTCGGAGGCCTGGCTCATGGGACAGGTGCTGCGGGAGGAGTACGGGATCACTCCGCTGGCGCTGGAAGAGCAGAGCGTCTCCACCTGGGAGAACGGCCAAGCGACGGGAACGCTGCTGCGGAGGTTGGGACTCGGGAAGATCCTGCTGGTCACCCATGCCTGGCATATGCCGCGGGCGCTTGAATCCTTCCGGCGCGCGGGAATCGAGGTGATCCCGGCCCCCACCGCCTTCGCGTCCCGACGACAGGATGCGGAGGAACCGTCGCAGTGGCTGCCCTCTTTCCGGGCCTTTCGCGACAGCCACTACGCCCTGCACGAATACCTGGGGGACGCCTGGTACCGGTTGCGGGAGGTTATGGCGGATCCTCGCGCCGATAATCCCCCTCAATCACCCGTCCCGGCTGCTCCTGCCGCGGGGGATGCGCAGGATGGATCAGCTCCATCCGTCGTAGTACCCGCAGCAGCAACCAGCGACGCAGGGGGGGCACCAGCAGCAGAAACCCCACCAGATCGGTAAAAAACCCCGGGAGCAGCAGCAGAAAACCGGCGGCCAGCAATACCGCCCCCTCCAGCATCTCAAGCGCCGGAACCTCGCCCCGGGCGCTCATTTCGCGCACCCGCAGGGCGGTGGCGAACCCCTGCATCCGCACCAGCAGGCCGCCCAGCACCGCCGTGAACACCACCAGAAACAGGGTAGGAAAGGCGCCGATGACGCCCCCCATCTGGATCAGCCAGTAGAGTTCAAACAGCGGGATACCGACGAACAGCAACAGGAACAACAACAGCGGATTCATGCGCCGCAGCTTACGCCCTCGCACTGGACGGGACAAGCGTGCAGCCATTTTGCGGCCTACGCTGCAATCCTGTATCTTTCGCCGATGTCCCGCGAAACGCTGCTTATTCTCTGCAACTGCCCCGACCGGGAAACGGCGTTGCAGATCGCCGGCCACCTGGTGGAGAGCGGCCTGGCGGCCTGCGTCAATCTCCTGCCGGAGGTCACCTCCCTCTATCGCTGGCAGGGGGGTCTGGAGCAGGCGCAGGAGATCACTTTGCTGATCAAATCGACCCGCTCCCGCTACCAAGAGCTGGAACAGGCGATCGTCTCGCTGCACCCCTACGAACTTCCGGAGATCATCGCGGTCCCTGTAGAACGCGGCCTCCCGGGCTACCTGAAGTGGGTGGAAGAATGCACCACAAGCCACTGCTGAGACTCCTGTTCGCGCTCCTGGTCCTCTCCGGTCCGGCGTCCGGCGCGCTTTCCGGCGGCCCGGCCGATCTCCCGGAACAGCCGTTCCGGTTCCATGCGGAAGTAACAACCGGCGACCGGCTGCAACTCCACTGGGAGATCGCCAAGGGCACCTACCTGTATCAGGAGAAGATCAAACTTTCCTTGGAGAAATCGCCGGGGGTGACCCTGGGCGAGTTCCGACTGCCGCCGCCCACCATCAAACGGAACGCCCTCCGGGTGGACGGCACCATCGGCGATGTGGCGGTCTACTACGACCGGCTCGACCTGACCCTGCCGTTGCAGCGCAGCACTCCGGAGCCCGTCGCGATCACCCTCCGCGCCCGTTTCCAGGGTTGCGCCGATATCGGGGTCTGCTATCCGCCGCACAACGACACCGTCACCCTCTCGCTTCCGCCCCTCGGCACCGCAGCCGTCACAGCCGACGCCACAACGCCGCTGTCGGAACAGGATCGGTTGGCCGCCCTGCTGGCCGGCGACAATCTCTGGCTCACGCTTGCCCTGTTCTACCTCGGGGGCCTGCTGCTGGCGTTGACTCCCTGTGTTTTCCCCCTGATCCCCATCCTCTCAGGGATCATCGTGGGCCAGGGGGAGACCATCACCCCGATGCGGGGATTCCTGCTCTCCCTGATCTATGTCCTTGCCATGGCGTCCGCCTACGCTCTGGCGGGGGTGCTCGCCGGACTGTCCGGATTCAATCTCCAGACGGCATTGCAAAATCCCTGGCTGCTCTCGGGCTTCGCCTTTCTTTTTGTGCTGCTGGCGCTCTCCATGTTCGGTTTCTATGAGCTACAGCTGCCGAGCCGTTGGCAAAGCCGATTGACCGAGGTCAGCAACCGGCAGCGGGGCGGCACCTTCCTCGGGGTGGCGATCATGGGATTCCTGTCGGCCCTGATCGTGGGGCCCTGCGTCACCCCATTCTTTGCCGGCGCCCTGATTTATGTGGCCGGCTCGGGGGACGCCCTCCTCGGGGGTACCGCCTTTTTCACCCTCGGCATCGGCATGGGGACCCCGCTGCTGCTCATCGGCGCCTCGGCCGGAGCCCTGCTGCCGCGGGCCGGCGGCTGGATGAACACCATCAAAGCGGTATTCGGGGTCTGCTTTCTGGCGATCGCCATCATGTTGCTGGAGCGCATCCTGCCGGCGGCGGTCGCCATGATCCTGTGGGGCCTGTTGTTGGTGATCTCCGCGATCTACATGGGCGCGCTACGCCACCTGCCGGTGGAGGCGAGCGGCTGGGCCCGGTTCTGGAAGGGATTGGGGGTGGCGATTCTGGTATACGGCATCCTGATTCTGGCGGGCGCGGCGGCCGGCGGACGAGACGTACTGCAACCGTTGCGCGGCACCATCCTTTCGGCCGGAGCAGGCGTGGAGAAGGAGGGTCTCCCCTTCCGGCGCATCCGGAGCGTCGCGGATCTGGAGCGGGAGCTCGCAGCCGCCGGCGCGCAACGGCGGCCGGTGATGCTGGATTTCTACGCCGACTGGTGCAGCTCCTGCAAAGAACTGGAACGCTACACCTTCTCCGATCCCGCGGTCGCCGCCGCCCTCAGCGACTTCGTACTGCTACAGGCCGACGTCACCGCCAACAGCGCCGACGATCACGCCTTGCTGCAAGAATTCGGGCTGGCCGGTCCTCCGGGCATCATCTTCTACGGCCGTGACGGCCGGGAGCTGCGCCACCTGCGGCTGATCGGGTTCGTCGGACCCGAGGCGTTCGTCGAGCACATCCAGCGGGGTGCTCCATGAAGAAGGGACAACTGTTCTTACTCCTGACCCTCGCACTCGCGGTGGCGGGGCTTATCTGGCTGACCTCCCTGCTGTCGTCGCCGGAGGCGGAGAGTCTGCCGGATTTCTCCCTCTCCGATCTGGAACAGCACTCCCGCCACAGCACCGAATGGCGCGGCAAGGTGTTGGTGATCAACTTCTGGGCCTCCTGGTGCCCCCCCTGCCTGGAGGAGTTGCCGAGGTTTACGGAGTTTCAGCAACGTTACGGTGCGCAGGGGCTCCAGATCGTATCCATCGCAATCGACGACCGCGCCCCGGCCCGGGAACTGGCGGCACGCTATCATCTTAATTTCCCGGTGCTGGTGGGGGAGGAGGACGCCATCGCCCTCTCGAAACAGATGGGCAACCGGATCCTGGTGCTGCCCTATACCGCCATCTTCGACCGGAGCGGCACCCTCCGCCATACCAGTGCGGGCGCCATCTCCGAGAGCGAGCTGGAGGAGCAACTGCAGCCCCTGCTGTGAACCCGGCCGTCCGGAAGGGGAAAAATGCGGCGATCTGGCCCTATCTTGCGGGAAATCTGGACAATTTGAACGGTATCGTGCAAAATCTCCCGCACAATAACGAATGGTGAAACGGCACTGTTTCCCCCCCTGCTCCCCTCGGGGAGAGTGCAACCGGAACCTGAAACCATGGCGACCATCCTGGTACTCAACGGCCCCAATCTGAACCTACTGGGAACCCGCGAGCCGGAGATCTACGGCGCGGACAGCCTCGACACCATCCGCGAACGCATGATCGCACTGGCGAGCCAGGCGGGCCACACCCTGGAATTCTTTCAGAGCAACGCCGAACATGAATTGGTGGAGCGGATCCAGGACGCCCGCACCCGCGGGGTCGCCTTCCTGATCTTCAATCCCGCCGCCTTCACCCATACCAGCGTGGCGTTGCGCGACGCCCTGTTGGGGACCCAGCTCCCTTTTATCGAGGTGCATCTCTCCAACGTGCATGCCCGTGAAGAGTTCCGCCGGCACTCCTATTTTTCCGACATCGCCCAGGGGGTCATCAGCGGCCTCGGGGCAAGAGGTTACGAGCTGGCCCTCCAGGCGGCGCTTGACCGTATCAACACCTGATCACGCACTATTTTCTAGAGACCAAAACAACAATGGACATTCGCAAGGTAAAAAAACTGATCGAACTGCTGGAAGAGTCGAACATCGCAGAGATCGAGATCCACGAAGGAGAGGAGTCTGTTCGAATCAGCCGCGGCAGTACGGCTGTCGCTCCGATCATGGCGCCGCCCGCGCCTGCGGTGATGCCGGCCGCCGCAACCGCGATGCCGACCGCAACAGCGGAAATAGCGGAAGAGGAACTGACCGGACACGTCATCCGCTCCCCCATGGTCGGCACCTTCTTCCGCGCACCCGCCCCGGGCGCGAAAGCGTTCGTGGAGGAAGGACAACAGGTCAAGGCTGGCGACACCCTCTGCATCATCGAGGCAATGAAGATCCTGAACCAGATCGAATCGGACAAGACGGGCAAGGTAACCAGGATCCTGGTGGAGAACGGCCACCCGGTGGAGTACAACCAACCGATGTTTGTCATCGAATAACGGCCCGGTTCCCCTATGATCGAGAAAGTCGTCATTGCCAATCGGGGCGAGATCGCCCTGCGCATCCTGCGCGCCTGCCGTGAACTCGGAATCAAGACCGTAGCGGTCCATTCGGAGGCGGACCGTGATCTCAAGCATGTGCTGTTCGCAGACGAGTCGGTCTGCATCGGCCCGGCCCCCTCCAGTGAAAGTTA
Organism: Sedimenticolaceae bacterium; assembly: GCA_050287725.1. Taxonomy (GTDB): domain Bacteria; phylum Pseudomonadota; class Gammaproteobacteria; order Chromatiales; family Chromatiaceae; genus CBFDBF01. The sequence goes on from JBNKCL010000002.1 coordinate 38,632, forward strand.
TCTCCATGTGCCAGCCATCATCAGCGCCGCCGAGGTAACCGACGCCACCGCCATCCACCCCGGTTACGGTTTCCTCTCCGAAAACGCGGACTTCGCGGAACGGGTGGAAAAAAGCGGATTCATCTTCATCGGACCACGCCCGGAAACCATTCGCCTGATGGGGGACAAGATTACCGCCATCGAGGCGATGAAAACGGCGGGGGTGCCCACCGTTCCGGGTTCCAACGGCCCACTGGGAGAAGATCCCGGCGAGATCCTGCGTATGGCGCGGGAGATCGGATATCCCGTGATCATCAAGGCCGCCGGCGGTGGCGGCGGGCGCGGCATGCGGGTGGTCCACTCCGAAGCGACCCTGCTCAACTCCATCTCCCTGACCAAGGCGGAGGCGGGCACCGCGTTCGGCAACGATACCGTCTATATGGAGAAGTTCCTGGAGAACCCGCGACACGTGGAATTCCAGGTACTGGCCGACACCCACGGCAACGCCATCCACCTGGGGGAACGAGACTGCTCCATGCAGCGCCGTCACCAGAAGGTGGTGGAGGAGGCGCCGGCCCCCGGGATCACCGAGGAACAGCGCCGCCGTATCGGCGAACGCTGCGCCGAGGCGTGTCGCAAGATCGGTTATCGCGGCGCCGGCACCTTCGAATTCCTGTATGAGAACGGCGAGTTCTACTTCATTGAGATGAACACCCGGGTACAGGTGGAGCATCCGGTCACCGAGATGATCACCGGGGTCGACATCGTCCGGGAGCAGCTCCGAATCGCAGCGGGGGAACCGCTCGCGCTGCGCCAGGAAGAGGTGCGGTTGACCGGCCACGCCATCGAGTGCCGCATCAATGCGGAGGACTCCAAGACCTTCATGCCCAGTCCCGGCCGGATCACGCATCTGCATGCCGCCGGCGGTCCCGGCATCCGCTTTGACTCCCATATCTACAACGGCTACACCGTACCCCCGTATTACGACTCCATGATCGGCAAACTGATCGCGCACGGCGATACCCGCGAGACCGCCCTGGCACGCATGCGCATCGCCCTTTCCGAGATGGTGATCGACGGCATCCGGACCAACATCGCTCTGCAACAGGAGATCGTGAAGGACGGCGGCTTTGCGGCCGGCGGGGTCAATATCCATTACCTGGAGAAGAAGCTCAGCAGCTGACCGATGTCCTGGCTGCAGATCCATATCACCACCACCCGGGAGCAAGCGGCGCTGGCGGAGCTGCTGTTCGAGCAGTTGGGCGCGCTCTCGGTCACCCTCGGCGATGCCGCCGATCAGCCGCTGTTGGAACCCAAACCGGGCGAGACCCCCCTCTGGGAAACGGTGGTGGTAACCGCGCTGTTCGGCGGCGACCAGGACGGCGACGCGGTCTGCGCCTTTCTCGAACAACGTCTGCCGGGGGTCCGGTTCCGGAGTGAACGGCTGCAGGACCGGGCATGGGAGCGGGCCTGGCTGGACGCCTTCCATCCCATGTGTTTCGGCGAGCGGCTTTGGGTCTGCCCCAGCGGCGCCCTGCCGGATGACCCGAACGCGGTAACGGTGGAGCTGGATCCCGGACTCGCCTTCGGTACCGGCACCCACCCCACCACCGCCCTCTGCCTCCGGTGGCTGGACGGCGCCGACCTCAAGGGGAAACGGGTCATCGACTTCGGCTGCGGCTCCGGCATTCTGGCGATCGCCGCCCTGCGCCTCGGGGCCGCCGAGGTGATCGCCGTCGACCACGACCCCCAGGCACTGCAGGCCACCCGGGAGAATGCCGTGCGCAACGGCGTTCTCGCCCGCCTGCAAATCCGCAGCAGCGACAACCCTCCGGAGACACCGGCAGACATCCTGCTGGCCAACATTCTGGCCGGCACTCTGGTCGAACTGGAACCGCTCCTGGCGAACCGGGTCAAACCGGACGGCTGGATCGTCCTCTCCGGCATCCTGCAGGGACAATGGCCGCAAGTGACGGACGCCTACCAGCGGGAGTTCCGAATGGATCCGCCAACGGTACTGGACGAATGGGTGCGGTTGACGGGACAACGCCATTAAAAAGGCTTCGTATCGAAAGACTGGATTGGCTTTTTGCGGGAAAATAGGCTTACATTCCCGGCAACCCAACTGAAAAAACTCCGATCAGCGATGTATACCCAGTGCCCCTATTGCCAGACCTTGTTCCGTGTACGCGCGGAACAGCTGCGACTGGCTCAGGGACAGGCTCACTGCTCCCGCTGCCACGGGATCTTCAATGCGCTGCAGCATCTGCGGGAATCCCCCGCCTACGAGGAGGAAGAGGAGTGGCCGGAGTCGTTGCTGATCGATCCGCTGGACCCCAACCCCGCCCTCCCACCGGAGCCGCCGCCCCCCGGGCCGGAAGAGCCTTTCGGTGCGGGGGAGGAGACGGTCCCCGGCATCGTGGTCGCATTCGCCCCTGAAGATGAAGAGCTTTCCGCCGAACCGGAACGCCACGAGGCGGAACAGACCCGCCCGTTGTATCCGGGCGAGGGATTGGATGAGTTATTGCCGTCTCAATCCGACAGGCCGCCACCGATTATCGCTTCCCCGGAGTCCGAACCGCTCCCGTTCGATGACAGCGCAAACGACCGGCGCCCCAAACGCAAGGGTACCTTGTTCTGGACCCTCGGAGCACTGCTGCTGCTGGCTGCGGCTCTGCTCCAGTCCGCCTGGCTGACCCGCCAACAGCTGATCAACTATCCGGAAGGACGACTGGTGCTGGAGACCCTCTGCCGCTATGCGGGCTGCCAACTGCCGGAACGGCGCGCACCGCGCCAGATCGAAGTCCTGCGCCGCTCCATCATCAGCCACCCGACGGAAGAGAACGCCCTGCTGATCCAGTTAACGCTGGTCAACCGAGCGGCCTTCGCCCAACCCTATCCGCAACTGCAGATCGGCCTCTACGACAACAACGAGAAGCTGGTGGCGCAACGTCGCTTCCGGCCGCCGCAATACCTGGGGCATTCGGTCAATAAATCGGAACGACTGGAACCGAACCAGGCCCTCAATGTGGAGTTGGCGGTGGTGGACCCCGGCAGCAACGTCACCGGATTCAAATTGGAGTTTTTCTAACGCTTCAAACCCGAAGCGATCGCTCCCGGGTTGATCCTCCACATAATCGCCCCGTTTTTTCGTTTTCTTTCGTTTTCAATGGCCTATGATCGCCGTTCCGGTCGGCCTGTTTTACGAGCCGAAGAAACGGCCCTGCCCTACGCGACCGGCATCGCGAAAACCGGAAAATGGGGGTTTGCCTGCCCTGTTTTTTTGCGTACCATTTCCCGCCTTCTTTCCGAAACCCTTTGTTCAACCCGACCGGCTATGCGTATCGGACCCCACCAACTGGAGAACAACCTGTTGCTCGCCCCCATGGCGGGAATCACCGACCGGCCGTTCCGCCAGCTGTGCCGCAAACTCGGCGCCGGGATGACCACCTCCGAGATGGTCTCCTCCAACTCCGCCCTGCGGGGAACCGCCAAGACCCTGCGCCGGCTCGATTTCGTCGGCGAACCGGGGCCGGTCTCGATCCAGATCGTGGGCGCCGATCCGCAAATCATGGCGGAAGCCGCGCGCATCCATGCGGATCATGGCGCGGACATCATCGACATCAACATGGGCTGTCCGGCCAAAAAGATTTGTCGGGTGGACGCCGGCTCCGCCCTGTTGCGGGACGAACAGCGGGTCGCCAGCATCCTGGACGCGGTGGTAAAGGCGGTCGCAGTGCCGGTAACACTCAAGATCCGCACCGGCTGGGACAGCGACAGCCGTAACGGCGTAACCATCGCGCGCATGGCGGAGGCGGCCGGAATCCAGGCACTGGCGGTGCATGGGCGCACCCGGGCCTGCGGCTTCGGCGGCGAAGCGGAATACGACACCATTCGTGAAATCGTTCAGGCGATTTCAATTCCGGTGATCGCCAACGGCGACATCGATTCTCCGGAAAAGGCGAAAAAGGTCTTGGCATACACCGGGGCAGAAGGCATCATGATAGGCCGCGCCGCGCGGGGCCGACCGTGGATCTTTCGCGAGATTGCACACTATCTCGCAACCGGTGAGCAGACACCGCCCCCCACTCTGTCGTGGATTCAGGAGTGCATGGTGGAACATCTGGAGAGTCTGCTCGCCTTCTACGGGGAGCATCAGGGGAGCCGCATGGCCCGCAAACACATCGCTTGGTACAGCCGGGGCCTGCCGGGGAGCGCGCTGTTTCGCAAGCGAATCAATACCTTGGGGAGCGCCCGGGAACTGTTCGTCCTGGTCGCCGATTTTTTTGACCAGTTACAAAAAGAGAAGGAGCTGGCCGCATGAGCTTCGAGGCCCGCTTGGCCGTCGGGGAAGAGCCCTCCCCGTTAGCCGTTGCCAACAATAAAAAAGGGGAACCGCTGCACCAATGCGTGCGTGACGCCCTGACCGGATACTTCCGTCAACTGAACGGCCATCAAGCCAGCGATCTCTATCGGATGGTGCTGTCCGAGGTAGAACTGCCGCTCCTGGAGACGGTAATGAGAGAGGTGGAAGGAAACCAGAGCCGCGCGGCTGCGGTACTCGGCATCAGCCGCAGTACTCTGCGTAAGAAGCTAGCCCTCTACCACCTGGATTAAACCGCTGCGCCGCCGAGCGAACCGCATACGCCGTCTGCGGATTGTGTTTCCGTTGACCCCTGTTTGACCAATCGACCGCGAGAAAACCAACCATGTCCCGTATCACTCGAGCCTTGATCAGCGTTTCCGATAAAACCGGCATCGTGGAGTTTGCCCGCGCCCTGCAACAGCGCGGCGTGGAGCTCCTCTCCACCGGCGGCACCGCCCGTTTGCTGACCGACCAGGAGATCCCGGTGACCGAGGTCTCCGAGCATACCGGTTTCCCCGAAATGATGGACGGCCGGGTCAAGACCCTGCACCCAAAGATCCACGGCGGCATCCTGGGCCGGCGCGGAATCGACGACCGGGTGATGCGGGAGAACGAGATCGACCCCATCGACCTGATCGTGGTGAACCTCTATCCGTTCGAGCGCACCGTCGCCGACCCCGACTGCGATCTGGCCACCGCCATCGAGAACATCGACATCGGCGGCCCCACCATGCTGCGGGCTGCCGCCAAGAACCATAAGGACGTCACCGTGGTGGTGGATGCCGCCGACTACGACCGCGTACTGGCGGAGATGGAGGCCAACGGCGGAGCGGTCACCGACGCCACTCGTTTCGATCTGGCGGTGAAGACCTTCGAGCACACCTCCAACTACGACGGCGCCATCGCCAACTACCTGGGCGCCCGCGTCGGGGGTGAGGTCGCCACCTTTCCCCGTACCATCAATCTGCAATTTCAGCAGGTCCAGACCATGCGCTACGGCGAGAACCCGCACCAGCAGGCCGCCTTCTTTGTGGAGCGCAATCAGCCGGAGGCCTGCATCTCCACCGCGCGACAACTACAGGGCAAGGAACTCTCCTTCAACAACATCGCCGACACCGACGCCGCCCTGGAGTGCGTGAAACAGTTCGACGAAGGTCCGGCCTGCGTCATCGTCAAGCATGCCAACCCCTGCGGTGTCGCCATCGGCGGCTCACTGCTGGAGGCCTACGACCGCGCCTACCGGACCGATCCGGAATCGGCTTTCGGCGGCATCATCGCCTGCAACCGGAAACTGGACGGCGAAACCGCCCGTGCCATCGTGGAGCGCCAGTTCGTGGAGGTGATCATCGCCCCCCAGGTCTCCGACGAAGCGCTGGAGGTAGTCAGTTCCAAGAAAAACGTGCGCCTGCTGGAGTGCGGCGACTGGAACGCCGAGGCGCTTCACCGCCTGGACTTCAAGCGGGTCAACGGCGGTCTGCTGGTGCAGGACGCCGACCTGCAACTCTCCAACGAGGTCAAGGTGGTGACCAAGCGCGCCCCCACCGAACAGGAGATGCGGGATCTGCTGTTCACCTGGCGAGTTGCGAAGTTCGTGAAATCCAACGCCATCGTCTACGGCAAGGACCTGTCGACCATCGGGGTAGGCGCCGGACAGATGAGCCGCGTCACCTCCGCGCGCATTGCCGTCATCAAGGCGGAGCACGCCGGCCTCGAGGTGCCCGGTTCGGTGATGGCATCCGACGCCTTCTTCCCGTTCCGCGACGGTCTGGACAATGCGGCGGCAGCCGGCATCCGGGCGGTCATTCAACCGGGCGGCTCCATGCGCGATGAAGAGGTGATCGCGGCGGCGGACGAACACGACATCGCCATGATCTTTACCGGCATGCGGCACTTCCGACACTGATCAAACCTCGAGTTATAAACGCAAAGAGCGCAAAGGCACAGAGAACGCAAAGATTTATTTGGCTTTGAAACGGGCAATAGCAATCTTTTCCCTCTGCGTCTCCACGTTTCTGCGTACTTTGCGTTTAATCTCCCAACCGGAACAGAGCGGAGCAGACTCATGAATATACTCATCATCGGCAGCGGTGGACGGGAGCACGCCCTGGCCTGGAAAGCGGCCCGCTCGCCGCTGGTGGAGAAGGTCCTGGTGGCCCCCGGTAACGCCGGCACGGCGCTGGAGCCCGGGATGGAGAATGTAACCATCGGCGTCGGAGAGATCGACAACCTGGTCGCCTTCGCGCGCGCTCATAAAATCGGCCTCACCATCGTCGGCCCCGAGGCGCCGCTGGTGGCGGGGGTGGTGGACGCCTTCCAGGAGGCCGGTCTGAACTGTTTCGGTCCCAGCGCGGCCGCCGCAAGGCTGGAAGGTTCCAAGGCCTTTACCAAGGATTTCCTGGCCCGTCACAACATCCCCACCGCCGCCTACGGCAACTTCACCGATCTCGACGCCGCCCTGGATTATCTGCGTACCCAAGGCGCCCCCATCGTGATCAAGGCCGACGGTCTGGCTGCCGGCAAGGGGGTGATCGTGGCCATGACCCTGGAAGAGGCGGAGGCTGCGGTAAAAGACATGCTCGCCGGCAACGTCTTCGGCGAAGCCGGCCACCGGGTGGTGATCGAAGAGTTCCTGGACGGCGAAGAGGCGAGCTTCATCGTCATGGCCGACGGCGAGCATGTGCTGCCCATGGCCACCAGTCAGGACCATAAGCGGATCGGCGACGGCGATACCGGCCCCAATACCGGCGGCATGGGCGCCTATTCCCCGGCGCCGGTAGTTACGCCGGCGGTCTATCAACGCATTATGGATGAGGTGATCCTGCCCACCGTACGCGGCATGGCGGCCGAGAACACCCCCTACACCGGTTTTCTTTACGCCGGGCTGATGATCATGCCCGACGGCGCCCCCAAGGTGATCGAGTACAACTGCCGTTTCGGTGATCCGGAGACCCAGCCGATCATGCTGCGCATGCGGTCGGACCTGGTGGCCCACTGTCTGGCCGCCCTGGAGGGCAGGCTGGACCGGGAGACCGCCGAGTGGGACCCGCGCGCCTCTCTGGGGGTGGTGCTGGCGACGGACGGCTACCCGGGCGAATATCTCACGGGAGCGCCCATCTCCGGGCTGCCGGAGGGGGAGACGGAAGGAGAGAAGGTGTTTCACGCCGGCACCGTGCTGCGGGAAGGACAAGCGGTCACCGCCGGCGGCCGGGTGCTGTGCGCCACCGCCTTGGGCGATACCGTGGGCGAGGCGCAACAGCGCGCCTACCGATTGACGAACAGGATCCGCTGGGACGGGGTCTACTATCGTTCCGACATCGGCTACCGCGCCGTGGCGCGCGAACAGGGAGAGTGATCGCAACCGCTCGCCGCGCAAAGCGCGAACAGGCACCGGCCTTCAACGGAACGCTTGGGCCGCAGACAAAACGCGTCGCTCGATGAAACTACCGAGCCCCGCCAACTCCGGATAGTCGGGCGCGAGCTCCACGATGTAGCCCAGGGTGCGGGGGATGTCCTTAAGATAGCCGGGTTTGCCGTCGCGCCGGTTGAGGCGTGCGAAGATACCGGCCGCCTTGAGGTGGCGCTGCACCCCCATCAGATCGAACCAACGCAGAAACCGCTCCTCGTGCTCATTGCGCAGCACCCCGGACTGCAACGCCAGCAGATAGTAGTTCATGGCCCACTGCTCCACCTGTTCCCGCGGCCAGCGGATGTAGCAGTCCCGCAGCAGTGAGACCAGATCGTAGGTGACCGGCCCCAGCATTGCATCCTGAAAGTCGAGAATGCCGGGGTTGGGAGAAGCGGTCACCAACAGGTTACGGGAGTGGTAATCGCGATGAACGCAGACCTGGGGCTGCTCCAAGGCATTCGCGATCAGCAGCTCGAAGGTCCGATCCAACATCCGCTGCTCCTCTTCCTGCAGCGTAAGTCCAAGCTGTTCCCCTACCAACCACTCCCGGAACAGCTCCATCTCCTCCAACAACTTCGCACGGTCGTACGGGGGCAACTCCTCCCGGGGGCCGCAGGCCTGAATCACCGCCAGCGCCCCCAGCGCATCCCCGTAGAGCCTCCCTACCGTCTTCGCGTCCAGGGCATCAAGATAGAGCAGACTCCCGAGATCGCTCAGCAGCAGGAAGCCCCGTTCCAGGTCCTCCGAGAAGATATGGGGAACGTGCAGACCCAGCGCCTCGAACGCCCGCGCCACCGACACAAAGGGGCGACAATCCTCCCACTCCGGCGGGGCATCCATGACGATCCGGGTAGCGCCGTCCGGCAGGGTGAGGCGGAAATAGCGCCGAAAACTGGCGTCTCCGGAAGCGGGCTCCAGGGCGAAACCGGACAGCCCGAGCTCCCGTTCCAACCAGTCTCGCAGCAGAGCGATTCTTTCCGGCACATCCCCTCCCCGCCCGCCGCCGACCCTTCCCGGGAACGGGGACGATTTATGGCGGTATCCAGTGACCGACGGGAAACCAACCGTTGAAGAAAAACGGATTCTATGCGATTTTAGAGCCCCTTTGCCATTGGAAACGGCCGAGACCGTTTTTCCGTGATTTTTGGCCCCTACAACAAGAGCAACAAGAACCAGAGAACCACCGTGCCAGGGAAAAGAACCATCTTACCCGCCCTCATCAGTGCCTTGTTGCTGCCCCAGATTACCCAGGCGGCTACACCGACCTGGGAGTGCAACCCGGGCGCCTCGGGGGATTGGGAGTGCCTGAGGGACGGCGTACCGGTCCCTGCGACCCCCCCTCCGGCTCCGGTGGAACCCACTACTACCGTCACCACCCCGGCGGAGGAGACAACCCCGGCCCCGGCGGAGGAGACAACCCCGG
>JBNKCL010000003.1:0-14010 GCA_050287725.1 Sedimenticolaceae bacterium
CTGACGTTGCTAAAGAAAAAAGCCGGCTAGTGCTGGAGCACGCAACCGGCTATTTTCAAAGGCGTTTTATGGCGCGCCCGGAAGGATTCGAACCTCCGACCACCTGGTTCGTAGCCAGGTACTCTATCCAGCTGAGCTACGGGCGCAAACTGGAAGGCGAATTTTGAAGATTCAAGGACCTTTTGTCAACGAAGCCGGCGTGAATAAGCCCCGAGATGGCTCTGTACCTTGTGGGGCCACCCCCAGCACGCCCCTGCGGGGAGAACCAGGAACCGGAAGAGGGGTTACCGAGCCTGCGTCCCTCTCGCCGCTACGCGGCTCGTTCTGCGTCACGGCCTTGCCGCTCCTGGTCGAACCACCTGTTTTGATCCTCTCGGGTTCGAGTCAAACAGCCCTCCCCTGATAAAGCAAAAGGCCCCCTTACGGGGGCCTTTTGCTTTATTTGGCGGAGAGAGAGGGATTCGAACCCTCGATGGAGCTATTAACCCCATACTCCCTTAGCAGGGGAGCGCCTTCAGCCTCTCGGCCATCTCTCCGGAAATCGGTATTTAATCGCAGGGCACAGTTATAAGCGAGAGTGGTGGCCCTTGCAACACCTCAGGGCCACCCTCCCACATACGGCGGCGGACTAGTTGTCCATCGTCTGGTGTGCCTGTTCGGCCTTGATGCGTTCGTAGATCTCCTCACGATGCACAGTGACATCGCGCGGCGCATTCACGCCGATACGAACTTGATTGCCTTTGACTCCAAGCACGGTAACGGTGACTTCATCACCAATCATCAGGGTTTCGCCTACACGGCGGGTTAATATCAACATCTTCCTATCTCCCTGTTGTTCACTCCCGAACGCGGTTACAGCACACACGCCCGCCCGCAAAACTGCAGCAGAGGTGAGTGCCTATACGTGAACCGCGGCCAACCAAGCCTCAGCGCACGGGAAATCCCGTGATCATAAGGGCATATAAATTTTAGCATGTGGAGTGACGCAGAAACAAAAAAAACGAGGGAAATCACACAAATAATCGCCAATTTCCCATCTTCCGGGAGCGATGCGGCAGACCGCGGCCGGATCCCGAATCAAACCCAGGAATCGGATTCGGCTGAGTGAGATTTCCGCTGTTTAGGCGGGTTCGCCGGCCAGTCCGAATGCGTCATGCAGGGTACGCACCCCCAACTCCAGGTACTTTTCATCGACGATTACGGAGATCTTGATCTCGGAGGTGGAGATCATACGAATATTGATCCCTTCTTTCGCCAAGGACTGGAACATGGTGCTGGCGATCCCGGCGTGGGAGCGCATACCCACCCCCACCAGCGAGATCTTGACGATCTTGTCGTCGCCGGTCACCTCGCGGGCGCCCAGCTTGCCGGTAACCTGCTTCAGGAGCTCGAAGGCCTTCTTGAAATCGTTCCGATGGACGGTAAAGGTGAAGTCGGTGGTGTCGTCCTCCGCCACGTTCTGGACGATCATGTCGACCTCGATATTGGCGTCCGCAATCGGACCCAGGATCTCGAACGCCACACCGGGACGGTCCGGGACCCCCAGAATGGTCAGTTTGGCCTCATCGCGGCTGAACGCGATGCCGGAAATCATTGCCTCTTCCATACCCTCTTCCTCAAAGGTGATCAGGGTGCCCTCGCCTTCCTCGAAACTGGAGAGAACGCGCAGGGGTACGTTGTATTTGCCGGCGAACTCCACCGAACGGATCTGCAACACCTTCGACCCGAGGCTGGCCATCTCCAGCATCTCCTCGAAGGTGATCCGCTCCAGCCGCCGGGCGCGGGGTTCGATGCGCGGATCGGTGGTATAGACACCGTCCACATCAGTATAGATCTGGCACTCGTCCGCCTTCAGGGCCGCAGCCATCGCCACCGCCGTGGTGTCGGAACCGCCGCGCCCCAGAGTGGTGATGTTGCCGTGCTCATCCACCCCCTGGAAACCCGCCACGATCACCACCCGGCCCGCTTTCAGGTCGGCCCGCACCCGGGCGTCGTCGATCTCCTGGATTCGCGCCTTGCTGTGGGCGCTATCGGTGAGGATGCGGACCTGTCCGCCGGTATAGGAGCGGGCGTCACAGCCGATCTTGTGGAGGGCCATACTCAGGAGCGCGATGGTCACCTGTTCTCCGGTGGAGACCAGGACATCCATCTCGCGTGCACTCGGCTGCTCGTCGATATCGTGCGCCAGGGCGATCAGGCGATTGGTCTCGCCGGACATGGCCGACACCACCACCACCACGTCATCGCCGCGCCGGCGGGCAGCCGCCACCTTCTGGGCCACCGCCTCGATCCGCTCGATGCTGCCTACGGAGGTGCCGCCGTATTTCTGGACAATCAGTGCCATTTACCGCTGTCGGGTTTAGAGATTCATAGTGTGCAGGGCCGCGTTGAACGACTGCATCAACGGGCGACCATTAAACACCAAATCGCGTAGCGATTAAATAGCGGGAAGGAAAACCGGTGAAAAATAATCGGGGCAAAACGCCGGATCAGGAGCCGCTCAGGCGTTGCCGCACCCATCCCTCCACCGAGGCCAACGCGCCATCCAGCGCCTCCGGCCGATTACCGCCGGCCTGCGCCATGTCGGGACGCCCGCCGCCCTTGCCGCCCACCTGCTCCGCCACCTCCCGGATCAGATCCCCCGCCTTCAACCGGGCGGTCTGGTCCTGGGTAACCCCGGCCACCAGGCTCACCTTATCGCCGCTTACTGCGGCCAGCACAATGACGGCGGAACCGAGTTTGTTCTTCAACTGGTCGAGGGTTTCCCGGAGTGATTTCGGGTCCGCACCGTCCAACTTCGCAGCCAGCACCCGAACCCCCTCCACCTCAACGGCGCTCGCGGCCAGATCGCTGCCGGCGGCCGAGGCCAGCTTGCCCTTGATCTGCTCCAGCTCTTTCTCCAGTCGCCGGTTGTTCTCCACCAACTGAGCCGCTTTATCGGCCAGCTCTTCGCGTCCCGCCTTCAGAATCTCGGCAATGGTGCGCAGGTTCTGCTCTTCCTGCGCAATCCACTCGATCGCCCGTTCACCGGTCACTGCCTCGATGCGCCGCACCCCGGAGGCGATGCCGCTCTCAGCGATAATCTTGAACAACCCGATATCGCCCACCGCCTTGGCATGGGTGCCGCCGCACAGCTCGGTGGAAAACTCGCCCATGCGCAACACCCGCACCTGGTCGCTGTACTTCTCCCCGAACAGCGCCACCGCGCCGCTGGCCCTGGCGTCTTCCAGAGACATGATCCGGGTCTCCACCATGTCGTTCTCACGGATCCAGGCGTTCACGATACGTTCGATGGTCTGGAGTTCCTGCTGGGTCACCGGCCCCGGATGAGAAAAATCGAACCGCAGCCGCTCCGGATCTACCGAGGAGCCTTTCTGCTGTACGTGATCCCCCAGCACACTGCGCAACGCCGCATGCAGCAGATGGGTAGCGGAGTGATTCAAGACGGTGCGACTGCGGCGTTCCGCATCCACCTCCGCCTGTACCGTATCCCCTTCCTGGAGCGTCTTGCCGTGGAACCGGCCCAGGTGCAGGAACAGCTCCCCCTGCTTGCGGGTGTCGGTCACTTCGAAATAGTTGTCGTCATTCAACCGAATCCTGCCGGTATCTCCCACCTGGCCGCCCGATTCGGCGTAGAACGGGGTACGGTCGAGCACCACGATCCCTTCCTCGTTGTCGCCCAGGGTCTCCACCGAGCGCCCTTCCTGTACCAGGGCGACCACCGTGGCCTCACCGCCCAAGCGCTCGTAACCGGTAAACTCAGTCTCCCCCTCCAGGGGAACGGCCATTTGCTGTCCGCTTCCGAACTGGCTGGCGGCCCGCGCCCGCTCCCGCTGCGCCTCCATCTCGCGTTCGAACCCCTCCAGATCGAGGGTCAATCCCTGCTCCCGCGCGATATCGGCGGTGAGGTCCAGAGGAAAACCGTAGGTATCGTAGAGCCGGAACACCGTCTCGCCGGGGATGCGGTTCTCCGCAAGCCCCACCAAGGCCTGTTCCAGGATCTTCATGCCCTGCTCCAGGGTCTCCGAGAACCGCTCCTCCTCCAGCTTCAGGATACGCTCCACCCGTTCCTGGTCAGTGGCCAGTTCCGGATAGGCCGCCCCCATCTCCTTGGCCAACGGCCCTACCAGACGGTAGAAGAAGGGTTCCGTGGTCCCCAGCATATAACCGTGCCGGATGGCGCGCCGGATGATACGGCGCAGCACATAGCCGCGCCCCTCATTGGAGGGCAGCACCCCGTCCACGATCAGAAAGGCGCAGGAACGGATATGGTCCGCGATCACATTCAGGGACTTCTCCTCCCGGTTGCGGCAGCCGGTGGCCTCGGCGGCCGCCTTGATCAACTTCTGAAACAGATCGATTTCGTAATTGCTGTGAACCCCTTGCATCACGGCCGCCAGCCGTTCCAGCCCCATGCCGGTATCCACGGAGGGGCGCGGCAACGGCGTCAGATTGCCTTCCGCATCCCGGTTGTACTGCATGAAGACCAGGTTCCAGATCTCGATGTAGCGGTCGCCATCCTCCTCCGGTGAGCCGGGGGGGCCGCCCGGTATCTTCGGGCCGTGGTCGTAAAAGATCTCGGAACAGGGGCCACACGGACCGGTATCGCCCATAGACCAGAAGTTATCGCTCTCGTAGCGCTTGCCGCCCGGCTTGTCGCCGATGCGGGTGAAACGGTCGGGGTCCACCTGGATCTCTTGGAGCCAGACGTCGGCCGCCTCGTCGTCCTCCTGGTAAACCGTAACCCACAGCTTCTCCTGCGGGATCTTCAGCACCTCGGTCAGGAACTCCCAGGCATACCGGATCGCCTCGCGCTTGAAATAGTCACCGAAGCTGAAGTTTCCCAGCATCTCGAAGAAGGTGTGGTGACGCGCGGTATACCCCACATTCTCCAGGTCATTGTGTTTGCCTCCGGCACGTACGCAACGCTGGGAACTGACCGCCCGGTTGTAATTACGCTTCTCCCGGCCCAGGAACACATCCTTGAACTGGACCATACCGGCATTGGTGAACAGGAGAGTCGGATCGCTCTCCGGGACCAGCGAACTGCTGGCCACCGGTTCATGTTCCCGGTCGATAAAATACTGGATGAAAGCGGTACGAAGTTCTGCGCTGGTCTGCATAAGGCCTGAAAAACGGTCTACTAAAAAGAGAAATGGTATGCAGAATCAACGCACTTGTCACTCTTCAATGCTCGAAAAGTGATGAAAGCGGGGCTGATCGCAGGGAACTATTCGACCACCGGGGGCGGCTCACCCGTACCGGGGGCCGGTTGGGATACATGTTCCTTCAAATCGGCAAGCAGTTCCAGGTCGATCCGGTTCACGGCGGCGGAGAACGCCTGCACCGCATCATTGACCCGCTCCCCGGACACCGGCATCTGCGCCGTGTAGTCCCCGATCCAGAGCGGCCGACCGCCGCCGCGCTGCACCAGCCGGTACTCGATCGCGACCGTGACGCTGGAACCGGTGCCGCGCATCTCGCGCTCGAAACGGCGCAATCTGCCGGTCAACCGGTACTGCCACTCCGCCTGTCCGTCATCGATCACCACCGTGGGCGCCACCGCGGCACCACGCAAAAACAGGGCGATGTGGTCCTGGATCAGTTGCGGCGGACTGTCGATCCAGGAGTGATAATGATAACGCAGCAATTCGGTGGGCCGACCCGGTTCGCTGTAAAGGATCGCCCGTTCGTTGTAGATACCGGAGGTCTCGATCGTCCCCACCGCCAACACCCCGGGCAACAACGGCTGCGCCAACGGTTCCGGACCCGGGATTTCCGCCAGTCGGTAGAAGCGGTCTTCCGGCACCGGTTCGATGGAACCGCAGGCGGTCAACGACAGGATTGCCAGTAACAGTAGAAGGAATCGCTTCATCACCAATCTCCGCTCCGCCGTGTGGTACGGGTGTCGTTCACTCTCAGGGTGCCGCATCCGGCGGCGGCGTGCTCTGCAGCAACAGCCCCGGACTCTCCCGGATCTGGCGGCTGAATTCGGCCAGATTGCGGCTGGTCATATCCAGGTTGTGGGTGATGGCCCCGATACGTTGGGCGATCACCTGCATGCTGAGTTGCAGATCATGGATCGACTGCTTCATCTCGTCCCGATTGTCGCTGACGACGGCGCCGGAGTCAGCAAGCAACTGATCCAGTTTTTTCTGACTGCCCTTCAACTGCGCAGAAAGTTCTTCGAAATTGGTGGCGCCTTGTTCCATGGACTGCAGAAACGTGGTCAGGCTCTGTCGGTTCACGGGGCCGATCACCTCCCGCAGCTCTCCGGTGGCGGTCTTCAGCTGAGCGGCCACCTCCCGCACATCACGAACGATATTGCCGATCCCCTCATCCAGGCCCTGCGATCCGCTCTTGATCTGTTCCAGGATCTGCGGCGTCTCCTCCTCGATACTGCCGACGATATGGTCGAAGCGGCCCATCACGCCATCGAGATTCTTACGCATGTCGTCCACCAATACCCGGACATCCCCGGAGAGCTCCTCCAGCGCGGCGAAGATACTGGCCGCCTCCTGTCCCTCGATCTCGCTGCCCGGAGGCAGGGTTTTCGCTTCCCTCCCCTGGCGAATGTCCACCGTAACGGTGGCCAGCAGACCGGAGGAGACCATGCGGGCCTTGCTGTCCACCGGAATGGCGTCTGACCACTGGGAGTCCAGTTCCAGGGTGGCGCGATAGCGGGTCTTGCTCCCCTTGTGCTCCGGTTCGATCTTTCCGACCCGTCCGATCTTGTACCCCTCGAAGGTCACCGGGGCGCCTTTGGAAAGGCCGGTGACGTTCTCGTAATAAACGTAGTAGCGGGCCGGCGATCCCACATAACCGGTGATGTAGATGAGCATCGCCATCAGGCTGAGCAGCATCGCCAGCACAAAGGAACCGACGGTCAGGTAGGAGATATTTTGATATTTCATGGGTTAGTACCAGACCCCTATCTTATCATTTACGAGCACTATTCAACCCGCCCCATCAGACGACGCAGATACTCGTCCGCATCCAGGTGCTCCTCCTCCGGAAGCCGGCTCAACAGGCTTTTTATACGCGGATTGTCGGAACCGCGCACCTCCTCTACGGTACCGGTCATCAGCAACCGCCCACGATCGAGGAAGGTGATGCGGTCGGCGATCTTGAAGGCGGAGTCGAGTTCGTGGGTCACCACCACGATGGTCATGCCCATCACCTTCTTGAGTTTCAGGATCAGTTCGTCCAGTTCGGCCGAAACCACCGGGTCGAGCCCCGCCGAGGGCTCGTCGAAGAACAGCAGCTTGGGGTCCATGATGATCGCCCGCGCCACCGCCGCCCGTTTGATCATGCCGCCCGAAAGCTGCGCCGGCATCAGATGTTCGTAACCGGCCAGGTTCACCACCTCCAGCTTCATGCGCGCCATGATACACATGGTCTGTTCGTCCAGTTCGGTATGTTCGCGCAGCGGCAGGATCACGTTCTCCCCCACACTCATGGAGTTGAACAGCGCCCCACCCTGGAAGGCGACTCCCATCTCCTTACGGAGTCGGTAGAACTCATTGCCGGTGAGGGTGGTGATATCCCGCCCCAACAGCTTGATCGAGCCGCCGAACGGCTTTTCCAGCCCCAGCAATTGACGCAGAAAGGTGGATTTGCCGGACCCCGACCCACCCATGATCACCATGATCTCACCCCGCTGCACGGTGAGATTGACATCCTGCAGGATGTCCACCGTACCATAGCGTACGTGCAGATCTTTGATCTCGATCGCCGGGGTATCCATGATGGGTCTGGTCGCTTGTTCTTATCCTGCCGCGGTCCGCGCCCCTGCACCGGAACCCGCGGTCGTTGTTATTGGTTCATGAAATAGGTAAACAGCATATCGGTGACAAGAATGGCGGCGATCGCGAGCACCACCGCCCGGGTGGTGGCCCGCCCCACGCCTTCGGCTCCACCGCTGACGGAGAAACCGTTGGCGGCACCGATCAGCGAGATCAGTACCGCAAAGATCAGACTCTTGGCCAACCCCTGCAACACATCCTCCGCCACCAGCACATCCAGGCTGCGCTCCCAATAGACGTCCAACCCGATGCCCAGTTTGGCGGCGCTGTAGAGCCCGCCTCCCATCAAACCCACGAGATCGGCGAAAAAAGTGATCGCAGGCACCATCACCACCATGGCGATCAACGCCGGCGACAGCAGATAGCGCACCGGATTGATGCCCATCACCCGCAGGGCGTCCACCTCCTGGGAGATCACCATGGTGCCGATGCGGGCGGCAAAGGCGGAACCGGAACGGCCCGCCACCAGAATGGCGACGATCAGCGGCGCAAACTCGCGGGTCACCGAGAGTGCGATACCGAGCACCACCTGGTTCTGGGCGCCGAAGGTCTCGAGGGTGTGAATCCCCTGGATCGCCAGCATGATCCCCACGCTGAAGGAGAGCACCAGGATGATCGGCAAGGCGTTAATGCCCACCGAGACCATCTCCTTCACCACGTTGTTCAAACGGACCGGCTGACCGATGCGCCAACCCCAGGCCAGCCAGTAGACGCTCTCTCCGAACAGCGCCGCGTGATAACCCAACTCCTCAACGCCGCCGATGGTTTTGCGACCGATCCCCTCGATCAGACTCAGAAAGCGGTTCTCACGAGCCATGCGCCAAGGCGTCTTGTATGGTCGCGTGGATCGGGAATACCTGGTCGAGATGGGAGAGCTGCAACACCATCCGGGCGTTTTCGCTCACCCCCACCAGTCCGAAGCGTACCCCCTTATCCTTGGATACCTGATACCCCTCCACCAGGCTGGCGACCCCGGAACTGTCTATATAGGCCACCGCGGAGAGATCGACCAGCACACTCCCTTGGTCCAGGCTGTCGAGGATCGCACGCCGGGCATCAGGCGAACTGGCGAGGTCCACATCCCCGCCCAGCGCCACCACCAGGAACCCGTATTGTTCGCTGATATCGCACTTCACAGTTGCTCGATCCTCTTGCGCATCTCCAATAGGTTTCCGCTCCCTGTGGGCGGCGGCAAAAATTCCACGCTGTCCATCAGTTCGCGAATAAAGTGGGAACCCAACCCGCCGGGCCGTAACGCGGCCAATTCGCGGGGGCGCACCCGATCCGGATCAATCGCCGGGGCGTTGTCCAGCATCCGGAACACCAGTTCCTCTCCGTTATTAATGATCTCCAGGGTGATTCTACCGCCAGCTTCCCCCCCGGCAAAGCCGTGTTGCACCACGTTCATGGCTGCCTCACCCACCGCCAGAACCATCTGTTCCACCGTCTCCGAAGGCAATCCCTCTCCCTGCAACGCGGTTCGCACCACATCCCGCAACTCTTTGAGCCGTTCCGGCAAGGTAGGGATCTGGATACTCGCCACCAGACCGGGCGGGGCCTTTTCGATCACCAGCAGGGTGATATCGTCGCGCAGACTCCGCTCCCCCTGCGTCAACGGCTCCACCAAGGCCTGCAATCGCGATTGGGGCACCAACTCCAGGTGCCCCTCGATGGCCTGTTTGATCCCCTCCACCCCCAGCGAATTCCCATCGCTCACGAACCCTTCCGTGAGACCGTCGGTGAACAGATAGAGCGCACCCCCCCGCAGCGGAATCTCAACCTCGCTGACGTTGAGTTCCGGCAAGATCCCCAAGGGTGGCGCCGAGGCCGGGTAGTCGGTGTACTCCCCGGCGGGGCTACGGTAAAGCGGAGGCTCGTGGCCGGCATTGGTCAGACGCACCGTGTCGCTGGCCGGGTCGTAGAGTCCCGCGGCCAGGGTGACGAACATCCCCCGGCTGGAGGTCTCCAGGATCTCGGCATTGAGCCGGGTGAACAGTTGCGGCAACCGGTGTTCCAGTTTGGCCAGTGCCCGGATCAGGCTGGCGGTCTTGGCCATAAACAAAGCGGCATGTATCCCCTTACCGGAGACATCCCCCAAGGCAAAAAAGATACGGCCGTCGGGCATCGGGAAAAACAGATAGAGGTCACCCGAGACTCCGCGCGCAGGGATATTCAGGCCGTGCACCGGCGCCCGCGGTTCCGGATCGGGGGGCAGCAACGAGCGCTGGATCTCGCGCGCCATCTCCAGCTCCTTGCGCACCTTCTCCTGTTCCACCAGATCCGCCGCCATGCGTGCATTCAGCATGGCCAGGGCGGCGGCCGAGGCCAGCGCGGTCAGGAAGCTGCGGTCGCCCTCATCGAACAGCCCGTCGTTGCCCTGCTTGTTCACCAACTCCAGTGCACCCAGCCGCTCGCCCCGCACCGACAACGGCGCACACAACACCGAATGGGTCAGGAAGCCGGTATTCTCGTCCACCGCCACATTAAAATTGTGGCTTTGGCCGACGTCACGGATCATGAGGGTCTCATTCTTCTGCACCGCCTGCCCGACAATCCCCTGATCCGATTTCAACCGCATGCCGGTGATATTGACCGGTCCCACCGCGGCGCGGCACTCCAGGGTTTTGCCGTCATCCACCAACAGGAAAACGGACCCCCCCTCGGCTTCCAGATAGCGCATAGTCTGCTGCAGGGCGGTCCGCAGCGTTTGGTCGATATCCAGTGAGGCGGCAAAGCCGTGGGTCATCTCCGCCAACAACTCCAGGTGCGCGAAATCGATCCCGGCCAATCGCTGGGCATCTACGCTTTTCACCGGCTGTTCAATATCCTGTTGATCGCTCACTGGATGCTTACGCCGCTCTGTTCTCTATGGTTTCCTATCGAAAAATACGCAACGGCCGTGCACCTCTCGGGCACGGCCGTCGGCCAAGACTCATCATATCTCAGGTCTCAACCCGGACCTGCATTGATTGAAAACTCTGTCGGGCCGCCAGTGTCGGGTTTAATAGGTGCGGTGAACACCGGTTCCTCACCGGCGGGACCGCGACCGAACGGATCGTCCGGATTCCCCGGCTCGCCCCCTTGGGCTACCCCGTCAAACACGATGCCGGAAGGCCGCGGCAGGCTGCGCGGTTCACCACCCCCCAGCGGGATGAAATAGTACTCACCGGCCTTGCAGAGGTACTCTTTGCCTTCGATGGTAATGGCGATGGCGCCTTCCAATACCCCGATGTACCAACCATCCTCGACCCCTTCCCCGCAATTACCCAGACACAGCCGAACACCGTAATGCGTACCACGAATGCCGATGGTGGCCACCGGCGTCTTCATCTCGTAGTTCTCTTTATTCTGCTTGCCGATCTTGCCGGAGATGGTGCGCAAACCACCCTTCAATAAGCTGAAAACGGCCTTTTCGTTACCGTCCTCTTTTCCCTCGTAGCGGTAATCCTCCACCCGGAACTGACTGCCGGAGCGCAGGGCGATCAGACCGCCGTCGCTGAACCGGATCTGGGCGAAGGCGTTCTCACCCACGACCACCGTGTCCCCTGAGAAAATCGGGTCCTCCCGCTTCAGGCGCCGCTCGGTGCCGTCTCCGGCCCGCGCAGTAAGTTGCCCGGTGGCAAGTACCACCTTCCCCGCCCCTGCGGCCGGCTCATCGGCGCTATAGAGAACCAGCGGCAGAGAAATGATTGCTGCCGCAAATACCAGCAGAAACGATCGATATAACTTATTCATGATCCGCTCCATATTCTTTGCAAAGATCCGATCTTGTTTCCAAAAACCGCTTCGGAATTGAATTAAATTTAGCACATCCGAACCCTGGAAACCGTGATTTCACGACCCTCCCGGTCCGAAATTCTTTCCCAACCAACGCTACTTGGTCTTAAAGGTGATCACGGCATCCCAGTCGGGACCGGGAGGCGTCTCCTTCAGCACGGCAATCTGGTCCAGATAGAGACGATAGAGGCGATGTTCCGGTTGGTCTGCCGCCAACTGCCGAAAACCCCGTTCCGCCTGATCCCAACGGCAGGCGCGATAGGCCTCCAGCGACTCCGTATAAAGCTGCAGGGAACGTTCCTGATCGGCACTCAAGGTCCCCTCTACTGCGAGCGGCTCGTAGATCGAAACCGCCTGTTCCTTGCCCTTCACCCGCACCCTGCCGAGTTCCCGAAAAACGATGCCGGTGGCCCCTGCCTTGGTGGATTCACTGACAATAATCTCCACACCGTACTCCTTGGTGAGTCCTTCCAAACGTGAGCCGAGGTTCACGGCATCTCCGAGCACGGTATAGGCCATACGAAACTCGGAACCCATGTTGCCGACATTCATCAGGCCGGTGTTGATGCCGACACCGATATGCAGCGCCGGCCAGTTTCTGGCCTGAAACTCCGTCCGCACATCCCGCATCTGACGACACATCTCCAGCGCCACCTCCACCGCGTGCCGGGGATGTTCCGGGTCACGCAGCGGCGCTCCCCAGAAGGCCATCACCGCATCACCGATATATTTATCGATGGTGCCGTGGCCATGATGAATGATCCCGGTCACTCGGGTCAGATAGACATTCATCATATTGGTTAGTTCATCCGGTTCCAGCCCTTCGGAGATAGCTGTGAAGTTGCGCACATCTGAGAACAAAACCGTCATCTCACGGCTTTCCCCGCCGATCCCGAAATCTTCTTCACTGTCGCTCATCTCCTCCACGATCTCGTGCGGAACATACTGACCGAACAACTGCCCCAAACGCCGCTTGTCGCGATCCTCGATGAAGTGGCTATAGGCGCTGTGAAACAGGAATGTGGTTACGATCAACAACAGTTGCGCCGCGAGCGGGAACACGATTTGTTGGGAAACCCAGAAATAGAGATTGACCCCCAACGCCAGCGCCAAAACGCCGAACACCATCACAATCCCGTTCAACGGCGAGAGCCGCGGCAGCGACAGATTAAGCAGCAAACCGATGAAAAGGATGGCGACCAGTTGATACCCCAAGGTGTAATTGGGGCGCGTCTTCAATGTCTGCTTTATCATCCCCGCAATCAGATTCGCATGCACCTCCACCCCGGGATAGACGTTCTGAACCGGGGTGGAACGAAGATCCATCAGCCCTGCTGCGGTGGTACCGACCAGCACGATGGCGCCGTCCAGGACGGCAGGATCCGCTCTCCCATGCAGCACGTCCGTTGCGGAGACATAAGGAAAACTGCCCTTCCGTCCGCGATAGGGAACCAGGGCGGAACCCTCCTCATCCACCGGGATACGCAACAAATCACCGAGCCACAGCCCTTCGAGCGCATATGCTAGATTTACCTGATTCTTCACGTCGGCGATCTGCAACTTCAACGGCGGCTGCCCATAGAGGGCGCGCACCATCGCCAATGGCAACGACTCATAGAGCCGGTCCCCAAAGCGGTACACCAATGGAATTCGCCGATAGACGCCGTCCTGATCCACCCGTCGATTGTTGAAGAAACCGCCGCCATACGCCGCCTGTTGCAACTCCGGGAGATTGGCGGTGAACCCCTGGATGGTCACGAAAGGGAGTTGGCGCGCGGGCCCTTCCAGATCCATAGCCGGAGGCGGCAACTGTCCGGTTTCGGCGCTTTCATTGGAGACGTAACCGAGGATTACCAGCCGGTCCTTCAGGCTGTCTGCAAACTGCCGATCATGATCCAAAGCAGGTTGTAACTGTTCCAGGGCGCTTATAAATTCCGGGTCTTCCCCCAATGGCCCCTGCGTCAGACCCTCCAGAGTCCGCAGCGTGGAATTATCCTCCCGCTCCGCAAATACCATATCGAATCCCAACAACGTGACGCCGTAGCGATCGAACAGTTGGTCTACCAGTTTCGCCAGCTTGTCGCGGCGCCAAGGCCATTGACCTTCGGCCGCCAGGCTGCGCTCATCGATATCCACAATCACCACCGTCTTATCTTCACCGCCGGGCATGGTGGCCGTCAGGCGATAATCGTAGGCGATATTTTCCAGACGGGAGATGAAGGGAAGCAGGTTTACATTGGATGCCTGCAACAGAAACACTCCCAACAGGAGGATCCCGAAGAGAGCACGGCGGCGTTTGTGAGAAAAACGCGATATCGCCCGAAATGTTCTGCTTAGCGCACTCATGCCGAATAACTATTGTGCATTGCCCTTAATCGGGAATGAACAACCGCTCCACTTATGAGATAGGGAATATTCGGCACTATAG
>JBNKCL010000004.1:0-4730 GCA_050287725.1 Sedimenticolaceae bacterium
CCGTCGTAGTGATGAATCCGGAACCGGTAGTCGGTGCCGGCGATGCGGGAGATGCCGCGGATCAACGTATGCGGGGTGTCGCTGTAGCTCTCCTGCAGTTGGGTGTCGCGGTTGATGTCCACCACGTAGTTCGGTTTGATCGCCTGCAGCCAGTCATGCAACGGCGCACGGCTCCAACTGCGTTGGCCATAGGTGGCGTCGAGGAACCGGGTGACGGCGTTGCGGCCGCGTTTCAGTTCCACGTTCATGGCGGCGCGGGAGAACTCGTACATCAGGCGCGGCGCCATGGGCCGGCCGTTGTTCATGGCCAGGATCAGGCTGTCGCTGTCCGCCGGGATCGGCTCGCCGTTCTCCCGGTCGCATACGCCCGCCAGCGCCCCGAACCCCAGATAGGGGACGACGGTGCCCTGTTCGATCCCGTGGATCAATTCCCGCAGTTTGGTCTCAGCCAATGGATTCACTCCCGGATGGATTGCTTTCCATAGAGAGTGCAAATGACGAGCCAAGAATGGAACCGTCGTTAAATCAATGAGTTAATTTTTTTCAGACGGAACATTGTAGGAAACGCGACAAAACCGGGAACAGGCGATTGGTTCTTCTGGATCCCGGCCTTCGCCGGGATGACGATGAGAAGTGAGCTGGCTCGCAGTTCGCCGGGATGACGGAAGCCAGGTCAAGCGCGCCTCGCGGGTTATTCAAAGCAGGCTCAGGGACACTTCGTACACCCCGCCGATCACCATATACTCCTCCTCCCCTTTCAGGGTGCCGGGCAGCAGACCGGGGAAGAACAGCAGCTTGGCCAGCGGCACCTGCGCCTCCAGGATGTAGTCGCCGAACTCGTCCGCCCGTTCCCGGTTGGCGGTGAAGGAGTTGAGGTTGTTGAGCACCAGGATGTAGTTGCGCTTGTCCTTTTTCACCAGCACCTCGTGCTCGTCGATGCGGTTGACGCCCCGGTAGAGGGTGAGATGGCGCTGCTCCGGAAAGCGCCGCCGGATCTCGTACTGGCAATAGGTGAACAGCAGATCCAGTTGCGACTCCAGGCCGTTGGTGTTGTAGAGCCCCTGCGCCCGGGCGGCGAGATAGGCCTGGTAGCGGTCGTTGTCGAGATTCCCCAGCGGGCCGCCGTGGTTGCGCGGCAACAGGCCGAAGCGCGACTCCACCCAGCTCTTGAGCACCGCCGCCTCCTTGCCGTCCGGATCGAACAGCCAGCCGCGCAGGGTGCGCAGGTAGTCGGCCTTGTCCCGGCGGCTGCGGCGGGCGTTGGGATCGAAGCCCGCCTCGTCCAGATGGTCGAACAGGAAGGCCGAACGCATGTAGCTCTTGAAGTTCTCCGCCCGCTCCTCCTCGTCGTCGATGGTCTTCAGGGTATCGAACAGATCGGAGTGCAACTGCTCCACGCAATCCAGCTCCAGCGCCACCGGAGCGCGCTGATAAGTGAGGCTCCCCAGGATCACCGCCGGCAGGTTGCAGCGGTTGATCGGCAACCGCGCATGGCGCGGCAGGGTCGCCCCCTCCTCCGGGATTTGTCTGTCTTCATTCATACATTGCGCACGGGATTGTAGGAAACCGGACCTCGAATTTTATTCTTGTCGTTAGCAGTTAGTCCAACAAAAACAATCAGTTGAATCGAATTTTCCACTTTGGCACGCCGCTTGCTGATAAGGGGGTGTCCGAGTGGCCGGTCATACACATCGCCGGTTACCCACCGATCCATTTATCGCGAACGAAGGAGATTCAACATGGCACTGCGTCAATGCGCAATTTACGGTAAGGGCGGCATCGGCAAGTCTACCACGACCCAGAATCTGGTAGCCGGCCTCGCCGAACTGGGCAAGAAGGTGATGATCGTCGGCTGCGATCCCAAGGCCGACTCCACCCGCTTGATCCTCCACTCCAAGGCCCAGAACACCATCATGGAGATGGCCGCCGAGGCGGGCACGGTCGAAGACCTGGAACTGGATGATGTATTGAAGACCGGCTTCGGCGACATCAAGTGCGTCGAGTCCGGCGGTCCCGAGCCGGGCGTCGGTTGCGCCGGCCGCGGCGTAATCACCGCCATCAACTTCCTGGAAGAGGAAGGCGCCTACGAGGAAGACCTCGACTTCGTGTTCTACGACGTACTGGGCGACGTGGTGTGCGGCGGCTTCGCCATGCCCATCCGCGAGAACAAGGCCCAGGAGATCTACATCGTCTGCTCCGGCGAGATGATGGCCATGTACGCGGCCAACAACATTTCCAAAGGCATCGTGAAGTACGCCAACTCCGGCGGCGTGCGTCTCGGCGGCCTGATCTGCAACAGCCGTAACACCGCCCGCGAGGACGAACTGATCATGGAACTGGCCCGTCAGCTCGGCACCCAGATGATCCACTTCGTGCCGCGTGACAACGTGGTGCAGCGCGCCGAGATCCGCCGCATGACCGTGATCGAGTACGACCCGACCGCCAAGCAGGCTCAGGAGTATCGCGATCTCGCACAGAAGATCGTCGACAACAAGAACCTGGTGGTTCCGACCCCCATCACCATGGATGCCCTGGAAGACCTGTTGATGGACTTCGGCCTGATGGAAGAGGAAGACGAGAGCATCATCGGCAAGTCGGCGACCGCAGAGAGCTGCGTGGTAGCCGCGCCCTGAGTACCGGAAACCGCGAAAGCATGACTCTCGCAAAGACGCCAAGACGCAAAGAAAACGAAGGCTTTCCTTGGCGACCTCTGCGTCCTGGCGAGAGAACGTACCTTCACTTAGCCCGTATGTCCACGGATTAGTGGCGCGGGAGAGGAGACGAAAATGTCAGCATTGACGAAAGAAGAGACCGAAGCCCTTATTCAGGAGGTGCTCGAGGTCTATCCCGAAAAGGCGAAGAAAGACCGCGCCAAGCACCTTACGGTCAACGACCAGTCGGTGGAGCAGTCCAAGAAGTGCATCACCTCCAACCGCAAGTCGCTGCCGGGGGTGATGACCATCCGCGGTTGCGCCTACGCCGGTTCCAAGGGCGTGGTGTGGGGTCCCATCAAGGACATGATCCACATCTCGCACGGCCCGGTGGGTTGCGGCCAGTACTCGCGCGCCGGCCGCCGCAACTACTACGTCGGCACCACCGGTGTGAATACCTTCGGCACCATGAACTTCACCTCGGACTTCCAGGAGAAGGACATCGTGTTCGGAGGCGACAAGAAGCTGGCCAAGCTGATCGGCGAGCTCGAGCAGCTGTTCCCGCTGAGCAAGGGTATCTCGGTGCAGTCGGAGTGCCCCATCGGCCTGATCGGCGACGACATCGAGGCGGTCTCCAAGAAGAGTTCCGCGGAGATCAAGAAACCGATCGTTCCGGTTCGCTGCGAGGGTTTCCGCGGCGTCTCCCAGTCCCTGGGTCACCACATCGCCAACGACGCGGTGCGCGACTGGGTTTTGGGTAACCGCGACGAAGACAACAGTTTCGAGAGCACGCCCTACGACGTGACCATCATCGGCGACTACAACATCGGCGGCGACGCCTGGGCCTCGCGCACCCTGCTGGAAGAGATGGGTCTGCGGGTGATCGCCCAGTGGTCCGGCGACGGCACCCTGGCCGAGATGGAGAACACCCCCAAGGCCAAGCTCAACCTGCTGCACTGCTACCGTTCCATGAACTACATCTCCCGTCACATGGAGGAGAAATACGGGATTCCCTGGATGGAGTACAACTTCTTCGGCCCCACCAAGATCGCCGAATCGCTGCGCGCCATCGCCGCGAAGTTCGACGACAAGATCAAGGAGGGCGCCGAACGGGTGATCGAGAAGTACAAGGCCGAGTACGAGGCGGTGATCGCCAAGTACAAGCCGCGTCTGGAAGGTAAGCGGGTGATGCTCTACGTCGGCGGTCTGCGCCCGCGTCACATCATCGGCGCCTACGAAGATCTGGGCATGGAGGTGGTCGGCACCGGTTATGAGTTCGCGCATAACGACGACTACGACCGCACCATTAAGGACATGGGCAACGCCACCCTGATCTACGACGACGTCACCGGCTATGAGTTCGAGGAGTTCGTGAAGAAGGTCCAGCCCGACCTGATCGGCTCCGGCATCAAGGAGAAGTACATCTTCCAGAAGATGGGCATCCCCTTCCGCCAGATGCACTCCTGGGACTACTCGGGTCCTTATCACGGCTACGACGGCTTCGCCATCTTCGCCCGCGATATGGACATGACCATCAACAACCCCTGCTGGGACAAGCTCAAGGCGCCCTGGCTGAAGGGTGACGAGACGACCGAGGCCGCGGCCTGATACAGCAACGCCCGCAAAGACGCCAAGGCACGAAGCAACATGAAGTTCCCTGGCGCTCTTTGCGGAAACAAACAGTTATTTTCACCTGACCCGTCGTCCACGGATTAGTGGCGCGGGAGGAGAACCAAGATGAGCCAAGCAGTCGAAAACATCAAACCGTGTTACCCGCTGTTCTCGGGCGCCGACTATACGGCGACGCTCAAGAACAAGCAGGAGGCGTTCGAAGAGAAGGTTCCTGAAGTAAAGATCGAAGAGATCTTCAAGTGGACCACCACCGCCGAATACAAGGATCTCAACTTCAGCCGCGAGGCGCTGACCATCAACCCGGCCAAGGCGTGCCAGCCGCTGGGTGCGGTGCTGTGCGCCCTGGGCTTCGAGAAGACCCTGCCCTACGTGCACGGCTCGCAGGGTTGCGTGGCCTACTTCCGCAGCTACTTCAACCGCCACTTCAAGGAGCCGGTCTCCTGCGTC
>JBNKCL010000005.1:0-8310 GCA_050287725.1 Sedimenticolaceae bacterium
CACCCTCTTTGCGCGAATAGTCGAGATAGAGCATGGAGGCGACCGCATCCACCCGCAGGCTGTCCAGGTGGAACTCCTCCAGCCAGTAAATGGCGCTGGCCAGTAGAAAGTTCCGGAGTTCATTGCGGCCGTAGTTGAAGATCAGGGTGCCCCAGTCGCGGTGTTCCCCAAGGCGTGGATCGGCGTGTTCATACAGTGCGGTGCCGTCGAATCGGGCCAGGGCATGCTCGTCACGCGGGAAATGGGCCGGTACCCAGTCAAGGATGACCCCGATGCCATGCTGATGCAGGTGATCCACGAAATAGCGGAAATCGTCCGGGGTCCCGAAGCGGCTGGTGGGCGCGAAGTAGCCGGTGGTCTGGTAACCCCAGGAGGCATCCAGCGGGTGTTCCGTCACCGGCAGCAGTTCGATATGGGTGAAGCCGGCATCGCGGACGTAATCACACATGCGATGGGCAAGTTCCCGGTAATTCAGAAACTCGCCATGCTCCCCCCGCTGCCAGGAGCCGAGATGAACCTCATAGATGGAGACCGGGATCTGTTGCCAGTTGCTTTCGCTCCGCTGGCGCACCCAATCATCGTCCTGCCACTGGTGGGTCGATTCGGGGACAATCACGCAGGCGGTGTCGGGCCGAAACTGGAACTGGTTGCCGTAGGGGTCGGTCTTGACCAGTACATCGCCGCGTTGGGTTTTCAGTTCGAACTTATAAAGCGCCCCGGCTTCCAGCCCCGGCAGGAACAGCTCCCACACCCCGGAATCTCCCCGGGAACGCATTGGATGGACCCGCCCGTCCCAACGGTTGAAATCGCCCACCACGCTGACGCGCGCTGCATTGGGCGCCCAGACCGCGAACAGGGTGCCGCGGATGCCGTCGATGGTGGTGGGATGCGCACCCAGGAAATGATGGGCGTGCCAGTGGTTCCCCTCCGTGAACAGATGCAGGTCGTAGTGTTGTAACAGCGGCGGGAAGCAGTAGGGGTCGAAATGGCTGTGACGCAGGCCGCTGTCATCCTGCCAGGAGAGGCGGTAGCGCTCCGGCAGCCGCTCGGCCGGTCCCGACCATTCGAAGAAATCGCTGCCCGGGATACGCTCCAGCGGGAGATCGCACTCTTCGATCCGGACCAGGTCGGCGTGCGGTAAAAAAACCCGAACCAGAGCATGGTTTCCGGTGACATGCCGGCCCAGGACCTCGAACGGGTCGTGGTGCGTGGCCTGCATGATCCGTTGTAACGGTTCGCTGATGAGGCGGGATGTGGTGCTACGGGGGGGCATTCGGTTCGAAACGTTGGTCATATTGCTGCCTATCGGGGCATGCTAGTATATGCCAAGAAGGTGCGGCTTGCCGCAGTTGTTTTCCGTCCAGAGGAGCGAGGATGAGTTTCGAGGAAAATCCGCGGTTTGTGAGCCGGCTGACGAGGAACACGTTGGCGTTGATCCTGGCGGGAGGTCGCGGATCGCGCCTGAAGGACCTCACCAAGTGGCGTTCCAAACCGGCAGTGCCGTTCGGCGGAAAGTTTCGTATTATCGATTTTCCTCTCTCCAACTGTATTAACTCCGGGATTCGCAGAATCGGAGTACTTACTCAGTATAAGTCCCATTCGCTGATTCTTCACATCCAGCGGGGCTGGGGTTTTCTGCGCGGCGAATTCGGCGAGTACGTGGAACTGCTGCCCGCGCAGCAACGTATCGAAAACACCTGGTATGCCGGTACCGCGGATGCCGTCTATCAGAACCTGGATATCCTGCGCAATCACAATCCGGACTATGTCCTGATTCTGGCGGGTGATCATATCTATCGCATGGACTACGGTACCATGATCGCCGAGCATGTGGAGAGCGGCGCCGATATGACGGTGGGCTGTATCGAAGTGGATTTGGAGACGGCCAGAGAGTTCGGTGTGATGAGTGTGGACAAGGAGGGTCGGATCCTGGAGTTCGAGGAGAAACCCGCGCATCCCAAACCGATTCCCGGCCAAAAGAATGCCGCTCTCGCCTCTATGGGTATTTATGTGTTCAACAAAGGGTTCCTGTTTGAGCAGTTGATCAAGGACGCGGATACTCCCGGTTCCTCTCACGATTTCGGCAAAGACATCATCCCGCGGGTGATCGAACAGTATCGGGTCAATGCCTATCGCTTTCGGGATCCCAAGACCGGCAAGCAAAGCTATTGGCGCGATGTGGGTACGGTGGATGCCTTCTGGTCTGCCAACCTGGAGCTGATCGGCGTCACGCCGGAACTGAATTTGTACGACAAGACCTGGCCTATCTGGACCTATCAGGAACAGTTACCTCCGGCAAAGTTTATTTTTGACGACGATGACCGGCGCGGTATGGCGGTGGATTCGATGGTGTCCGGCGGTTGTATCATCTCCGGTTCCACGGTTCGCCACTCCATGCTGTTTTCCAATGTGCGCATCAACTCTTTCTCGTTGGTGGAAAACTCGGTGCTGCTGCCGGATGTCCAGATCGGTCGCCACTGCCGGATTAACAATACCGTCATCGATCGCGGTTGCCAGATCCCGGAGGGAACGGTGATCGGTATGAACCGGGAAGATGATGCCAAACGATTCCATGTGACCGCCACCGGTGTGGTGTTGGTAACACCGGATATGTTGGGCCAGGTGCTTAACTATGTCCGCTAGTCAATCGAAACTTCGGGTTGTGTTGTGCTGGCACATGCACCAGCCGGATTATCGCGGTCCCGACCATAGCGATTTTCAGCTGCCTTGGGTCTATCTTCACGGCATCAAGGATTACGTCGACATGGCGGCGCATCTGGAGGCAAATCCGGAG
This sequence comes from Sedimenticolaceae bacterium, assembly GCA_050287725.1. GTDB lineage: Bacteria > Pseudomonadota > Gammaproteobacteria > Chromatiales > Chromatiaceae > CBFDBF01. Next base: position 2,795 of record JBNKCL010000005.1, read on the forward strand.
GCGCGCGCGGTGGTCAATTTTGCGCCGGTGCTGCTGGAGCAGTTGGATGATTACATCGAACAACTGGACGCCTGGCTGGAGCGGGGGACGATAATTCAGGACCCGTTGCTGTCGGCGCTCGCGGGTCCCGGACTCCCGGTCGATCAGGAGACCCGCAGGCGGTTGGTTCGTGATTGTCTGCGGGCGAACGAGAAGCGTTTGATCGACCGTTTTCCGATGTTCCGGCGATTGGTGAATATCGCGAATCAATTGAGCGAACATGAGGAGTGCTCCATCTACCTGGGGGATCAATATCTGGTAGATCTGCTGGTCTGGTATCACCTGGCTTGGATGGGGGAATATCCGCGTTCCAACGATCTCCGGATTCACTCGTTGGAGAAGAAGCGCATCGGTTACAACAACGAGGATCGACGTCGGCTGGTAGAGGTGATCCGTGATCTGCTCTCCGGAATCGTGGAGCGTTATCGCCGACTGGCGCAGGGAGGACGGGTAGAGTTGTCGGTGACCCCCTATGCGCACCCGATCATGCCGCTATTGCTGGATATCAACTCCGCGCGTGAAGCGATGCCGGAGGTGCAGCTTCCGAAGGCGACCAATTACCCGGGAGGTGAGACGCGGGTACGCTGGCAGATCCGCAAAGGAATCGATGTGTTTGAACACCATTTCGGATTCCGTCCTACCGGGTGCTGGCCGTCGGAAGGCGCGGTGAGTCAGGCGACATTGCAGATCCTGGAAGAGGAGGGTTTTCAGTGGGCCGCCAGCGGTCAACGGGTGCTGGAGAACAGTCTCCGGAAAGAGCTCAAAGAAGCGCCCTTGCCGCGAAATTGGGTGCACACGCCCTATCGTGCCGGCAAGGGAGGGATTCACTGTTTCTTCCGTGATGACGGACTCTCGGATTTTGTCGGTTTCACCTACGCCGTTTGGCATGCCGATGACGCGGTGGCCGATCTGATCAATCATCTGGAGATTATCGCCAACAGTACGGCGGGTAATCCGAATGCGGTGGCTTCCATCATCCTGGATGGTGAAAATGCCTGGGAATACTATCCGCGCAACGGTTGTTTTTTCCTGGAGGCGCTGTACCAACGATTGTGCGAGCATCCGCGCCTGGAGTTGACCACCTTTGCGGAGTGTCTGCGAACCCAGAAGAAAGCGGTTTCCCAGATCAAACAGGTCGTGGCAGGGAGCTGGGTCTACGGTACCTTCTCCACCTGGATCGGGGATCGCGACAAGAATCGGGCATGGGAGATGCTGATTGACGCGAAAAAGGTTTACGACCGCGTCCTGTTGGAAGGGAAACTGACGGAGGAACAACGTCAGGAGGCGGAGTTGCAGCTCGCCCATTGCGAAGGGTCCGACTGGTTCTGGTGGTTTGGGGACTACAATCCGGGCGATACGGTCTCCGATTTTGAGCGGTTGTTCCGACATCAACTCACCCACCTTTACCGGATTTTGCAGGTGGAGCCTCCGGAGTATCTGCTGCATGTCTTCGCCTTCGGTGATGGCGCACCCGCCCTGGGCGGTGTGATGAGAAAGAACTGAACGTGCTGTCGGAAGCGATCGTCGTCAACATAGGCGCAAACCATTTGGGACGTGCCCGTTCCACAATCGCAGGGAGTGAGGGATGGGTCGGACACGTATGAAACAGTGTTTGGACCGCCGACGGGCGGGAATTCTGCTACACATCACATCATTGCCTGGCCGGTCCGCGAACGGCGAGTTGGGAATAGAAGCCAGGAATTTCGTAAATTTTCTGGCGGCCGCAGGAATCACGGTTTGGCAGACACTGCCGTTGGGTCCCACCAAGCAGGAAGGTTCGCCCTATCAGACCCGGTCGGTGCATGCCGGCGACCCCCGAATGATCAGTCTCGATTCGCTGGTGGAGCGCGGCTGGCTGGATTCGTCCGTACTGCGACAGGAGTGTGTATCGCCCGAATGCAAGCGCGAGGCGTTACTGGCGGCATGGGCGGGTTTCAACAAACTGGCCGACGACGAGGAACGTGAGGCATTAACCCGCTTTCTCGGTGAACAACGCTTTTGGTTGGACGATTACGCCCTGTTCCAGGCGCTGCGTACGGAGCAGAAACTTCCCTGGTGGGAGTGGGCGGAAGGAATACGCGATCGCAAGCCACTGGCGTTGGCGCAGGCGCGTAGTCGCCTGGCGGAAGAGATCGAATACGTCTGCTTCGAACAGTACCTCTTCTTTTGCCAGTGGCAGGAACTGAAACAGTACGCCGGTGAACGCGGGGTACTGCTGTTTGGGGATATGCCGATCTTCGTGGCTTTGGATAGCGCGGAGGTGTGGGCGCACCGCGAGATTTTTCAACTGGATAAGGACGGGCGTCCCACCGTGGTCGCGGGTGTACCGCCGGACTATTTTTCAGAGACCGGCCAACGCTGGGGCAATCCGCTTTATCGCTGGGATGTGATGGCAAAGGACGGTTTCTCGTTCTGGGTGCGGCGACTTAAGACCCAGCTCAAGTTGTTCGACCTGATTCGCATCGATCACTTTCGCGGGTTTGCGGCCTACTGGGAGATACCCGCTATCGACGAAAGCGCGGTCAACGGTCAGTGGCGGCCGGCAGCCGGTCAGGCGGTATTTGAATTGTTGCACGAACAATACGATCCCCTGCCGATCGTGGCCGAAGATCTCGGAATCATCACACCGGAGGTGGAGCACCTGCGGGATCGATTCGGGATGCCGGGAATGAATGTTTTGCATTTTGCGTTCAACGGAGATACCGACAATCCGTATTTGCCGTTTCAACACAAAACCAATTCCGTGGTCTATACCGGTACTCACGATAACGATACCACCCTCGGTTGGTATCGTTCACTGGGTGATTTCGAACGAAGGCTGGTGAATGAGTATCTCGGTTTTCCCGGTGAGCCGATGCCTTGGCCGATTATCCGCACGGCACTGGCATCGCGTGCGCGCTTGGCGATGATTCCGATGCAGGACGTATTGGCACTGGACGGGACGCATCGTATGAATCTGCCCGGCACCATCGAGGGTAATTGGCGCTGGCGTTTCCGGTGGAAACAGGTGGAACATGACCTGGCTGCCAGATTGCGGCACATGATCGGGATTTACGGGCGTTTGGGATAGGCAAAAAGGTATACGTAAAGGGAGTCACTAATGGCGAGAAGTATCAGAAAGGCGGTATTTCCGGTGGCGGGACTCGGGACCCGGTTCTTACCGGCCACCAAGGCAAGCCCCAAGGAGATGTTGCCGATCGTGGACAAGCCGTTGATTCAATACGCGGTGGAAGAGGCGGTGCGGGCCGGGGTCGAGATCATGATCTTCATCACCGGCCGCAACAAGAGTTCCATCAGCAACCACTTCGATACCGCTTACGAGCTGGAAATGGAGCTCGAGCAACGCGGCAAGAACCGGATGCTGGATATCGTACGCAATATCATTCCCTCGCATGTCTCTTGTGTGTTTATTCGCCAGGCCATGCCGCTCGGGTTGGGGCACGCGGTCTTGTGCGCGCAACCGGTGGTGGGTGAGGAGCCGTTCGCCGTGCTGCTGGCGGATGACTTGATCGACGACGACGGCCCCGGTTGTCTCGCCCAGATGACGGAGGTTTTTTCAAAGCAGGAGTGCAGTATCCTGGGCACCGAGCAGGTGGCGCCGGAAGAGACCAGTAGTTACGGGATTGTCGATACGGGCGGGGATGAGAGCAGTCTGGCCCGGGTCAACAGCATCGTGGAGAAACCCCAGCCGGAGGAGGCGCCCTCCAACCGTGCCGTGGTGGGTCGCTATATCCTGACCCCCGAGATCTTTCAGCATCTGGCGCAGATCGGGCGCGGTGCCGGTGGGGAGATTCAGCTGACTGATGCCATTGCCCGTCTGATCGAGCAGCAACCGGTGATGAGTTATCAGTTTCAGGGCCGCCGCTACGATTGCGGCAGCAAGTTCGGGTATCTGCAGGCCACGGTGGATTACGCCCTGAAACACGAGCATTTGGGCGATGAGTTCCAGGAGTGGTTGCAGCAGCGTTTCGGGACGAAATAACGCGGGGAGTGCAAAAAAAAACGCTCCACCGGGTTGGGAAGGGTGGAGCGGAAGATTCGATTGCCATTACGGAGGGGGTCGGATAGAAGAGGGTCTCCGTAACCAGCAATCCCGATTATTTATAGCAATGCTGAATCGGAGCTTCTGTGTATGCCATCACAGATCGGCGGTTCCCGGAGTTGGGGCGAAAAAATACCCCTGCATTCAGAACGTTAGAAATCAGATTTTGCGCGCCTGGCTCGCGGCATTTCCGATATAGGTGCCTGGGGTCAGCCGCGAAAGCGCCTGTTTCGCCTCATCCGGCAGTTCCAGCCGTTCCACGAACGCCCGCAGCTCATCCTGGGTGATCCGCTGTCCCCGGGTCAGCTCCTTCAGCTTCTCGTACGGTTTTTCGATGCCGTAGCGGCGCATTACGGTCTGAATCGGTTCCGCCAGCACCTCCCAGTTCGCGTCAAGATCGGCCTCCAGACTCTCGCGGTTCGCCTCCAGTTTGGAGAGTCCCTTCAGCACCGATTGCAGCGCGATGGTGGTGTGGGCGAACCCGACCCCGAGGTTGCGAATCACCGTGGAGTCGGTTAGATCCCGCTGCCAGCGGGAGATCGGCAGCTTGGTCGCCAGGTGACCGAACAGCGCGTTGGCGATTCCCAGATTGCCCTCTGCGTTTTCGAAGTCGATCGGGTTGACCTTGTGCGGCATGGTGGAGGAGCCCACCTCGCCGGCGACGGTCTTTTGCCGGAAGTGTCCGAGCGAGATATAGCTCCAGACATCCCGGCAGAAGTCGATCAGGATGGTGTTGAAGCGGGCGGTTGCATCGAACAGCTCCGCCATATAGTCGTGCGGCTCGATCTGGGTGGTGTAGGGGTTCCAGGTCAGGCTCAAAGACTCCACAAAAGCCTGCGCGAAGGCCGGCCAATCCAGCTCCGGATAGGCCGCCAAATGGGCGTTATAGTTGCCCACGGCACCGTTGATCTTGCCCAGGATCGACACTGCGGCAATCTGTTCCCGTTGTCGCCGCAGACGGAAGACCACGTTCGCCATCTCCTTGCCCAGGGTGGTGGGAGTGGCGGGTTGTCCATGGGTGCGGGAGAGCATCGGCAGGTCCGCATGATCGTGCGCCAGTTGCCGCACGGCCGCGATTACCTGATCCATCTGCGGCAGCAACGCCTGGCCGCGCGCCTCACGCAGCATCAAAGCGTGTGACAGGTTGTTGATGTCCTCGGAGGTGCAGGCGAAGTGGATGAACTCCGCGACCGCTTCCAGCTCCTGGTTGCCGGCGATCTTCTCCTTGAGGAAATACTCCACCGCCTTGACGTCGTGATTGGTGGTGCGCTCGATGTTCTTGACCCGCTGGGCGTCCTCTTCGCTGAAGTTTTCAATAATGTGATTCAGGATGTTGGAAGCGTGCTCGCTCAGGGGCGGCACCTCGGCGATCTGCTCCTGCTCCGCCAGCGCCTGCAGCCAGCGTATCTCCACCAGCACCCGGTGACGGATCAGG
>JBNKCL010000006.1:0-19321 GCA_050287725.1 Sedimenticolaceae bacterium
GGACCACCGCCGTGGTTTCGACCCCGCGCACACCCGATGTGCCGGCGGTCCGGTTTCTCACCATCATCAAACCGTCCCTGAGCGGAAAAGACGAACAAGATCCTGAGGTGATCGCCGCCGAGAAGGAGCTGGCGTCGGTGCAGTCCAAGGTCTACAAGTTGATCCTGAGTCGCCCTGACATCGACAAGGTTCGCTGGAGTATCGACAAAGAGTGGTACGCAAACAGGGGCGTTTGGTTGGAGTAACGCCTGCTCCAATATGGCCGGGCATCGGATACAATCGCCCCATGTCCTCGCAGAAACAGATCTGAGCAACCGCTTCCCGAAACCGCCTTGGCAATCCTCTGGTACAAACAGGTCGGAGCCACCCGCTATGAGGTGCGTACCGCCGGCAACTCGTTACGGCTTTATACCAACGGGGTCTTTCACAGTCAGTACAATCCCGGACGCCCGATCAGCGGCAGCATTTGGGATCTGTTGATGCTGCCCGCTTTCTTCGCGCCTCAAACGATACGCCGGGTGTTGCTGCTGGGCGTAGGCGGCGGCGCCGTGATCCGGCAGCTGAACGATTTTCTCAAACCGGACACCATCGTCGGGGTGGAGCTCGATCCGGTCCATCTCGAGATCGCGAAACGGCTCTTCCAGGTGACGGCGCCCAATGTGCGTCTGCACCGGGCGGACGCGTTGCGTTGGACGAAGGAGTACCGGGGGGAACCGTTCGATATGATCATCGACGACCTGTTCACCGATATCGATGGAGAACCGCAGCGCGTGGTGACGGCCGATCAACACTGGTTCGATCAGCTCGGTCGCTTGCTCACGCCGCACGGGCTGCTGGTGAACAACTTCGGAACCGGAAAAGAGTTGCGGGATTGCGGCTGGTTCCGGGATCGCCTTCTGCAAAGCCGCTATCCCGCCGCCTTTCGATTGAGCGCGCCGCTCTATCAGAATGTAATCGGGGTCTTTCTGCGCCGGCCCGCCGCTTCGGCACAGCTGCGTCGGAATCTGATCGCATTTCCGGTTTTGGATACCGCCCGTCGCAACGGACGGTTGCGCTACCAGATCCGCCGGCTATCGGCCTGACGCGGCGTACGCCTTTTACGTCACGTTCTGTTCCAATTCATCCAACAGCCCGACGATTCGTCCGGACAGCGACTCGATGTTTTCGAACAGCGCCTGCGCCTCATCCCGACGCCCCTCTTGTTTGTGTTCGATAATCTGCCGGATGGTGGCGTGCAGCTGGGCATGCGGCTCCTCGATGGCGCGAAACAGCGGCAGCTCGCCGTATTTATTTATGCCGTCCGCGTAGTACCATTTTCCGAGCACGCAATCCTTGTGCGATACCGCCTGGTTCTTGGTCAATACCGAGCGACCGGCAAGATAGTCGGCGATGCGTTTTTTCCAGGCCAGATGCGCCTCGCGCGCGGCGCCGAAATCAAACCCCTTGACGGCTTTACTCTGAAAACCGCTCATGGCGGTACGCTGTTGCTCCGCCAGGTTCACCAGCTCCCGGCCGAATTCGGCGGTCTGGCGAGCGGCCTCGGCGGTTTTTTCAGAGGAGGTGTTCACCGTGATCAGATTCTGGCTCATGCTCTCCGCCACGGTACTCTGCTCCCCGGTGGCGACCGCGATCTGAGAGGTCATATCCCGGATCTCGGCGATCGCCTTGGTAATGGAGCCGATGGCGTCGCGCGCCTTCTGGGCCGACTCTACGCTGGCCTGCATCCGCTGGTGACTCGCCTGCATGGTTTGGCCCACCTCTTGGGCGCCCCCCTGCAACTGCTCAATGATCCCCTGAATCTCGCGGGTCGACTCCTGGGTGCGTTGCGCCAGGGAACGCACCTCGTCCGCCACTACCGCAAAGCCGCGACCGTGGTCGCCGGCCCGCGCCGCCTCGATGGCGGCATTCAGCGCCAGCAGATTGGTCTGATCGGCGATGCCGCCGATTACATCCAACACCACGCCGATATTGCTGCTCCCGCGCTCCAACCGTTCCATTACCGCCATCGATCCCTCAATGGTCTGGGCCAGACTGCGGCTGGAATCGAGATTCTCCTGCATTAACCGCTGCCCCGCTTCGGCATCATCATCCGCCTGCTGCGCCGCTGTCGCGACACGTTGGGCGCTGCCGGCCACCTCCTGAACCGACATCGCCATCTCGTGCATGGCGGTGGCGATCTGGTCGATCTCGTTCTGCTGGATCTGGATATGCTCCGAGCTCTCGTCGATCACGCCCGCCAACTGGCGGGTTTCCGCCTCCATCCGGGCGGCGATTTGAACCACCGCATCCACCACCGCCTGCAACTTATCGGCGAACTCGTTGTAATGCTGGGCGATTCGCCCCGCCTCGTCACGCCCGGTAACCGTCATTCGGGTCCCAAGATCTCCGTCCCCCATGGCGACCTTGTGCATCATCTCCATAACGCTATACACCGGCTTGCCTACCGACCGATTGACCATCGTGATAATGGCGCCGGTAAATACCCCTGCAATCGCGAACACCAGCAACAAACTGAGCCCGGCCGATGTGATCAACTTCCGAACAGCCGCCTGGTCTTCCTGCTGGAGTGACGACAGCTCCAGGAGCCGGGTTTCGAGGTTGGCGCCGATGTCCAGGGTTGCAAGCACCACTAACGCCGCCACCAGTACGGCGCTGGCCATTTGCAGATAATATTTTTGTCGTATGGTCAGATTCAGCATCATCAAGATCGTTTCCCGCCGGTCACTCCTTCAGGGGATAGTTACATCTACCGATGCTTACGATTTCAAACACACATGCACCGGTCGCAAGCAGAAACGCGAAAAAAATCCCGAGCAACGAAGGACTTATGAACAAATGGTGAAGAATATCCATGGCGAACCCCTTCCATATAATGTTGCAACAAGCACCTTGGCGGCCATACCCCGACCGCCATGCACATACCGACACAATCAAAGCACGTTGAGAAACCGGGAATCTAAATCATAGGACGTCGCATCCGCTTCCTGCTTATTATCGCGTGGGCTCCGTTCTTCCGATTTTTATTATGAACCTCCCTATCTCCTCCCAACCATTGATCGCACGAAATGATTATAGGTCAAATTTATAAGATGCAAGGGGGGGCTGTTTGGCTCGCCGCGGATTCTCCGGCCGCAGTTCGTCTCAAACGGGGTATTACAAAATCGCCGCCAACGCCTCCAGCAAGCGGGCATTCTGCTCCGGCGCGCCGACCGTGATACGCAGATACTGATCGATACGCGGCAGCTTGAAGTGGCGCACGATCACTCCCTGCTCACGCAGGTCGGCAGCCAGTTCGGCCGCATCCTTCCGGGGATGACGAACGAAAAGGAAATTGGCGAAGGAGGGCGGCATCTCAAAACCCAGCGCCCGCAGATCCTCCGCCAGCTGCGCACGGGCATCGACCACCCGGCGACAGATTTCGCGGAAGTAGGCCTCGTCTTCAAAGGCGGCGGCCGCCGCCGCGATCGCCAGACGGTCCATCGGGTAGGAGTTGAAGCTGTCCTTGACCCGCTCCAGCCCCTCGATCAACTGCTCGTCGCCCAGCGCCAGTCCGATGCGCAGCCCGGCCAGGGCGCGCGACTTGGAGAAGGTCTGGATCACCAGCAGATTGGGATAGCGGGCGATCAGGGAAACCGCGCTTTCGCCGCCGAAATCGATATAGGCCTCGTCCACCACCACCACCGATTCGGCATTGGCCCGGAGCAGGCGTTCGATCTCGTCCAGCGGCAGAAGACGTCCGGTGGGCGCATTGGGATTGGGAAAGATGATGCCGCCGTTGGGCCGAACATAATCCTCCAGTCGCAGGGTAAAGTCTTCGGCCAGCGGAATCGTCTCGTAATCGATCCCGTACAGCCGGCAGTAGACCGGGTAGAAACTGTAGGTGATATCCGGGAACAGCAGCGGCCGGTCATGTCGAAACAGGGCAAAGAAGGTGTGCGCCAGCACTTCGTCCGAACCGTTTCCGGCGAACACCTGTTGTGGTTTCAGGCCGTAATAGTCGGCCGCGGCCTGCCGCAGAAGAGAGGCGCCGGGATCGGGGTAGAGGCGCAGAGTGTCATCCGCCGCGCGCCGGATCGCTTCGATCACCTGCGGCGACGGCCCGTACGGGTTCTCGTTGGTGTTGAGCTTGACCAGGTTTTCCCGCTTCGGCTGCTCGCCGGGCACATAAGGCGAGAGCTGATGCACCAGCGGGCTCCAAAAACGACTCATGACTGATCCTTATCGGCGTCTTGCAAGCGATACTCGGCCGCCCGGGCGTGGGCCGTAAGCCCCTCTTCCCGCGCCAGCAGCGCAGCGGTCCGGCCCAGCCGGTCCGCTCCCTGTTCCGAGGCCATAATCAGGCTGGTGCGCTTCTGAAAATCATACACCCCCAGGGGCGAAGAGAAGCGGGCGGTACGGGAGGTGGGCAGCACATGGTTCGGCCCCGCACAGTAATCCCCCAGCGGCTCCGAGGTATGGCGTCCCAGGAAGATGGCGCCGGCATGGCGGATCTGCTTGACCGCCTCCAGCGGCTCCGCCACCGAGAGCTCCAGATGCTCGGGCGCGATCCGGTTGGCCAGAGCGTACGCCTCCTCCAGGTCGCGGCACTCGATCAAAGCGCCCCGCCGCTGCAATGCGGCTGCGATGATGGCCTGCCGCTCCATGGTGGGCAACAACCGGTCGATGCTCTCCCGGACCCGCCCGATAAAACCGCGGTCCGGACAGACCAGGATCGATTGCGCGTCCTCGTCATGCTCCGCCTGAGAGAAGAGGTCCATCGCCACCCAATCGGGATCGGTCTGGCCGTCACACACCACCAGGATCTCGGAGGGTCCGGCCACCATATCGATCCCCACCTGACCGAAAACCGCCCGCTTGGCGGTGGCCACGTAGATGTTGCCCGGCCCCACGATCTTGTCCACCCCCGGCACCGTCTCGGTACCGTAGGCCAGCGCCGCCACCGCCTGCGCCCCGCCCACCGCGAACACCCGGTCCACCTGACTTACATGGGCGGCCGCCAGCACCAGTTCGTTCACCTCACCATCGGGGGTGGGCACCACCATGATCAGCTCCCCCACCCCCGCAACCCGGGCGGGCAGGGCGTTCATCAGGACGGAGGAGGGATAAGCCGCCTTGCCGCCGGGGACGTAGAGCCCGGCACGCTCCAACGGCGTCACCTGCTGTCCGAGGAGGGTGCCGTCCTTCTCCGCAAAGGTCCAGGACTCCATCTTCTGGCGTTCGGCATAGGCGCGGATACGCGCCGCAGCCTGCTCCAACGCCTCCCGCTGCGACTGCGGGATCGCCTGCCAGGCCTGCTCCAGTCGTGCTTGCGGCAACTCCAGGTCGGCGGCCTGTTGCGGTTCCCAGCGATCGAAGCGCCGGGTGTACTCCAACAGCGCCGCGTCCCCCCGTTCACGGATCGCGGCGATGATCTGCGCCACGGTAGTCGCCACCGACTCGTCCGACACCGCCTCCCAGGCCAGCAGTGCCCGCAGTTGGCGATCGAAATCGGGATCGGTCGTGGTTAGTGTGCGTATCGCAACCATGATTAACTCTAAACAGCTGTGGACAGCATACGGTAAACAGTAGACGGGATATTCGCCCTGTTTACCCTTCCCTGTCCACCGTCTACTGACTACTATCTACCGCTTCTTTCAGCGCATCCAGAAGTGCGGTGACGGTACCGTGCTTCATCTTCCACGCCGCCTTGTTGACCACCAGCCGGGAGCTGATATCGGCGATCGGCTCCAGCGGCACCAGGCCGTTGGCCTTGAGGGTGTTGCCGCTCTCCACCAGATCCACGATCAGGTCCGACAACCCCACCAGCGGCGCCAACTCCATGGAGCCATAGAGCTTGATCACCTCCACCTGCTGCCCCTTGGCGGCGAAGTGGCGACGCGCGCAGTTCGCGTACTTGGTGGCGATGCGCAGCCGGCTGCCTTCCAGCTTCGCCTCCGGCCGGCCCGCCACCATCATGCGGCAACGGGCGATGCCCAGATCGAGCGGCTCATACAGCCCTTCGCCACCGTGTTCCAGCAACACATCCTTACCCGCCACCCCCAGATCGGCGGCCCCCCACTGAACATAAGTGGGAACGTCGGTGGCCCGGATGATGACCAGCTTCACCTGCGGATGGTTGGTATCGAGGATCAACTTGCGGCTGCTCTCAGGATCGTCCAGCGGCTCGATGCCGGCATGCGCCAGCAGCGGCAACGTCTGCTGAAAAATGCGTCCCTTGGAGAGCGCGATAGTGATTGGGGTATCAAATTTCATTTGAAATCATTCTTGTTTGCCGCAGAGATATAACGGCGGGTTCAGCACCCAAGATGCATATTGAGCAACAAACGCCGATGCAATTTTGCGTCGCACCCGCGGCTCTCCGCATCCCGCAACAAAACCCTTTGCGGTTAACAATCAGTTTGGAACGCGGCGGATCTGAGCCCCGAGGCCTGCCAGTTTCTCTTCGATGTTCTGATAACCGCGATCGATGTGATAGATCCGATCCACCACGGTCTCGCCGTCGGCCACCAGGCCCGCCAGCACCAGACTGGCGGAGGCGCGCAGATCGGTGGCCATCACCGGCGCACCGGTAAGACGCTCCACGCCGCGGCAGATGGCGGTATTGCCTTCCAGTCGGATATCCGCACCCATGCGCCGCATCTCATGCACATGCATGAACCGGTTCTCGAACACGTTTTCCGTGATGGTCCCCACCCCTTCGGCCACGGCGTTCAGGGCGGTGAATTGAGCCTGCATGTCGGTGGGGAAGGCGGGATAGGGGGCGGTGTGGATATCCACCGCTTTGGGACGCCGACCCTGCATGTCGATCTCGATCCAGTCATCGCCGCACTCGATGCCGGCGCCCGCTTCACGCAGTTTGACCAGGATCGAATCCACCAGTTGCGGCTGGGTATCGCGCACCCGAACGTGCCCCGAGGTGATGGCCGCCGCCACCAGAAAGGTTCCGGTTTCGATCCGATCCGGCAGAACGTTGTATTCGGCCCCCTCCAGTCGGTCCACACCTTCGATTACGATGGTGTCGGTCCCGGCCCCGCTGATCTTGGCCCCCATGGCGTTCAAAAAATCGGCGAGATCCACCACTTCCGGTTCCCGCGCGGCATTTTCGATGATCGTCTCGCCCTCTGCCAAAGCCGCCGCCATGAGCAGATTCTCGGTCCCGGTCACGGTCACCAGGTCCATCACCAGGCTGGTGCCTTTGAGCCGGTCGGCGCGCGCCCGGATATAGCCGTTCTCCACTTCAATATCCGCACCCATGGCCCGCAGGCCATCGATGTGCAGATTGACCGGCCGGGAGCCGATGGCGCAACCGCCCGGGAGCGATACATCGGCCTTGCCGAAACGTGTCAGCAACGGCCCCAGCACCAGGATCGAGGCGCGCATGGTTTTCACCAACTCATAGGGGGCGGAAAAATCGCTGATCGAACTGGAATCCACCTCGATCCGCATGCGCTCATCCACCATCAGGCGCACCCCCATGCGTCCCAACAACTCCATGGTGGTGGTGATATCGTGCAGATGGGGCAGATTGCCGATGACGGACCTGCCCTCCGCCAGAAGGGTGGCCGCCAGAATCGGCAGGGCCGCATTCTTGGCGCCTGCGATGCGTACGTCACCCTGCAGCCGGGTACCGCCTGTGATGATGAGCTTATCCATAGAGAGTGATTCTGCGCGCGGCCGATCGGCCCCCAAGGGCCCGATATTGAAAGAAGCGCATTATGATAGGAGAAAAGGGGGGCGACGGAAAGAGCGGGGTTATTACCCTGCCTCCAGGGGCAGGAGCTCCTCCACGTTGCTGAGCCGGGCGATCCGCAGCAATGCCGCCGGGATATTACGGAATCGGAGCAGGATATTCTGTGCCCGGGCCAACTGGAGCCACTCCAGCATCAGCGCCAGGCCCGAACTGTCCACCCGCTTCACCTCGGAGAGATCCACCACCACCTGCGAGCGCCCCGCAAACAGCTCCTTCCCCTCCGCCAACAACTGGGGGACGGAGGCGATCACCACCTCGCCGCTGAGTTGCAGCACGCCTTCACCGTCTGATCGGATGGAAGCGGAACTCATCCGCTACTCCTCGTTATTCCGCGCCACCAGCTTCTGTAACAGCCCGTCCAGACCGTAGCGGCGGATCTTGGAGTCGTAATTGGTGCGATAATTGGCCACCAGGCTCAATTTATCGATTATCACGTCATAGACCTTCCACTCGTTGTCGGTGAGATAGAGCTTGTAATCGATCGGCAGCGGCGGAGAGCCGTTTTCCCGTACGATGGTGTTCACTTCCGCCCGGGTGGCGTTCGGCTCCATACTGAAGGGCAAGTATTCGATCGACTGGCCGGAATAGTTCAGCAGCGCCGTTGCGTAGGTCCGGGTCAGCAGCTCGCGAAACTCCCGGATGAACACATCCTTCTGCTCCGCGCTTGCCTCCCGCCAGTGCCTGGCCAGCACCAACTGCGCCATGCGGGCGAAATCAAAATGGGGCAGTACGATATCCTCCACCAACGGATAGATCTTGTTCGGCTCGGCATTTAATTCCTGTTTCCGGTTCAGGATCTGCGCCAGCATCTTGTCCGAGGTGCTTTTTACCACCGCCACCGGATCACTTTCCGCCAGCAGCGGCTGCGCCCAGAAGCCAAACAGCAGCGCAATCAGCAGACCGGCCGGAATCTTATTGGGTCGCATTTTGTTTGCCCCCTTCCGCCTTATTGAACAGGAACCGTCCGACCATCTCCTCTAATACCAACGAGGATTGGGTAAGTGTAATCACGTCACCCGCTTTCAGATAGACATCGCTGCCGCCGGGATCCAGGCCGACGTACTGCTCGCCCAGCAGGCCGGCGGTAAAGATCTTGGCAAAGGAATCTTCCGGGATGGTGTCGTACTGCGAATCAATGGTCATGGTAACCACCGCCTCGTAGGTTTTGTTGTCGAACCGGATGGCGCTCACCCGCCCGACCCGCACTCCGGCCATAGTAACCGGTGACTTCACCTTCAAACTGCCGATGTTGTCAAAACGCGCCGTAATATCATACCCCTCCTGACCGGAGATGGTACTCAGGTTGCTGACCTGCATGGCAAGAAAAAACAGCGCCACAAGCCCCGCCGCCACGAACGTGCCAACCAGTACCTCTATCGTCCTTTGCTTAACCATGCGTCAATCTCCGAACATGAGCGCCGTCAATACGAAATCCAACCCCAGCACCGCCAGGGAGGAGTGCACCACCGTCCTGGTGGTGGCGCGGCTCACCCCCTCCGAGGTGGGCACACAGTCATAACCCTGAAACAGGGCGATCCAAGTACAGACCAGACCGAACACGAAACTCTTGATAACCCCATTATAAATATCTTCGTGCAGGTCGATCTTGGCCTGCATCTGAGACCAGAAGGCCCCGTCATCCACCCCCAGCAGCCCGACCCCGACAAAATAGCCGCCGATCACGCCCAGGGCACTGAACAACGCCGCCAACAGGGGCATCGACAGGAAGCCGGCCAGAAAGCGGGGCGTCAGAATCCGTTTGACCGGATCGACCGCCATCATCTCCAGCCCCGAGAGCTGCTCGGTCGCCTTCATCAGACCGATCTCCGCAGTCAACGCGGAACCCGCCCGGCCGGCAAACAACAAGGCGGTGATCACCGGCCCCAGCTCCCGCACCAGGGAAGCGGCCACCATCACCCCGAGGCTCTGCTCCGCCCCGAACTGGGAGAGCACATAATGCCCCTGCAACCCCAGCACCATACCGACGAATACCCCGGAGACGGTGATGATTAATACCGTGAGCACGCCCACGGAGTGCATCTGCTGAAGCAACAACCGCGGCCGCGGCGCCAGAGCGGAAAGCCCCGATAAAATCCGAAGCAGCAGCAGATGGCCGCGGCCGAGGCGCTCAAGCACCCCCAGCCAATCCCGGCCCAATTGCGCCAGCAAATCTACCACCTGCTCCACCTTCTCCGGACCGTCCGCATGTTCTGAAACCCGTTCATCCCCGCAACAGATCCTCTCCCAGCTCCGTAGCCGGATAATGAAAAGGAACCGGCCCGTCCGGCAATCCGTGCATGAACTGTTTGGTCCAACCCGACTCCGAACGCATCATTGCATCCGAAGCGCCATGTTCGATCACCTTGCCGTCCGATATGAGGTAGATCAGATCGGCGATCTCGGCCGTCTCTCCCACGTCATGCGACACCACGATACTGGTAAGCTGACTGGCGTCGTTGAGCGCACGAATCAATTTTACCAGCACCCCCATGGAGATGGGATCCTGGCCGGTGAACGGCTCGTCGTACATGATCATCATGGGATCCAGTGACATGGCGCGCGCCAGCGCCACCCGCCGCGCCATACCGCCGGAAAGCTCGGAGGGCATCAAATCGCGGGCGCCGCGCAGCCCCACCGCTTCCAGCTTCAACAGCACCAGCTTCCGGATCATTGATTCCGGCAGCCGGGTATGCTCCCGCAAAGGGTAGGCGACATTGTCGAAGACGGTGATGTCGGTCAGGAGCGCGCCGCTCTGGAACAGCATCCCCATGCGCATACGCAGCCGATAGAGATCGGTGGTGCCGAGACGATGGACGTTCTGACCGTCCACGTGGATGGTGCCGGCATGCGGCCGAAGTTGCCCCCCGATCAGCTTCAGGAGGGTGGTCTTACCGGTGCCGCTCGGCCCCATAATGGCGGTAACCCGACCTCGCGGGATATCGAGATCGACACCGTCAAAAATCGTCCGTTCACCACGGGAAAAACACAGCCCCCTGATCTTGACCAGCGGCTCACTGTTGCTCGGCATCTCCGACATAACCCCTTTTATTTGTTCCATTTTTTAGCGGCCAATCCCGGCACTTTCTTCCGACCGGGGCCAGATGGATAATCATTCTCCCCTTTCCCCGCCGGAAGCGTCAACCGGATATTCCAAGAACTCTGACCATTTGTTTGGGAATCCATTCGGCTCATTCGCAACCGTCTCGGGGATTTCCCGGTCCCTCCGCAACAGCCTGGAGCGGCTCATGGGCTCAGGGCTTTTCTATGTCCTCCGGTCCGCGACAAGTCGCGCTTACACCAACGCCCCGCCATATTCCGGAGAACTGCGTCGATGCAACCACCAAAGCAGCAACAGCCCCGGCACCGCAACCAGCGTACAGAACAGGAAAAACCCGACCCAACCCATCCATTCCGCCATATAGCCGGTGGGGGTGGCCGCAATGACCCTCGGGATACCCATAAAACTGGTGAGCAGGGCATATTGGGTGGCGGTGAACTTCTTATTGGTCAAACTGGCCATAAACGCGATATAGGCGGCGGTACCCAAACCGCCGCTGAAATTCTCAAATGCGATCACTGCCGCCAGCCCCGGGACACTGTTGCCGATCAAAGCCAGCGCCGCGAATCCGGCGGTGGAAACCCCCTGCAGGATCCCAAAGGACCAAAGTGACCGGTAAATCCCCATCCGCAGGATCAGGACACCGCCCACCAACCCGCCGGCAATGGTGGCCCAGAAACCGAACAGCTTCACCACCGCGCCGATTTCCGTCTTGGAAAAACCGATCTCGAGATAGAAGGGGGTGGTCATGTTGGACGCCATGGAGTCCCCGATCTTGTAGAGCAGCACGAACAACAGAATCAGCACCGCATCCTGCCTCCGGAAATACTCGAGAAAGGGGTGGAACACCGCCTCCGTTAATGTCTTGGGAGTGCCTTGAGAAACGGCAGGCTCGGGCGCCAACAGAGTGGTAGTGGTCGCCAGCAGCATTATCCCGGCCATCACCAGGTAGACCTGGGTAAAGGAGATATGGTCGGCCAGTATGAGGCCGCCGCCGGAAGCCAGCAGCATTCCGCTCCGGTAGCCGTTGACATAAAGGGAGGCCCCCAACCCCTGCTCATCGTCCGCCAGCGCTTCACGGCGATAGGCGTCCACGACGATATCCTGGCTGGCGGAAAAAAAGGTGACCAACAGCGCCGCCGCCGCCACCCCAAGCGGATCGATTCCCGGTTGCGTGAACGCCAGACCCGCCAGCGAACCGACCAGCGCCAACTGGGCAAGAAGCAGCCAACCGCGCCTGCGTCCCAGAAAGATCGGCGTATAGCGATCCATCAGGGGCGCCCAGAGGAATTTCAGGGTATACGGCAACCCCACCAGAGCGAACAGGCCGATGGTGGAGAGATCCACCCCCTCATCCTTCATCCAGGCCTGCAACACAGACCCGGTCAGCAGCAACGGCAGCCCGCAAGCAAAACCCATCAGCGCCGCAACCAGCATGCGTCCGCTGAAGATGATGCGCAGAATTTCCATCCCGCTTTTTCTTTTATAGTGCTCGGAAATCAACGGCATGAGCCCCTTGCATTCAACCGAAGCCAACGGGCGGGCAGTATAACATCATGCCTCCACAGCACTTGCGTATAGAATCACTCCCACCGACAATGGCTGGAATCGTTTCCGGGATATGTTTCATGAAAGATTACCAACGTGAATTTCTCGATTTCGCACTCGCCACCGGCGTCCTGCGCTTCGGAGAATTCACCCTGAAATCGGGCCGCATCAGTCCCTACTTTTTCAATGCCGGTTTGTTTAATACCGGCGCCTCCCTGGCGCGTCTCGGACGCTTTTACGCCCAGGCCATCGTCGATTCGGGATTGGAGTTCGACCTGCTGTTCGGGCCGGCCTACAAAGGGATTCCCCTGGCCGCGGTAACCGCCGCCGCGCTCTATGACCAACACGGCCGCAATCTCCCGTACGCCTTCAACCGCAAAGAGGCGAAGGATCACGGCGAGGGCGGCGCCATCGTCGGACATGAACTAGTGGGGCGAATCGCGATCATAGATGATGTGATCACCGCCGGTACGGCAATTCGCGAGTCCGTGGAAATCATCCGCGCCCAGGGCGCAACGCCGGCCGGGGTGGTAATCGCCCTGGACCGACAGGAGCGAGGGACGGGAGAGCGCTCCGCCATCCAGGAGGTGGAAGAGGATTACGCCATGCCGGTCACGGCCATCGCCCGTCTGGAGGACATGATCGCCTTCCTGGAGGAGCGTCCGGCTTCGGCAACCACCCTGGAACAAATCCGCGACTACCGCGCGCTCTATGGTATTTGAGGAACGTGGGACTAAAGAATTTTCCAAGTTTGACGCCCAGTTAAAAGAAAACTACTGAGAGATACATAGAGTAACCTCCAATACTTACCAGACACTGATCAACGCTATGCAACCGAAAACCCGACTCATCCCGCTTCTGCTGTCTCTCGCCTTCGCTCTGATCGTCACCTTCCCGCTGACGGCCTCCGCCAAGCTCTATCGTTGGGTGGACGAGCAAGGCAACGTGCACTACACCGACCAGATCCCGCCGGAGCAAGCCAAACAGGGACGCAGCGAATTCAACAAAGAGGGGGTTGAGGTGGAGCGGGTGGAAGCGGCCAAAACCGAGGAAGAACTGGCAAAGGAGCGGGAACTGGAGCGCCTGCGTGCGGAACAGCAAAAGTTGATCGAGCAGCAGAAGGAGGCGGATAAAGCCCTGTTACGCACCTACCGCAGCGAAGACGACCTTATCATGGCACGGGACGGCAAGCTGACCGCCATCGACGTTCAGATCAAGCTTGCCCGCAATAACATCGAAACCCAAAAAAGCCACCTTGCCGACCTGCAACAACAGGCCGCCGAACAGGAGCGGAAAGGCGAAAAGGTTTCGCAAGCCACCCTTGACCGGATTAAAAAGCTGCGCAACGGACTGAAACAAAACTACGATTTGATCCTTCGCAAAAAGCAGGAACAGGAGGAGATCCTCAAGGAGTTCCAGAACAAACTGGAGCGGTATCGCGCCCTGAAAACGCCTAACAGCACTGCGGCCGCCGCGCCCCAAAACGATAAGCCCGCCGTAACCCAGCTGGATACAATGGTGCTCTGTAACGAACAGGCCGCCTGCGACACATTTTGGAAACGCGCACAAGAGTACCTGCGCAACAATGCGGTCACCCCGATTCAGATAGCGAGCGACAATATCGTCACAACCGCCGCCCCTGCGAATGAGGAACAGTTCAGCATCACCATCTCGCGCACCATTCGTCCCAACGAGAATTTCACCCGGATCTTCCTCGATCTCCAGTGCAAAAGTACTTCGCTGGGGGATGCCCTATGCAAGAGCGAACGGTTACAGAAAATCCGCGCCGGTTTCCGTCCGGCGCTGGGCGTAAAGCAGGTAAAACCGACCGAGACCACCCCTAAATAGGGCGGGTCAGGCCAGGATCGCGGGCAGCAGCAATCGCCACTGCGTTTCCCAGCCTGCCAGGGGGGACTCCCGGAAGCGACTGCGGACAAACCGGCGCAACCGTCCCTCCACCAACGCCAGCAGGAGCGCTGCCGATTCTTCCGGCGTAACCGCCGAACCCCCGTCTTCCCGCAAGCGCGCCTCGCGCAGGATCTGGCGGAATTGAGTCTCCAGTCGATCGAAGAAACGGTCCACCCGACTCAGCAGCCGCTCATCCTCTCCCGCCAGTACGTCCCCCAGCAGCAGCCGCGTGATACCGGGGTTGCGCTCGGCGAAACCCAACAGCAGGTAGAGGATTCGGGTGCAGCGCTCGCCGGTTCCCTTCTCCTCTGCCAGGATCTGGTTAATCCGGGAAAACACGCTCTCCTCGGCGAAGGCGATGAGCTCTTCAAACATCCGCGTCTTGCTGGGAAAATGGCGATAGAGTGCGGCCTCCGTGATCCCGGAAGCGCGCGCCAACAACGCAGTGGTGATCCGCGCGCCCGGACTTTGCTCCAGCTCGGACGCGAGCGCCTCCAGGATCTGTTGCTTGCGGGGGATCTTTTGCTTCACGCGACCTCTGTTACCGACTGCGAATCAAGGTGCCGACCCCTTCGTCGGTAAAGATCTCCAGCAACACCGCATGCCGCACCCGTCCGTCGATGATGTGGGAAGAACCCACCCCGCTCTTGACCGCATCCAGGGCGCAACGGATCTTGGGCAACATCCCCCCATGGATGGTCCCGTCCGCGACCAACTCGTCAACCCGCTTACTGGAAAGCCCGGTGAGAAGATTCCCGTCCTTGTCCAGCAATCCCGCGGTATTGGTAAGCAGGATCAGTTTCTCCGCCCGCAGCACCTCCGCCATCTTGCCGGCCACCAGATCGGCGTTGATGTTGTAGGAACGACCGTCGCGGCCGATGCCGATGGGGGCGATTACCGGAACGAATCCTCCCTGCACCAGCATCTCCACCACCGAGGTGTTGATGCTCTCCACCTCTCCGACATGGCCGATATCAACGATCTCCGGCACCTTCAGCTCGGGCGCATCCTTGACCACTTTGAGCTGCCGCGCATGGATCAGGTCCCCGTCCTTGCCGGTCAGCCCTACCGCGCCGCCGCCATGCCGGTTGATCAGATTGACGATCTCCTTGTTGACCAGACCGCCCAGCACCATCTCCACCACGTCCATGGTCTCGCTGTCGGTGACCCGCATTCCCTGCACGAACTCGGAGCTCTTCCCCAACTTCTCCAACAGAGTGCCGATCTGGGGGCCGCCGCCATGTATCACTACCGGATTGATGCCTACCAGCTTCATCAGCACGATATCGCGCGCGAAGCTCTGTTTCAGATCTTCGTCCACCATGGCGTTGCCGCCATATTTGATGACGATGGTCTTGCCCCGGAACCGCCGGATATAAGGCAACGCCTCGGACAAAACGTGAGCAACATTGGATGCCGCTTCGGGAGTGAGACTCATGGTACGTTGAATTCCTGATTCATTAGGTTATGCCGTCGCGCACCCGGGAATTCTATCCCGAATCCGCAAACGGGAAGAACGGGGCGCGCGGAAATTCTGCGTCCCTTTACAGTACGCCGTTCCGGCCGCAGCTCAAAACGGCAACTTCAGATCGGGCTGGATCTCCAACAACAGTTGCCGGAATCGCGCCTGGACCTCTCCCAGCGCCCGTGCATCATCCGCTTCGAACCGGAATATCAGCGCCGGGGTGGTATTGGAGGGGCGCACCAATCCCCAGCCATGTTCAAACTCCGCCCGCATCCCGTCGATGGTGACAAGCTTGGCGCCGGGGATCTCTCCGTGAGCCACCAGTTTTTCCACCAGCTTGGCCCCGGCCCCTTCCGGCACCGCCACGGAAAGTTCGGGAGTGCTGACGCCCTCCGGCAACTCCTCGAACACCTCCGCCGAACTGCGCGGATCTGCCGCGAGGATCTCCAGCAACCGCGCCCCGGCGTAAATACCGTCATCAAACCCGTACCACCGCTCCTTAAAGAAGATGTGGCCGCTCAACTCTCCCGCCAGCAATGCGCCGGTCTCCATCATCTTCGCCTTGATCAGGGAGTGACCGGTCTTCCACATCAGCGGCCGCCCGCCATGCGACAGGATATCGCCCGCCAGATGCCGGCTCGATTTCACATCGTAGATGATATCGGTGCCCGGCTGACGGGACAGTACATCCCGCGCGAACAACATCAGCAGACGATCCGGCCAGATAATCTTGCCTTCCGAATCCACCACTCCAAGCCGGTCGCCGTCACCGTCGAAGGCGAAACCGATATCGGCCTGCTGCGATTTCACCTCCCGGATCAGGGCTTGCAGATTTTCCGGCCTGCCGGGATCCGGATGGTGGTTGGGAAACTTGCCGTCCACCTCGCAGTAGAGTTCCACCACCTGGCACCCCAGCGCCTTGAACAGGGCGGGGGCGATCACAGCCGCTGCGCCGTTGCCGCAATCGACCACCACCTTCAACGGCCGCACCAGCTGCACGTCCTCGGTAATCCTCCCCACATAGTCCGGCAGCAGATCCCGCTCCTGCCGCGTCCCGTCCCCTTCCAGAAGATTACCGGTCTCCACACGCCGCCGCAGGAGCTGGATCGCTTCGCCGGAGAGGGTTTCACCGCCGATCACCACCTTCAATCCGTTGTATTCGGGCGGATTGTGGCTGCCTGTCAGCACCACCCCGGAACCGCTGCCCAAGAGATGGGTGGCAAAATAGAGCACCGGGGTCGGCACCACCCCGATATCCACCACATCGCGACCGCTGGCCAGCAGACCGCGGCACAACTCCGCACCCAGCGCGGGGCCGGAAAGGCGCCCGTCGCGACCCACGATTACAACCTGTTGTCCCCGGTCATACGCCTCACTGCCGATGGCGCGGCCCAATTGGTAGACCGTTTCCGGAGTGAGATCCCGGTCCACCACACCCCGAATGTCATACGCCCGGAATATCGTGGCCGGCAACATGGCGCCCGCGGCGGGGGCCGCCGCTTCCTCAATCGGCGCCTGCGCCGAAGGGATCGGCGGCGGCGCGCGGCGCAACGCCTGCGGCATCGGTGCATGCGGTTCACCGTTGCCGGACAGCTCTTGCCCCATCTGCACCAGACGATCGAAGGTCATCTGGAGTTCCGCTATGCGCGCTATTTGCGACCGGATCGGACGCCCGCGGGCCAGTCTTCCCGACATCGCCTCAATGGTCGTGCGGTCCTCTCGTAACGCCTTGGTAAGACGCCTCGCCAATAACAGCAGCACCGCTATCGCCAGCACCAATCCCAATGCCGGCACCGCCAATTCGAGCAACGGGATACTCTCCCCCGCGGATATGGTGGGCTGAAACGCCACTCTCCAGATGGACCCCGAAACCGGTATCCGGCCGGTACCTTCGCCGTCAATCGCATCCCCTTTGCCGGCAAAGCGCACCGCCTGGTCTCCGGCGACCTGCCGAATCTCCACGTTGATGTCACTCACTCCGGCCAGACTGCGCTGCGCCAGACCTACCGGAAGCACAAGGTAGATTACCCCCACCACCTCGTTCGCTTCGTCCACCACCCGTACAGCCATGGAGATATGCTGCTGTGGCGTATTGAGTTGATGGACTTCGGCGGCCGTAGCCCCATCGCTTTGCTCCGCGGCCCGCAACATTGTCAAAGCAGCGAAACTCAGCTGCCGCTCCGGTTCACCTTGCAGGTTATCCCAACGGGGAGGCAGCAGATGAACCCGCATTGCAGCAGGAATCCGCTGTTGTATTTCGCGTTCTTTGCGGGCCAACCGCCCTGCATCGCCGGCGAGGAGCAGGGCGGGTAATCCCGATTCCCTCGCCACACTCTGCAACAGACTTTGGTAGAGATGAATTTGTTCTGAAAGCTGACCGACCACCGACTCGGCCACATTCGCGGCCCGCTCCATTGCGGTCTGCTTCTGCCCGAGTTGATGAAGCAGGTACCACACGGCCCCAAACAGCAACGCGATCAGGACCAGGGCGATCACCATATTGCGAACGCAGGTTTGAATACTCTCGCCCTTGGAGGACGTAGCTTTATTGAAGACGTCCTTAACCTTTATCCCCTTCCCGAACATCTCTTCTCCTTCGCCTTGTGTGTTGAGTGGACGGGGTAGTGCCGATTCATTCGACCAACATTGTAGCGCTTCACGCCCTCAAAGTACGCCTTAGTGCCTGCCGGAATGCCCGAAGCCACCCTCGCCGCGATCGCTGGCGGCGAACTCCTCGACGATGTCAAACCGGGCGTGTACCACCGGCACGATCACCAGTTGGGCGATCCGTTCCCCCACCTCGATCCGGAATCGCCCGCTCCCCCGGTTCCAGCAAGAAACCAGCAACTGCCCCTGGTAATCGGAGTCGATCAAACCTACCAGATTGCCCAATACGATGCCGTGCTTATGGCCCAAACCGGAACGCGGCAGAATCATGGCGGCCAGATGCGGGTCCGCGATGTGAATCGCCATACCGGTGGGGATCAGATGGGTCTCTCCCGGTTCGATTTCCAACGGCGCATCCAGCAGCGCCCGCAGATCGAGACCGGCGGAGCCGGCGGTGGCGTAGGCCGGCAGCGGGAACTCGCTCCCCAACCGGTCGTCAAGAATCTTCAGTTCAATGTTTTTCATGCAGCCTTTCCGCAATTAACTCTACCAATCTCCGCGCCAGCTCCTCTTTCGCCATCATCGGCAACTCCCGACGCCCCCCTTCCCACAACACCGTCAACGCATTTTCCGTACTCTCGAACCCGCCCTGCGGCGCCCCGACCAGATTGGCCGCAATCATGTCGACCCCTTTGGCCCGGCGCTTCTTCTCGGCCTGCTCCTCCGGCCGCTCGGTCTCGGCGGCGAACCCCACCGTGAACGGCGGCTGCGGCCGGGCCGCCACCGCGGCCAGTATGTCAGGGTTGCGAACCAGTTCGATCTCCAGCGCCTCCCGCTCCTTCTTGATCTTTTGCTCCGCCACCGCCGCGGGCCGGTAATCGGCCACCGCCGCGCAGGCGATAAACAGATCACACCCCTCCAGACGGGATTGGACCGCCTGCTCCATCTCCAGGGCGGTCTCCACCGTCACCCGCTGCAACCCCGG
>JBNKCL010000007.1:0-24112 GCA_050287725.1 Sedimenticolaceae bacterium
ATCGGCGAGGCCGGTCATTGGAAGAAGATGGACGAATTTTGCAAATACGCCAACGGGGCCGATCAAATGTTGCGGGAGAAAGATCCGCGGGTTTCGGCAATTGCCTGTCAGGACGGATATGTAAAAACCGCACCGGTAGGATCTTTCCCTGCCAATGCGTTCGGGTTGTTTGATCTCTACGGCAACGTGGCGGAATGGGTGGCTGATTGCTGGAATGCCGGCTACGCTGGGGCGCCTGCGGATGGCGCCGCCTGGGAAAGCGGTGATTGCGACCGCCATGTTCTGCGTGGAGGTTCCTGGAGGAGTGGACATGGGGATCTGCGGCCCGCTTTCCGTACTCCGCTCTGGACAGAGCTGCGTATCAACACCACCGGCTTCCGTGTGGCGCGCATTTTAAACTTGCCGCAACCGGCAGCAGGCAAGCCAAGAAAAAAGCACTAACGACGATCATGGTGAAGCGTTTCAATACGTGATCGATCTCTCGTTTAAGAGCCTTTCTGCAACGTAACACTCAAAACGAAGCATCCGCGGCGCAGCGTTGATTGCGAATCGTATATCTAAGATATGTCACCGTCATATTTTATATATAGATGTCTTTCTGCATCGATAAAGAGAAGAGTGTCATTTCTGTAATGCTTCATGGTTATGTCCTGTTGTTTGCGCCGACGTGTTTTCAGAACGCTGTCACAGGGCTTTCGTGAATAACTACTCTTTTTGAAAGTCTTTTCGCTTCCTATTATCTGATTGCCGCAACTATGTGATCCTCCTCACCTTATTTGCGGTGCGGTTGTCTATTCTGAATCTCCGTCATCCTCGAAGCCGGCCTGTACTGGCCGGCTTACATATTGCGGGAACCAACAATAGTAGATGGCTCTGTTTTATGCCGTCTGCCTGTATCGCTACCTTTAAGGAGGAAGAGCAAATGTCATCGAATTATTTTGCACGGATCAATGGGACTCAATACAGTCAGACGGGAACAGGTCTCGATCAATTGGTAGATATCATGAGTACCGATTACGGGCTTGCGGGGAAGATATCAGACCAAGACCTTATCGGTGGTGTTCAAGCCGCCAATGAAATGAATCAAATAATCGTCGATGCGATTGCTGAGACCGGCGCGGGGGCGGATGGTGTTTTTACCGTGGAAGACGTGTATGCCCTGAATGAGTATATACGGACCCATTGTCTGGATCAGTGGACGCAATTGCACGGTGATGATGAGGATGGGGAAGAGTACGGTTTCCACTTGATCCAGAACGACGGTGCGACAGAAACATATCGAGGCGATAATCTTGCCAATACGGTTGCGGACGGCATCTACCATCTTGGGTTTGAGATTCAGAATGGTCAGGTTTTGAACGAAGACGGCGATCCCAACGCCACGGTGGAGCAGTTGGCCGAGTGGCTGACACAGTTTTATACCGACCATTCAACCACCAATACCGGCCTGGATAGGATCACCGACACGGTAATGGCCGACAAAGGCCTGGACTGCAATGTCCCGGAAGCCGAAATTGTGACTGCTGTCGATGCGGCAAACCGGATGAACGAAATCATCGTCGAGGCTATGGAATATACGGGAGTGGCAACGGATAACGCAATTACGGCTGATGACGTGCGGCTGTTGAATGAGTATATCCGCGACAACTATCTGCAGGAGTGGATGGATCTCCACGGCGACGACGAAAGCGACTCGGAGACCGGCTTCCATCTGGTGCAGAACGACGGGGCCAACACTTACATGTTCGGCAAGAACTTCGTCAATACCGTGGCGGACGGCATCTATCACCTCGGGTTCGAGATCCAGGACGACCGGCTGGTGAATGAGGATGGGAATAAAAACGCCACTCTGGAGGATGTGGCCGCTTGGCTGAATTATTTTTATGTCGATCAATCCAATACCGGTACCGGCCTGGATGAGTTCGTAGATGCCGTAAAGAGCGACCGGGGTTTGTCTCATTGCACCTCCGCGCAGGATATCAATGAAGCCGCCGACGCGGCGGGGCGCATGAACGTCATTCTGATCGAAGCGATCGAGACCTTGCAGTTGGCGGCGGACAACGTGATCTCGGTGGAGGACGTCAAGGCCATCAACGAGTACATCCGCGTAAACTATCTGCAGGAGTGGACGGAACTGCATGGCGATGACGAGGATAGCGAAGAGACCGGGTTCCATCTGGTGCAGAACGACGGCGGGAGTATCCGTTATCGGGGCGACAAACTGATCGATACCGTAATCGACGGCATCTACCATCTCGGCTTTGCCATTGAGGGCGACTACATCCTGAACGAGGACGGCAACCAGAACGCCAGCCTGGGGGATCTGGCCACCTGGCTTAACAACTTCTACCTGGGTGCGGAGAACACCTTCGGTTCCGAGAACGGCGACTACATCCACACCCTGAATGTGGACGACCAGATCTGGGCGCGGGCAGGGGACGACAGGGTTTATGCCGACGCCGGCAACGACCAGGTATGGGGCGGAGACGGTAACGACTTTATCGACGGCGGTGACGGCGATGACGTGCTGTACGGCGAAGCCGGGAATGACTACCTGAAGGGACGTGCCGGTAACGACACCCTGGATGGCGGGATCGGTGATGATCATCTGTACGGCTACGAAGGCGAAGACCAACTGACCGGCGGCGAAGGCAATGATTATCTCAACGGCGGCGACGACAACGACACCCTGACCGGTGGAGCCGGAGATGACACGCTGTACGGCGAGGCGGGCGACGACGTTCTGGACGGTGGCGACGGCAACGACTACCTGAACGGCGGCGACGGCAACGATACCCTGACGGGTGGAGAAGGAAACGATTACCTGAAGGGATACGGCGGCGATGACGTTCTGGACGGGGGTGCCGGTGACGATACCCTGTACGGCTACGACGGTGAAGATCAGTTGACCGGCGGCGAGGGCAACGACTCACTCAGCGGCGGCGACGGGAACGATACCCTGAGCGGCGGAGCCGGAGACGACAAGCTGTACGGCGAGACGGGCGATGACGTTCTGGACGGTGGCGACGGCAACGACTATCTGAACGGTGGCGACGGCAACGACACCCTGACCGGCGGTGCGGGCGACGACTACCTGAAGGGCTACGGCGGTGACGACGTCATGGACGGCGGCGACGGGAACGACACCCTGTACGGTTATGACGGCAACGACAGCATCACCACCGGCGACGGTGAAGATAAGGTCTACGCCGGTGACGGAGACGACAGCATCTATGCCGGTTCCGACGGCGCCACCGACTACCTCTACGGCGAGGGTGGTGCCGACACCTTCTACTTCAATGTGGAAGGCGCGGGCATCGGTACCGATTATGTGAAATATTTTTCCAGCGAGGACGGTGACCGGCTGGTGATCGACGGCGAAGGCGTGGAGTACGTCATCGACCAGGATGGCGGCTATCACAACGTTCTTCTCACCAACAGCGAGACCGGCGAGTCCATGGGCACCATCAAGGTGTATGGACATCTCTCCATCGACGACATCAGCGGCACCGCCACGGCGGCCAACCAGGTGGATCCGGCGCCGCAGCAACCGTTACCGCGTCCCGATCCCGAGAGCGGGCGTCTGGACCAGTTGGTGGAACAGATGAGCACCGATCTGGGCCTGCGCGGACACATATCGGCCCAGGACTTTGCCGGCGGTCTGGATGCCGCCAGCGCCATGAACCAGATCCTGATGGAAGCGATCGAGTTTACCGGGGTGGCGCTGGACGACGGTCAGTTCAGCGTGGACGACGTGTATGCCCTGAACGAGTATATCCGCGAGCACTACCAGGATCGGTGGGCGGAACTGCACGGCGACGATGAAGATAACGAAGAGACCGGGTTCCATCTGATCCAGAACGACGGTTCCAGCAAGCAGTATCGTGGGGACAACCTGGTCAACACCGTAGCGGACGGCATCTATCACCTGGGGTTTGAGATCCAGGACGGCCAGGTGTTGAACGAAGACGGCAACCCCAATGCCACGGTGGAGCAGTTGGCCGAGTGGCTGACCGAGTTCTATACCGACCACTCCACCACCGATACCGGCCTGGACCGCATCGTCGACATCGTGATGGCGGACAAGGGACTGGACTGCAACGTTCCGGAGGCGGAGATCGAGGAGGCGGTGGACACGGCCAACACCATGAACGCCATCCTGAACGAGGCGATCCAGGCTACCAACGCAGCGGCCGACGGTTCCTTCAGCGTGGACGACGTACGGGCCATCAACGCCTACATCCGCGCCTACTACAAGGAGGAGTGGAGCGCCCTGCACGGTGACGACGAAAGCGACTCGGAGACCGGGTTCCACCTGGTGCAAAACGACGGGGCCAACACCTACATGTTCGGCAAGAACTTCGTCAACACCGTGGCGGACAGTATTTATCACCTGGGCTATGAGATCCAGGGCGATAACATTCTGAACGAAGACGGCAACGAGAACGCGACCCTGACTGACCTGGCGGACTGGCTGAACTTCTTCTATCTGAACCCGGCGGATACGGGCACCGGCCTGGACGAGCTGGTGGATGTGGTCAAGAATGATACCGGCCTGTCGCACTGCACCAACGCGGGCGATATCAACGAAGGCGCGGCGGCGGCCAACGCCATGAACCATATCCTGATCGAAGCGATCGAGACCCTGCAGCTGGCGGCGGACAACGTGATCTCGGTGGAGGACGTCAAGGCCATCAACGAGTACATCCGCGACAAATACTATGATCAGTGGGTTGAGCTGCATGGTGATGACGAAGACGATGCGGAGACCGGGTTCCATCTGGTGCAGAACGACGGCGCCAAAGAGAGATACCGGGGCGACAACTTCATCAACACCGTAATCGACAGTATCTATCATCTCGGTTTTGCCATCGAGGGCGACTACATCCTGAACGAGGACGGTGATCAGAACGCCAACCTGGGGGATCTTGCCACCTGGCTCAACAACTTCTACCTGGGTGCGGAGAACACCTTCGGTTCCGAGAACGGCGACTACATCCATACGTTGAACGTGGACGACCAGATCTGGGCGCGCGGCGGCAACGACAGCGTGTATGCCGATGCCGGCAATGACCAGGTCTGGGGTGGTGACGGGGACGACTGCCTCGACGGCGGTGACGGCGATGACGTGCTGTACGGCGAAGCCGGTAACGACTACCTGAAGGGCCGTGCCGGCAACGACACCCTGGACGGTGGAGTGGGGAACGACTCGCTGTACGGTTATGAGGGTGCGGACACTCTGATCGGCGGCGAGGGCAACGACTCACTCAGCGGCGGCGACGGGAACGATACCCTGAGCGGCGGAGCCGGAGACGACAGGCTGTACGGCGAGGCGGGTGACGACGTTCTGGACGGTGGCGACGGCAACGACTATCTGAACGGCGGCGACGGCAACGACACCCTGACCGGCGGTGCGGGCGACGACTACCTGAAGGGCTACGGCGGTGACGACGTCATGGACGGCGGCGACGGGAACGACACCCTGTACGGCTATGACGGTGAAGATCAGTTGACCGGCGGCGACGGCAGCGACTACCTGAATGGCGGAAACGGTGCCGATATTCTGGATGGCGGCCTCGGCGACGATACCCTGTGCGGCGACAACGGTGACGATCTGTTGGCGGGCCGTGAAGGGGACGACAAGCTGTACGGCGGTTCCGGCAATGACCGGTTGATCGGCGATGTCGGTAACGACTATCTCTCCGGTGATGACGGTGACGACATCCTGAGCGGCGGCGAAGGGAACGATAAGCTCTCCGGCGGTTATGGCGCCGACTCCCTGATCGCCGGCGACGGAGACGATGTGCTCTATGGCGGCGGGGATGGCGATACGCTGCTTGGCGGCACGGGTAATGATCAGCTCTACGGACAGGATGGCGATGATGTGCTGCTCGGTGAAGACGGCAACGATCGGCTGGACGGCAGCTACGGCAACGACATCCTGGTCGACGGGGCCGGTGAAGATGTGTTGTACGGCGGGGATGGCAACGACGTGCTGGCGGCCATTTCCGATGGTGCGAATGACTACCTGAACGGAGGATCCGGAGCCGACATCTTCTATTTCTGGGCGGAAGGCGTTGGAATCGGCAACGACCTGGTGAAATATTTCTCCAGCAACGACGGCGATCAGCTTGTTCTCGGCGGGCCGGATGTGACGTTCGAACTGGAGCAGCTGAGTAGTTCGCACAGCCTGGTCAGCTTGTCCAACGAGGCCGGAGACTCTCTGGGAACGATCGACGTCTACGGAGATATCACGGAAGCGAATATCGTCATGCTTACGGAGGAGCAGCAGGCGCAGGTCGAAGCGTATTACGCGGATATCGCATAAAGGGGTTGCGAAAAGCGGGGTGTTTCGGTTGTCACAATATTGTGGCGAATCGTACGCCCCGCTTTTCGCCGGGCAAATGCACGGGAAGCGCAGTGAGAATAAAGATGAATTCGCATAACCGTATTTCAAAATCGGAACTCAGAAACATGCTGTCGGCCAACAAAGGGACGTTGGTCACGGCCGGTTTCTTCAGTTTCTTCATAAATATCATCATGCTGGTGCCGCCGATCTACATGCTTCAGGTTTATGATCGGGTAATGGCCAGCCGCAGCGAAGAGACACTGCTGCTATTGACGCTGATCGTGGCCTGGATGTTTGTGACCATGGGTATTCTTGATTTCGCCCGTTCCAGGATGCTTATACGGTTTGGCGCCAGGCTGGACGATCAACTGAACGCGAGAGTATGTGATGCGTTGGGACGTCATGCGCTCCAGAATCCGGGCCGGACGACAAACCAGCCTCTGAACGACCTGATGCAGATACGCCAGTTTTTGCTGGGAAACGGCGCTTTCGCCTTTTTTGACACTCCGTGGGTTCCGATTTATCTGGCGGTCCTGTTTTTGTTCGATCCTTTGTTCGGATGGCTTGCCTTGTTGTCGGTTATTGTTTTACTGGCGTTGACCCTGGTGAACGAGTTTTCGACCCGCGGTTCGATTCGAAAAGCGGCGGAAGCGCAGGTGGACGCCTTCCGGATATCGGACGCGCAGATCAAAAATGCGGAGGTTCTGATGGCGATGGGGATGCGGGAAAGCATCCATAAGCAATGGCTGCAAAAGCATCTGCAGGCGATCAAGATGCAGTCCGAGACAGCGGACCGGTCCGGATTATGGACCGGGTTGAGCAAGAATCTGCGGCTGTTGTTTCAATCCATGATGTTAGGGTTGGGCGCATATTTGGCGATTGAAAACCACATCACCGCCGGTATGGTGATCGCGGGTTCCATCTTGTTGGGCCGGGCGCTCGCGCCGATCGATCAATTGATCGGCGCCTGGAAATCTTTTTCCAGTGCCAGGCTGGCCTATTCGCGTCTGAATCAATTGCTGGCCCAATTCCCGGAACACGAGCGTCGTTTGACACTGCCTGCTCCAAGCGGCGCGCTTGTGGTCGAGGCGGCTGTTTTGATTCCCCCCGGAGGCCAACAACCGGTTCTGAAAGGGATTTCTCTCGCCCTGCGCGCCGGGGAGATGCTGGCGGTCATCGGAAACAGCGCTGCCGGCAAGACTTCCCTGGTGCGGGCCATGCTCGGTGTTTGGCCGTTATCCGCCGGCAGCGTGCGGCTGGACGGGGCCGAGATCCAACATTGGAACCGTGATGAACTGGGTCCTGAGATCGGATATCTGCCTCAGGATGTGGAACTGTTTGACGGCACCATCGCGGAAAATATCGCCAGATTCGGCGAACTGGATCCGAACCAGATCGTTGCGGCGGCACGGCTGGCGGGTGTGGATGAGATGATTCGACGGTTGCCGGAAGGCTATTCCACCCGGATCGGAGCCGACGGTGCGGCCCTGTCGGGTGGGCAACGTCAGCGTATCGGTCTGGCCCGCGCGGTATATGGACAGCCCAAGCTGGTGGTACTGGATGAACCGAACTCCAATCTGGACGAGAAGGGCGAGTGGGCGCTTGAATCCGCCTGTCATCATCTCAAGAAGCGGGGCGTGACCCTGATTCTGGTAAGTCATCGAAAAAATATTCTGGACCTGGCGGATAAGATTCTGATGATGGAAGAAGGAAGAATGAAACTGTTCGGTCCGAAAACCGCGGTGCTGGAAGAACTGTCCAAGGTGGCGCATCAGCCGCCCGCCAGGGTTCAGCCCTTGCATCTCGCGGACGCCTGACAGGTCGACAAAGGGAATAAGAAAGTGGCCAAACATGAAATGAAAGCGTCTCGGCAGACCACGCAAGCCGAAAAAATTCAAATCGCCGGGGATGATCGCAACTATCGGATCCTTGGCTATTGCGCACTGCTTGTAACCTTCGTATTTTTTTTCGGATGGGCGTCACTGGCTCCTCTGCAAAGCGCGGTGGTGGCAAAGGGTCGTATTATCGTTTCGTCCCAGAATAAAATCGTGCAGCATTTGGACGGAGGACTGGTCAAGGAGATTAAGGTCAAGGATGGCGACCTGGTCGAGCAGGGACAGCTTCTGTTAAGCCTGGACGATACCTCGTTGCAGATTCAGCTGGAGAACACCCGGGAGCAGTTGCTGGAGGTGCGCGCCAGTCTGGAACGCCTGATCGCGGAGCGTGATGAGAAACCGGAGTTGCAATTCAGCGATG
Organism: Sedimenticolaceae bacterium; assembly: GCA_050287725.1. Lineage (GTDB taxonomy): Bacteria > Pseudomonadota > Gammaproteobacteria > Chromatiales > Chromatiaceae > CBFDBF01. The sequence goes on from JBNKCL010000007.1 coordinate 8,606, forward strand.
CCCTTCGTCGCCAGGCGGCTTCGGAATCCGCCGACAGGATACTGAAAACACAGCAGCAGCTTTTCCAGTCCCGCCGGCAGGCGCAGGTGGAGGAACGTGACGTACTGCAGCAGAGATTGGCGCAGGCGGAAAAGCAGATCACCCACAGTAAAAGGCTGATCGAGACACTGCGGCAAAGACTCGCCTTGGTGAACGAGGATCTGAAGGGGTTGCGTCAGTTGGCGGAAAAGAATCTGGTTTCCAAGTCAAAGCTGCGGGAAGTGCAAAGAGTCAGCGCCGAGCTGCAGGGGGATATCGTCGAGCAGCAGGGCGTGATCGCCGGGTTGGAGGAGTCGAAACCAGAGATCATGCATCAGATCAGTCTGCGAAAAGAGGAGTACAAAAGCGAAGTCAACAGCGGTATTCATGAATTTCGGAGCCGACAGTCGGATCTCAGTGCGCATGAGCGCGATTTATTGGACAAGTTGTCGCGGATCGCCATTCGCGCGCCGGTGGCGGGAAAAGTGAAGGGATTCAATGTGGTGACCCTGGGTGCCGTCATCAAGGCGGGCGAGCCGATCATGGAGATCGTGCCGTTGGCGCAGGAGTTTGATATCCAGGCGAGGGTTTCGCCGATGGATATCGATGTGCTGCATTCCGGATTGAAGGCAGAGGTCAGATTCCCGGTATTTGACGGTGCCAGGCGTTTCCCCAGTCTTTATGCGAGTCTCCAGGATATCTCCATCGACACCTATCGGGACGAGAGTAACGACCAGTCCTACTATAAGGCCACGCTCAAGGTGGATCCCGGCAGTACCGGGGTGCTTGCCGAGAGGCATCTGCAATTGGTGTCCGGTATGTTGGTCGATGTGATGATCAATACCGGAGAACGAACCCTGATGGACTATCTGATTGCGCCGTTCGAAGAGATGCTGGCGCGCGCCTTCAACGAGGCGTGAGCATCGGTTTCAGTTCCGTAATTGGGCCGTCGTTCTTGGTCTGCACTTTTGTGTAGCAGTCATAAAGAGCCGCCTGCAACGCCTCTTCGATTACCGGATGGTAGAAAGGCATGCGCAGCAACTCGCCCACGGTGAGTTCCTGCTGGATACACCAGGAGAGGAGGTGGCCGAGATGCTCACCCCGGACGCAGAACATCTCCGCACCCAACAGCCGACCGCTGGCCTGGTCGGCATAGACCCGCAGCATCCCCTTGTTTTTCCCCATGATCAGGGCGCGCCCCACCGGTGGGAACTGGACCTCTCCCACCGCCGTGGTCTTCGGATTTAACTGGGACCAACGCGTCCCGACCAGGCAGATGTTCGGATCGCAGAAGACGATCCCCAGCGGAGTTTTGCGCTGAAAGGCGCTGATCGCATCTTGGGCGGCGTTCAGACCCGCGATCCGTCCTTCGTCCCCCGCCTCGTGCAGCAGCGGGCGGTCGCCGTTCACATCACCGGCGATGAAGATGTGGGAGTCGCCGCACTGCATGGTGTGCGGATCGTACAAAGGGATTCCCCGCGGGCTGCATTCGATCCCCGCCTGTTCCAGATTCAGTCCTTCCAGGTTGGGGATACGTCCGAGACTCGCCAGTACTTTCTTCACAACCACCGAGTGTTCCCCGGCGGTGACTCGCAGACCTTTTTCCTCAGGGGTAATTTCCGCCGCCTTCCCCAGGTGCATGGGGAACTCCCGCGAGAGAGTATTGATGGCGTTCTTGGCCACCTCCGGATCACTGAGTCCGCCGATGCTCTCCAACAGGTCGAATCCGGTGACCTCGACCCCCAAACGCGCCAGGGACTGGCCCAATTCCAGGCCGATGGCTCCCAGGCCGATTACCGCCATCGACTCCGGCAGTTCCTCCTGTTCGAACAGTTCGTCGGTGGTAAGGATGCGATCCCGAAATGCATTCCAGGCGGCAGGGATCAGAGGGCGTGAGCCGGTGGCGATGATGATGCGTTCCGCCCGGATTCTTTGCTTCCCCACCTCCAGCGTGTGGGGGTCCAGAAAACGGGCATTGCCGCGCAGAAGATGTTGCTTGTCCATCTGGTCGGTGCTGTGCGAGAGCACCCGTTCCACAAAGGTATCGCGTAGCTCCCGCACATGTTCCATCGCTTCGCCGGTATCAAGCTTCAGATCGGTCCGTCCCGTGATGCCATAGCGATCCATGGTGTGCCGGCGGTGGTACTCCTCGGCAACCTGGATGAAGGCCTTGGAGGGCATGCAGCCGACCCGGGCGCAGGTGGTGCCGAGCGTTCCGCCGTCTATTAACACAAAACTCTTGCCTGAGGCCCGTACCTTGCCAAGAGCATATAGACCGGCACTGCCGGCACCGATGATGGCGACATCAACATCTTTTTCTTTCACGGCTGATCTCCCGATTCCTTATTACTGCATCCCGCCCGTCCGTTGGAGCAGAACGGTATAGACCGATTTTAGCGGACCCGGGGCTCAATGTATCGCTTAACCCTGTGACGAGAAGGTGTTTAGAGCGGAAACCGATCACAGTGGCGGGTAGTCTACTCTATATAAGAAGTATGAGTATGCAACCAGAGGTGGAGAAATGATGCGATCAATATCATTAATAATAGGTTTGCTGGCTGTGCTGACCGTTCCGGCCCAGGCGGCCAAAACGGAGACTGCGATCTTTGCGGGAGGGTGTTTTTGGTGCGTGGAGGCGGATTTCGACCATGTGCCGGGGGTAACGGAGACCATCTCCGGATTTACCGGCGGTCATGTGGATAATCCTACCTACCGTCAGGTCTCGCATGGCGGCACCGGGCATAAGGAGGCGGTGAAGATCACCTTTGATCCGGCGGTGGTCAGCTATGAGAAATTGCTCGATGTGTACTGGCATTCGGTGGATCCTACCGATCCCGGCGGCCAGTTCTGCGACCGGGGCGAGAGTTATCAGACCGCAATATTCGTGAACAGCGAGGAGCAACGGCGCCTTGCCGAGGCCTCCAAGGAGGCGGCGGAGAAAGAGCTTGGGCAGAGTGTCGTAACCCCCATTCTTGACGCCGGGCCCTTCTGGCCGGCCGAGGCGTATCACCAGAACTACTATCAATCACAGGATCGAACGCTCACAAGGTTCGGTTATGTCAAAAAATCCGACGCCTATAATGGATACCGTGAAGGCTGTGGTCGCGATGCTCGAGTGGAGGCGGTGTGGGGCAAGAGCGCACATCGGGGTATCGAAAAGCACTGAAGAATATTTACTTGTTTTCCCGCGGTCGTGGCGGGCGACTGCGTCATCGGTCATCCGATGCTTTTCCCTGTGTTGAGGGCCTCTTCGGTTTGCGCTAAACCGGGGCATTAAAGGCCGTCAGCGGCTGCTTCGCGTCCGTCCGTCCGTTCCGGCTGGCTGCTATTTCCGTTTGTTGATAGGCTTGGTCCGGTGTGCCGGGTAGCCTCGGGGTTGCCGCGGCATCAGGGTTGCGGGGCCGGCGCTGTGCGGCCATTTCGGGGTTCGGGGAGCGACGGATGGCAAGTCAGTTGATGCGGAACGATACCATCCTTTCACTGCTGCGCGGTGGACGGGCGTTGTTCCCGGAGCATCCGGCCATCACGGCACCGGGGGAGTCCCCTTTATTCTATCTTGAACTGCTGGCGCTGATGGAGGAGGCCGGGGCGGAGCTGCAGCGTGCCGGAATCTCCGCTGGAGATCGGGTCGCGGTGGTGCTTCCCGATGGCCCGCTTATGGCTGCCGTCGCCCTTTCGTTGATGGGGCACGCTTCTTGTGCTCCGCTCAATCCCGCTTATCGAGAGGAGGAATTCCGATTTTATCTGGAAGATCTCATGCCGCGTGCCGTGGTACTGGAGAAGGGGGATGATGGGGTGGTCGCCGGGGTGGCTCGGGAGCTAGGGATTCCCGTTTTTCGGGTGCAAGCGGAGAGCGGGGCAGCGGGGCGATTTCGGATTTTAACAATACCGGGAGAGACGGCCGGTCGAGGCAATACGCCACAAGCCGATAGTGAAGCGTTGGTGCTTCACACCTCGGGTACCACTTCCCGGCCTAAAATGGTCCCGCTCAGCCAACGCAACCTAGTGCGTTCGGCACTCAATGTCGCCGCCACCCTTCAGTTATCGCCAGCGGATCGCGGCCTCAGTGTCATGCCGCTGTTTCATATTCACGGACTGGTGGCGTCGCTCTTAGCTCCATTGGCGGTCGCCGGCTCGGTGTGTTGTACCCGGGGGTTTCAGGCGGACCGGTTTCTGGAGTGGCTGCGACATGAAGGGATCAGTTGGTACAGCGCGGTGCCCACCATTCACCAGGCGGTCCTGGAGCATCTGGAAGAAGGCTCAGCGGCAGGTACGGGACTGCGGCTGATCCGCTCCTCTTCGGCCGTCCTCTCCCCGATCGTCTTACAACGGCTGGAAACGGCGTTTTCGGTGCCGGTAATCGAGGCCTACGGGATGACGGAGGCCGCGCACCAGATGACGAGCAATCCGTTGCCGCCCGCAGCGCGCAAGCCCGGGTCGGTGGGACTGGCGGCAGGCCCCGAGGTGGTGATAATGGACCCTGAGGGGGCGCTGTTGGGTCCGGAGGAGAGGGGGGAGATCGTTATCCGTGGCGCAAACGTCATGACCGGTTATCACAACAATCCGGAGGCCAACCACCAGGCCTTTTCCAACGGTTGGTTTCGGACGGGCGACCAGGGTTGGTTGGATCGGGAGGGGTATCTCTTCATTACCGGCAGACTGAAAGAGATCATCAACCGCGGCGGAGAGAAGATTGCGCCACGTGAGATCGACGATCTGCTGATGACCCTTCCCGGGATCCGGCAGGCAGTGGCGTTTGCACTGCCGCATCCCACCTTGGGAGAAGATATCGCGGTTGCGGTGGTGGCGGAGGATAACGGTCTCTCGGAACAGGAAGTGCGCACATTTCTCTTTCGCCATCTGGCTGACTTTAAGGTTCCCTCTCAAGTGGTGTTTCTGGAGAGCATCCCCAAAGGGCCTACCGGCAAGGTTCAGCGGATCGGGTTGGCGGAAAAACTGGAGACGGCTCTGAGGCCCCCTTATGAGCAGCCCGCCGACGAAGTGGAATCGGTGCTGGCGGAGCTCATGGCCGGTTTGGTTGCGAGAGAGCGGGTAGGGCGTTTGGATAACTTTTTTGCACTCGGAGGCGACTCCCTGAAAGGGATACGTCTGATTACCCGAATCAATGAAATGTTCGAGCTGGAACTGCCTGTTACCACTCCCTTTCATCATCCCACCGTGGCGGGGTTGGCCGCTGAGCTCATAGGATGTTCTTTGAAGACCCCGGGTTCACTTCTTTCTCGCTTGCAGGGAGAGGTGGAACGGCAAATCCCGAAGCGGGACGGAGAACCATGAAGGACCCGGTCGATTCCAATGTGGACGGTCCGGGGGCGTCGGCGTCGGCGAAACGAAGCCGGCTGCTGGGGAAACTTCTGCGTCAGCATCTTGATGGGGAACCGGGGGCGAATCCGGGAGATTTCGAATGTCCACCGGAACAAGAGGAGTTGCTCTCGTTCTCCCAGCAGCGACTCTGGTTTTTGGATCGTCTCGAGGGGCGTCCCAACCCTCTCTATAATGTTCCGTTCAGTTTCCATTTGGAGGGTCCGGTCAACCGGGAGGCGTTGCGTCGCGCAATCGGTCTTTTGGTAGAACGGCACGAGGCGCTGCGAATGGTGTTTCGGGAAGTGGCCGGTGAACCGCGGGTGGAATTGTTGGAGCCCTATGATCCGCTCACGCTGCTCGATCTATCGGACCAGCCGCCGGCGAATGCGGAACAACGGGGGCGGGAGCTGTTGGAGAAAGATGCACTGATCCCCTTCGATCTTGCGCGGGGACCGTTGTTCCGGATGACTTTGGTCACATTGGGGGAACGACGTTATCTGTTGCTCGGAAATATTCACCACATCATCAGCGACGGTTGGTCGCTCGCGGTTCTGTTGCGGGAGTTGGGCATCGCCTATAACGCATTCTGCGCGAATTCCGAGCCGAAGCTGCAACCGCTGCCGGTTCGATATCGAACATACAGCCACTGGCAGCGACAGCATATGCAGGGAGATCTGCGGCAGCGTGAACTCGCGTTCTGGCGTTCTTATCTTTTCGGTGCGCCGGGACGATTGCGGTTGCCGACGGACCGCGAACACCCGGCCCGCAATATGAATGAGGGGGGACGGGTTAATCTGACCTTGACCCGCGAATTGACCGCCGAACTGCGCCGACTGGCACTCACACGAGAATGCACGCTGTTTATGGTGCTGTTTTCCGCTTTTAATCTGCTGTTGTATCGCTGCACCAGACAGCCGGATATCCCGGTCGGAATTACAGTCGCCAATCGGTTATCGCAGGAAGTGGAAGGAGTGATAGGTCTGTTTGTCAATACGTTGGTACTGCGCAGCCGGATCGAACCTGAGAAATCGTTCACGGAGTTCCTGGCGGAGACCCGCAACGCGAGTATCGCGGCATTTGACCACCAGGAACTGCCGTTCGAATATCTGGTGGAACAATTGCGTCCGGAACGTTCGCGTAGTCACAGCCCGTTGTTCCAGGTGATGTTTAATATGCGCAACATGGAAGCGGCGAAGCTGGAGCTTTCCGGCCTGCGGGTTAGCGAGAGGCAACGCGTCGGTATTGTGTCAAAGTTCAATCTGCACTGTGATGTTCAAGAAAACGAAGACCGGCTCAATCTGAGTTTCGTATATAACCGTGCGCTTTTCGATGAACCGCGGGTAACGGGATGGTTGGAACAGTATGAACGTCTGTTGCAACAGATTGTCATCGATCCGGAGCAATCGGTCGGCGTTCTCTCATCGGAGACGGAACAGGCGCAACAACCGCAGCACTTCTCTATTCCCCACACACCGGACACCGACTACCCCCGGGAATGCGCTATCCATCAACGGTTCGAGCAGCAGGCGGAACGTCGGCCTGAGGCGGTGGCGTTGAAGCGGAATGAGCAGGTCGTTTGTTATGGGGACTTGAACGAACGGGCTGAACGATTGGCGCGACACCTGCGTGCTCGTGGCGTGTCAGACGGGGAGCCGGTAGGTCTGTTTCTGGAACGATCGATAGAGCAGGTGATCGCGCTGCTCGGTATCCTCAAGTCGGGGGGCGCCTATTTGCCGTTGGATCCCGCCTATCCGGAGGAGAGGTTACGGTTCATGGTTCAGGACGCCGGGGTGAGGGTGGTGTTGGCGCATTCGGGAGAGGCGCTGTTCTTGGCGCAGACGGGAATAGAGGTGCTTCCGGTGGAGCCGGCAGCGGAATTGCCGTTGGAGAATGAGGAAACGTCGAACTCCGTGGTCGCGGGTGGGGAGACGGCGGCCTACGTAATGTATACCTCCGGATCCACCGGAACGCCCAAGGGGGTGGTGATCCCGCACCGTGCGGTAATGCGGCTGGTTGTGAATACGGATTATGTACAGTTGGGAGAGGGTGACCGTGTCGCCCAGGTTTCCAACAGTTCTTTCGACGCGGCCACTTTCGAGATTTGGGGGGCGCTGTTAAACGGCGCTACGCTGGTGATTATCGAGGGCGAGACCCTTCTTTCTCCCCCGGATCTTGCGGTGGAGCTGAAGCGGCACCGTATCACTACACTGTTTCTGACAACCGCCCTGTTCAATCTGATCGCGTATACCTTCCCGCAGGCCTTCCGGTCACTGCGAGATCTGCTGTTCGGCGGGGAACAGGTGGACCCTGAAGCGGTCCGCCGTGTTCTGTCCGGTGGAGCGCCGCAAAGGTTATTGCATATGTACGGGCCCACGGAAAATACCACCTTTACCACTTGGCACCTGGTAACAAAGGTTCCGGCGGCCGGGGGTACGGTTCCGATCGGTCGGCCTGTCGCCAACAGTTCGGTTCACCTGCTGGATGACCAAGGACAATCGGTGGCGATGGGAGTAACTGGGGAGATTTACATCGGCGGCGACGGTCTGGCCTGCGGTTATCTCAATCGTCCGGAGCTGACAGATGAGCGGTTCAGGGAAATACCGGGCTTGGGGCGAGTCTATCGAACCGGGGACTTGGCCGAATTGCGCCCGGATGGGTCGCTCCAGTTTATCGGACGCCGCGATCGCCAGATAAAAATCCGAGGGTTCCGGATCGAACCGGATGAGATCGAAGTTGTACTGCGGTTGCATCCCAAGGTGCGGGATGCGGCGGTGGTGGAGCAGGGGGATGCTGAAGGGAGGCATCTGGCCGCCTATTTGGTTTCGGAGGGGGAACCGGAGGATGATTGGGAGCAGGAGGTGCGGCGTTACCTCTCTCTCCGGTTGCCCGGGTATATGATGCCCGGTTCGTTCACGCTCTTGAAGAAGTTGCCGTTGACCCCCAACGGTAAGCTGGATGTAGCGGCACTGCCGCATCCTGTTCGGCGATCAAAGAAAAGGAGTGAGCCGGCTACTGCGATCGAACGGAAACTCGTTGATGTTTGGCAGGAGCTGTTGCCGGATGCCTCCGTGGCATCTGAATCGCATTTTTTTGAATTGGGCGGGAACTCGCTGCTGCTGGTTCGTCTGGCGGTCCGAATCCAGGTGGTATTCGGAAAAGAGCTTGAGGTGGCGACCCTGTTTGAACATCCCCTTCTGTCGGATCAGGCCCGGCTTCTGGAACGCAGGCTCACGGAATCGCTGGACGCTGTTTTCTCCCCGCCGGAATCAGAGGAGACATCCACGACGACCCGGGTGAATCCGTTCCGTGAAGCGACCTGTCGTCAGCCCCAAAATTTGGTTGAACAACGACTTGTCGAGATCTGGAAAGAACTGCTTTGGCGCGTGGATGAGATCGGAGTCGACGAGGATTTCTTCGATCTGGGAGGCTACTCGTTATTGATGGTGAAGCTGGTCGCACGGATCGAAGAAGAGTTCGCTGTCACTATACCGGTATCAGATCTGTTCCGGTTTCGCACCATCGCCGGAATTGCATCGTTGCTGGCGGAAGATGAGCGTGCACCGGGGGGCGGGCAGGCGGTAGAACAACCATCGCCGACATTGGCTCCCGAGCTGTTACAACAGCTTTTCGCCTTTACTCAGGGTTGGGAGGGGGAACGGGCGGAGTCCAATTCGCTTTTGGTGCAGCTTAACCCGGAGGGTATGCGTCCCGGGTTGTTCTGGTGTAGTCACGGCTTTAATGCCCTTCAGGAGCTTCATCGATCCTTGCGCGGAGGGAGGGCGATCTGCGGCATGTGGTCGGCTTACCTGATGCGGGGGTTCAGCGATCGCGATCTGGACGAGCTGGCATCCTGGTATGCGGACGAGATCATCGCCATACAGTCGACAGGGGAGTACTGTCTGGGTGCTTATTGCTCAGGGGCTGAACTCATGGGGGAAGTGGCCCGGCAACTGCAAAAACGGGGCAAAACGGTCGCCAACTTGATTGCGGTGGAGGGATTCGGTCCGCTGGTGCGGCGTAACCGGGTGTTCGGGTTTCCGGTCACGCTGGTATTCGGGCGGGACAGTGACGCCAATCCGTTTAAGACCTTTTCTCAGCCGGAACGAATGTTTGAGCGTTTTTTCCCCGCCGGATATCGGGTGCGCGTCGTTCCGGGAGAACACCTCAATATCCTGCAATCTCCTTATGTGTCACGAGTATCCGAAATTATTGACGAATTGTTGGAGGAAGAATCGATCGGGGTGGCGGGTGCGTCACTTCCGGCAAGCGTTACGGGTCCGATTGTTCCCGAGGAAGGATGCAAAGGCAAGATCTCTCTGGTCGCGAAGCGGAAGCTGCTTCCGGATTGGGATCGAATCGGGGCCAACCGCAAAATAATGCTGTGTATGACGATCCGGAATTGCAGTCCGGATTCCTGGCTCGCGACCTCGCTGAGCGGTATCACTCTCTGCGGCTGGTGGCTGGATGTTTTGGGCCGGAAAATTCTGATGTCTTGTGGAGATGGAACGCTTACGAAAGAGGTCGCTCCCGGAGAGGCCGCGAAAGTTTCGATTACGATACAGACTCCTCCGGATCCCGGCGACTATGTGCTGAAGTTTGATCTGGTGCAACAGGGGATCGGGCGCTTTGCGAAACAGGGATCGCTTCCCTGGCTAACCCCTTGTCGGGTGATTGAGGATGGCGGAAGCGACGCGCACGAATTGCAAGCGACATTCGGCGACCGTGATATGCTGGCCCGGGCGGGAAACGAGAAGTTTATGCGCGGGGATTATATCGGTTGCGTACCGCAGTTTGAGCGGGCGTTGCGCCAGGGCGCACCGGATGCGGAGTTACTCAAACAACTCGGGATGGCGTTGTCGCGCTTGGAGCGTTATCAACGGTCGGTCGATGTTTTGCGGCAGGCGGCGGTCCTCGCTCCGGAGGACGGCGAACTATGGTTCGAGCTTGGCCGAGCGACCTTGGCGGCGGGTGATGCGAACGAGGCGATCGCTTTTTTGGGGCGTGCCTCCTTGCCGGACGAGCGCGCGGGAGAGATCGAACTGTTAACGGGACAAGCTTGCCTGCAGAGCGGCGCACTCCAGCAGGCAGCCTCCGATTTTCGTTCTGTCATAGAGCTGCGGCCGGAGTGGTCAAATGGCTATGCCGGACTGGCCGAGGCCTGTTATCGGTCGGGAGATGTCGAACAGGCTATCGATAACTACCGGCTCGCTATCCGGTGGGAACAGGGGAAGGTGGAGTACTATCTGGCGTTGGCGCGGTTGTTTCGGGAACGCCATGATTTAGATCAGGCGTTGACGCTGATCGATATCGCACACGAACTGGAACCTGAGTCATATCAGGTGCATTTAGCCTATGCCGCAGGCCATCGGCAGAAGGGGGATCTGGAACAAGCCGAGATGTCGTTGCGTCGGGCGCATGAACTGTGTCCGGTCTCTTACACGATACATCGGTCGTTGGTGGATCTGTTGTTGGAACGGGAGAACGAAACCGAAGCGATGGAACTGTTGCAGCAGGCGCTGGTTCAATGGGAGGATCGTATCGATTTCCATCTCCGGATGGCGAAGCTACAGGAGCGCCGCGGACTTCTGGGCGAAGCGCTTCGGATTCTGTTGCGGGCGCATGAACTGGAACCGGAGAATCCGCAGGTTCTGACCCGCCTGGGGATGACTTACATTCGCAAAGGAGAGCACGAGCTGGCGAAGAACTATTTTGCAAAAGCCATGCAGCAGCAAACGCGACGGCAAAGCGACGATTCTCGTGAAAGCGGCAAAGAATGATGTGCTGAGTGGTCAGCGAGGCGTATCACAGGAGTAATTATGGGGTTGATAGTTAATTTTGCACCAACCGGGATGATCCCTACCAAAGAGATGTCTCCGTACGTCCCGATTTCCATATCCGAGATCGTAGAAGATGTGCATCAGGCATGCGAGCTGGGAATCACCATGGTGCATCTGCATGCACGTGATCCGGATCATGGAGCGCCCAGCCATCAGGCGGAACTCTATGCTCGAATGATCGGGGATATTCGGAAATATGCTCCGGAACTGGTGGTGTGCGTGTCCCTCAGCGGTCGTTCGGCCTCCGAGTTTGAACGGCGGGCGGAACCGCTGCAATTGGAAGGAAACCTCAAGCCCGATATGGGGAGCCTGACTCTCAGTTCGGTCAATTTCAACAAAGAGGTGAGCGTGAGTTCGCCTCTGATGATCATGCGGTTGGCGGAGGAGATGCGGCGAAGCGGTATTTTACCGGAGCTGGAGGCGTTCGACGCCGGCATGATCAACTACGCGAAATATCTGGAACGCAAGGGTCTGCTTCGGCCGCCGCACTACTTCAACCTGCTGCTTGGAAACGTCTCCTGCGCTCAACCTGATCTGCTGCATCTCGGTCTGATGGTGCGGGATCTTCCGGCCGAAAGCTTCTGGAGCGTCGCCGGTATCGGTGATGCGCAGCTCATGATGAATTCGGTCTCAATTGCGGCAGGAGGCGGAGTGCGGGTCGGGATCGAGGACAATATCTGGTTCGATCGCGGTCGTACGTCCTTGGCTCGTAACATTGATCTGATACGCCGCATTCATACTTTGGCGGCAGCCAATGACCGTCGGGTAATGGCGCCATGCGAGTTTCGCGAGAGACTCGGGTTACAGGGGGGTAACGGACGCTATGGCAGGGAGCCGGAATGAAAGGGGAGCATTGATCTCCTCACGATAGTTGGCGCCGGGTGATAAAAGGTCTTATGCGGTTTCCTGCCGCAGGTCGGACGGGGCAGGGAGCCAATAGCCCAGGGAAGAGGCGTAGGAACCCACAACATTAGAGAGGCGAACCAGCTCCTCCATCAAGGTCGCCGGATCGGAAGGGTCGTTATCCGCATGACCGGTTACCCGGTGTTCCAGCGCGCTTTTGTCCACCGGGTGTCCGATATGCGCCTCGACCGCAGACCAATCGAACTGCGGGTCGAGCAGCTTCTCATACTGCAGCAGCAAGGCGCCCAGGTTACCCGCTTCCTGTTGAAAACCTCGGGTCAGTCGTAACCAGTGGATGCCGAAACTCTCCGGGGTATCCTGACGCTGATGGGGCCAATGGATATACCAGGGTTTCGAAAAACGCCGGTAAGAACGGTAGGCGTGGTATGGATTTCGAACCAGAAAAATCAGACGGCACTCCGGGTAGAGCCATTTGAGAAACAGGGCCATATCGGCGTCCAGCCGGGTTTCTTTCACTCCCCATTGCGAGTGACCGCGCGCTTTCGCGGGAGCGGCGAACAGACTTTCGAGATAGCTCCGGGTTGCGTTCAGCAGGTGACGGGGATGAGGATAGAGATTGGCAATCCAGGTGGTTGTTTTTTCTTTTTCGAAGCGGACGTCATCCTCCAGAAATTCGTCCCATAACCACTCCGACGAGAGAGCGCGTATCGTATGACTCAGGTTTTCAAACAGCCCGGAAGGGCCGAAAGGTTCGCCCCAGATCCAGTCCTCTCGAAACAGGATTCTCTGGAGCAGGGTGGAACCGGACCGGAAGCCGGAAGAAAGAAGAAATATCGGTTTTTCGTTGGAGTCGGATGTGAGGTCCGGCCAGCGCTCATGGAGTATGCGTAACGTTTCCTGAAAACTGGGCAGGGCGGTGTCAGGTGAAGCAGCGGTGTGCGCGGGAGAAGCCGGTGTTTTTTTCTCGGAGATTTGGTTGAGGCGGCAACGGTAGGATCTTTGCAGTTCCATTCCCCACAGCTGTTGTTTCTCGAGTGAAACAAGCAATTCTCCGTCACCGGTTATTCTGGCTTGGGACACAACTCCCTGTATCGCACGATACAGTTCCAGCCGTTGCTTTTTGTCAAAGGCGCCGTCCCGGATCTTCAAAAGATCCAGTTTCGCATTTCCGTACATCCAATTGATAAGTCGGTTGGCAGTTTTGTCCTTAAGCTCGTGGTGGCGGGTTCTCAGTGTGTCGTCATGCCAGATGGGTGTTATGAGGTTGCCCGGCAAATACTGCAATTTCGCTCCCTGCAATTGCAGCCGTGCATAAAGGTCTTCATCCTCTCTTCCCCAACCTTGAAATATCTCGTCATAGCCTCCGATTTGTTCGAACGTCTCACGTTTGCAGAGACAGCTTCCCATAACTCCGGAGCCGGGTTCGAGGATCTCGAAGAGAAATAAATCGTCGGTTGTCAGTAACGGGTGGATTGTCGACGTCGCCTTTGCATCCAGCAGCATGTCGGCGTCCAAAAAGAAGAGCCAGGGTGCATTTCCGGCTGCCGCACCGGCATTTCGGGCATTGCTGGCATTGAAATGTTTCTGACCGGGAACCCGCACCACCTGTGCCGCGAAACCATTTTCCTCGATCCACTCACCGCAATGATCGGGGCAGGAGTAGTCCACCACGATGCAGTTCGCGTGTTTTTGGGCAAGTGCCAACGGCAGCGACTGCTGCAAATGTTGAAGCCGGCCCATACAGGTGATTACGATATCGATGTCATTCATTCGGTTTTCGCTGCTCAGGTAGTAGGAAACATGATTGGCGCGCAGACGATTTACGCATCGTTGTTCGTTTTCGGTTGTCGTCCGGCGATAAACAGCCAGGTTTCGATCACCGTGTCCGGGTTCAGGGAGATGCTGCTGATCCCTTGTTCCAGCAGCCACTTCGCCAGGTCCGGGTGATCGGACGGCCCCTGGCCGCAGATGCCGATATATTTTCCCTGGTTTCGGCAAGTGTTAATGGACATTGATAGCAATTTTTTCACTGCCGGGTCGCGTTCGTCAAAACTTTTCGCGACGAGGCTGGAATCGCGGTCCAGGCCGAGAGTGAGTTGGGTCAGGTCGTTGGAGCCGATGGAGAAGCCGTCGAAGTTTTCCAGAAACTGATCGGCCAGCAAGGCGTTGGAAGGAATTTCGCACATCATAATCAGGCGCAGGCCGTTTTCGCCTCGCTCGAGGCCGTTCTCCGCTAGGGCGTTCACCACCGCCTGGGCCTCTTCCAGCGTGCGCACGAAGGGGATCATGATCTCCACGTTGGTGAGTCCCATGTCGTCGCGTACCCGTTTCAGTGCCTCGCACTCCATTTCCCAGCAGGCACGAAAGCTGTCGGCGACGTAGCGGGAAGCGCCGCGAAAGCCGAGCATCGGATTTTCCTCCTCCGGCTCATATTGTTTTCCGCCCAGCAGGTTGGCGTACTCGTTGGACTTGAAGTCGGACATACGCACGATCACCGGGTGTGGAGCGAAGGCGGCGGCCAGGGTGGAGACCCCTTCCGCGATCTTGGAGACGTAGAATTCCCGGGGGCCGGCGTAAGCGGCGATGCGGGGTTCGATTTCGCCGCGCAGCGCGTCGGGCAGCCGGTCATACTCCAGCAGAGCGCGCGGATGGATGCCGATCATGTTGTTGATGATGAACTCCAGACGCGCCAGCCCTACACCCTGGTTGGGGATGCCGGCGAAGTTGAAGGCGTGATCCGGGTTGCCTACGTTCATCATGATCTTGGTGGGGATCTCCGGCATGGTATCCAGCTCCGCCACCCGGTGTTCGAACGCCAGCCGGCCTTCGTAGATATAGCCGGTGTCCCCCTCGGCGCAGGAAACGGTCACCTCCTGCCCGTGCCGGATGGCGCGGGTGGCGTCGTTGGTTCCCACCACTGCCGGTACCCCGAGCTCCCGCGCGATGATGGCGGCATGGCAGGTGCGTCCGCCCCGGTTGGTGACGATGGCGGCGGCCCGCTTCATGATCGGCTCCCAGTCCGGGTCGGTCATGTCGGTGACCAGCACGTCCCCCGGTTGCACCTGATCCATCTCCTTCAGGCTGGCGATCACCTTGGCGCTGCCGGCCCCGATGCGATGACCGATGGAGCGCCCTTCCACCAGGATGTTTCCCCGTTCCTGCAGGCGGTAGCGTTCAACGACCCGGCCGCTACGGCTTTGTACCGTTTCCGGCCGTGCCTGGAGGATGTAGATCCTGCCGTCGCTGCCGTCGCGTCCCCACTCGATATCCATCGGCCGGCCGTAATGTTGTTCGATGAGCACCGCCTGGCGCGCCAGCTCTTCCACCTCGGCGTCGCTGAGGGAGAAGCGACGTTGCCGTTCCGCGGCGACCTCCACCACTTTCACCGGACGGCCGTCGGCGTCGGACTCGGCGTAGACCATCTCCACGGCCTTGTCGCCCAGGTTGCGGCGCAGGATAGCGGGAC
>JBNKCL010000008.1:0-86798 GCA_050287725.1 Sedimenticolaceae bacterium
CCTAACTGCCGCCCTCGAAGCCGCTGAGACAGGAAAGCAGGTAGTGCTGGTTGAAAAGCGCCCCTATGTAGGCGGACGCGTAACACAGCTATATAAATATTTTCCAAAGCTATGCTTTCCAACCTGCGGTCTGGAGATCAACCAGCGCCGAGCCAAGATGAATCCAAATCTCAAGATCATCACCATGGCTGAAGTTACAGATGTCCAGGGAGAGGCGGGAAACTATACCGCTACGATCAGGATCACTCCTCGTTACATAAACGACAACTGCACTGCGTGCGGAGACTGTAACAAGGCCGTCGAGTCCGAATTTGCTGATGAGCACAACTACGGCATGGGTAAGCGCAAAGGCGCATACCTGCCCCATCGCATGGCCTACCCGCAACAGTATGTGATTGACCCACAGATCATTGGAACCGCCGACGCCGACAAGGCCAAGGCCGCCTGTAAGGTGGATGCTGTTGATCTGGAGATGCAGGAAGAGAACGTATCATTCAAGGTTGGCGCCATTATCTGGGCCACCGGCTGGCAGCCATACGATGCCAACAAGATTCAGCCCTATGGCTATGACCGCTTTGCGAATGTAATTACCAATGTCGAGTTCGAGCGCATGGCAGATCCTAATGGCCCTACCGGCGGTAAGATCATACGTCCATCTGACGGCAGCGAAGCAAAAAATATCGCCTTCATCCAGTGCGCAGGCTCACGTGATCACAACCATCTGCTGCACTGCTCACGCATCTGCTGCATGGCCACCCTGAAACAAACTCACTACGTTCAGGAGGCCCTGGGTGAAGAGGGGAAATCAACTATCTACTATATAGATATCCGCGCCATCGACCGGTTTGAAGAGTTTTACTCCAAGGTCAAAGCCAACCCCAACGTAAGTTTTATCAAGTCCAAGGTCGCCTCTATTGTACAAAACAGGGAGAATAACAATCCCATTCTGCATGGGGTAAACACCGAGGGCTATGAGCGCTATGCCAACGAGCACGACCTGGTGGTACTGGCCGTGGGCATGGAGCCCAGCGTGGACAAGGAGAGCTTCCCGGTAGACATCCAGATCAATGAGGGCGGCTTCATCGAGCCCGCCCCGGAGAACGGGGGCGTATTCGCCGCCGGCTGCTCCTCCGACGCCCTGGATGTGAACCGTGCCGCCCAGCAGGCCACCGGCGCCGCCCTGCGCGCCGTCCAAGTTGTCAACCGCGTAGCCGGAACGGAGGGTTAATACCGTGTCTGACGAAAAGAAATTTGCCGGATACATCTGCACCGGCTGCGGCATAGGCGAACGCCTGGACGCCGGCCAGCTGGAGACCACGGCCAGCCGTGACGGCAAAATGCAGATGTGCAAACAGCACGAGATGCTCTGTAACGCCGAAGGCGTGCAGATGATCCGTGACGATATCGCCAACGAGGGCGTCACCCACCTCATGATCGCGGCCTGTTCCCGCCGCGCCAAGGTGGAGGCCTTCAACTTTTCCAATGTGGCAATGACCCGCGCCAACCTGCGCGAAGGGGTCATCTGGGTCCGTCCCGATACGGACGAGAACCGCGAAACCACCCAGGAGATGGCGGACGACTACATCCGCATGGCCTGCGCCGAGCTGAAGTCGATGAACATCCCATCCGCCTCCGGCGAACAGAGCCTGAACAAGAACCTGCTGGTGGTCGGTGGCGGTGTCACCGGCATGGCCGCCGCCCTCGAGGCCGCGGCTGCCGGATACCCGGTCACCCTGGTGGAGAAGACGGGACAACTCGGCGGACACGCCGCCGGGCTGTACAAGTCCATCCCCTACCGCGCCCCCTTCGCCGAACCGGCGGATACCGGCGTGGAGCAGATGATTGCCGACATCGAGGCCAACGGAAATATCACCGTTCATCTCAACAGCACCCTGGCCAAGACCGAGGGCGCCCCGGGCCGCTTCAAGGCCCAGATCGCCACCGAGTCCGGTTCCACCAGCGAGGCGGAGTTCGGCGCCATCATCCAGGCCACCGGCTTCACCTGCTACGACCCCAGCGGCCTGAGCCAGTACAACTACAGCAACAGTGCCGACATCATTACCGCCTGGGAACTGGAACAGCTGGCCAAGGAGGCCGACGGCGGCCCCATCAAGCGCCCCTCCGACGGCAAGGAAGTGACCGCGGTTGCATTCGTGCAGAACGTGGGTCAGAACTCCAGCGAAGAGAATCAGCTGCCGTACCACAACGGCATCGGTGATCTGGTCGCCATCAAGCAGGCCATGTATTTCAAGGCCCAGAACGGCGACTGCGACACCACCATCCTGTTCAACAACCTGCGCACCCCCGGCAACTCGGGCGAAGACTTCTACCGCGCGGGCCAGGAGAACATGATCACCTTCTCCAAGGGCCAGGTCACCGAGGTGACCAGCGGTCTGGAAGTAAAGTTCAAGGACCTGATCCTGAACGAAGACACCACCATGCAGGCCGATCTAGTGGTCCTGGATGTGGGCATGGTACCCAACTCCGGTCCCGACCCGTACGCCCTGCTGGCCCTTGAGGATATCGAGGACTCGGCGGAGCGTGAGGCCAAGAAGGCTGAGATCTTGGCGGTGGCGCCGCCCTCGGTCCTGAACCTGGACTACCGCCAGGGCACCGACCTGCCGCACCTGAAGTACGGGTTCACCGATTCCCACTTCATTTGCTTTCCCTACGAGACCCGCCGCACCGGCATCTACGCCGCCGGTCCTCTGCGCCGTCCCATGGACATGCGTCAGGCCCGCGACGATGCCGCCGGCGCCGCCATGAAGGCGATCCAGGCTGCCGAAAACGCCGGTCAGGGCCGTGCCGCCCACCCGCGCGTCGGCGACCTCTCCTATCCGAAGTTCCGCAAGGAAGGCTGCACCCAGTGCAAACGCTGCACCGTGGAGTGTCCGTTCGGCGCCATCAACGAGGATGAGCAGACCTATCCGGTATTCAACGAAGCGCGTTGCCGCCGCTGCGGCACCTGCATGGGCGCCTGCCCGGTACGGGTGATCTCCTTCGAGAACTACTCGGTGGAGACGGTCAACCAGCAGATCAAGAACTGCGACATGCCGGAGGAGTTCGACGAAAAGCCGCGCATCCTGGTTCTGGCCTGTGAGAACGACGCCTACCCGGCGCTGGACCAGGCCGCCATGAACGGCGTGGAGATCAATCCCTGGGCGCGGGTCATCCCGGTCCGCTGTCTCGGTTCCGTGAGCCTCTCCTGGATCACCGACGCCCTCAACAGCGGCTATGACGGCATCGTGCTGATGGGCTGCCAGAAGGGCGACGACTACCAGTGTCACTTCGTCCGCGGCTCCGCCATGGCCATCGAGCGCATGAGCAAGGTTGGGGACACCCTTGAGACCCTGAACCTGGAGCCGGAGCGGGTTGCGGTCCATGAGGTGGCGATCACCGATGTTGAGCGCGCACCGCAGCTGATCAACGACATGGCCGCGACCGTCGAGAAGGTCGGCATGAGCCCGTTCAAGTTCTAAGGAGGCACCGATGAGCGCAATTCAGAAATACCGCACCAGCTTCCTGAAAGAGGTTGAAGCGAATGTCGAGGAAGGCGAATGGGTGAAGATGTGCATGCAGTGCGGCGTCTGCGCCGGCTCCTGCCCGTTCGGACCCCATTGGGAACATCCGCCGCAGGAGATCTTCATGATGATCCGCGCCGGCAAACGCGAGGAGGTCCTCTCCTCCGATTCCATGTGGATGTGCACCTCATGCTACAACTGCATCGCCCGCTGCCCGCGCGGCCTGCCCATTACCCACATCATGCACGGCCTGGCCCACTACGCCAAGCGCCTGAAGCTGGTGCCCGAGAATCAGCCCACGCAGAAATTCGCGCAACTGTTCTGGAACAACCTGACCAAGAAAGGGCGCGTCAACGAGCTGAAACTGGGTATGGCCCTCTATTTCATGAACGGCTTTGCCGAGGGCATCAAGGTCGCCATGGCCAACCAGAAGCTGGGTCTGAACATGCTCAAGACCAAGCGTATGAGCGTCGGTGAGGCGTTCGGCGGCCACAGCTGCGACGACGTCCCCGGCCTGCACAAGATCATGCAGAAGGCACAGGAACTGGAAGACGCCCGTATCCAGGGCGAAAGCTGAGCGAGGAAACATCATCATGGCTAAAGAGTTATCGTTTTACCCCGGATGTTCTTCGCAGAAGGGCGCATCCGCCTCCAACTACATGGTGTCGGTAAACGCCATGTGCGAGGAACTGGATATCAAACTCAACGAGATCCCGGACTGGAACTGCTGTGCCGCCTCTATCGGCTACGCCGGTGGCGGGGAACTGCCGCGCCTGACCCTGTCGGCACGCAATATCGCCCTCTCCGAGCAGCACAACCCCGGACAGGAAATCGTCGCCACCTGCGCCGCCTGCTGGCTCGCCACCCGCGAAGCTAAGGAGCGCCTGGAGGAGGACGAGGCACTGTTCGCCGAGGCCAACCAGGCCCTGGCCGAGGCCGGTCTCAAGATGCACAACAACGTCCCGGCCAAACATATGGTCGAGGTGCTGGTGGAGGAGATCGGTTACGACGCCATCAAGGCCAAGGTCAAGAAGCCGCTGACAGGGCTCAAGATCGCCGGATACGTGGGCTGCCAGACCAACCGCCCGTTCGGTATCGCAGGCGAATCCTTCGAGAATCCGGTCTACCTGGACAACATGGTGGAAGCCCTTGGGGGCGAGCCCATCCGCAACTTCGACAAGAAGGTCCAGTGCTGCGGCGGCGCTTTGGCCTTCTCCGAGCCGGAGAAATCCTTCGAGCTGGTCAAGGGGATCATCGAGTCCGCCTCCGATATGGGCGCCGACCTGATCGTCACCCCCTGCCCGGTGTGCCAGATGAACGTGGAGGTCTACCAGGACCAAATCAATAAGGCGTTCGGCACCAAGTTCGAAATGCCGGTGGTTTACTACAGCCAGCTGATGGCGGTGGCCTTCGGACGTTCCGCCGCAGACGCTGCGCTGAACGGCCAGGTCATCAAGGCCAAGAAACTGGAGGAGATTGCGAGTAAATAACAACCACAATCACTTCCTAAGAAAAATAACTTAAGCCCTCCTCGGAGGGCTTTTCTTTTGGCCCGGATTTCTTCACCCGCCTACCGTTTTTTATCCGGCTCCCACCGCCAGCGCTTGGCACTCGTCGAGGTGATCGGCCACAAGGGCAACCACATCACCATCAAGGAGCTGTTTGTTGGCCCGCTCCGAAAGATCTCGCAGGATCTCAGTGCGCGATAAGGGTTCGCGATACGGCCGCCGTTGCGACAATGCCTGAAAGATATCGGCCACGGCGATGATGCGCGCTTCAGCCGGCAGTTCATTGTCGTGGCGGTGGAAGGGATAGCCGGCGCCGTCCAGGGTCTCATGGTGAAAAGCAGCCCACTTCGCTACCTCCTCCAGGCCGGGAATGCGGTTCAGGATCTGATAGGTCTCAAAGCTGTGGCGGGTGATAAGGATGCGTTCGGCATCATCCAGACTACCCGGCTTATCCAACACCTCGTCCGGCACCTGCAATTTGCCCAGGTCATGCAGTAAACCCGCAATCTCAATCAGATCACACGTCTGACCCGGCATGCCGCTCCACTCCGCCAAACGCCGCGCTAGCCGCGCCACCCCTTCCGAGTGTTCCCAGGTGTAGCGGCTCTTGGCGTCCACCACCCGGGCAAACAGAGCGGCGAACTGGCGCAGGTCTTCTATACCGATGGAGACGGTGTGGCTGGAGCGCACTGAACGCCACAGGAAATGCTCGATATGGCGCGGCTCCAGGGAGTACCAGAAGGCCTCGCTGGCAGAGGTATCGAGAAACACCTCCGTCAGCTCCGGATCGAAAAAACTTCCGGACAGGTCGCTCAACTGCTTGCGGATCCCGTCGCGCACCAGCATCAAATCGCCGCCGTAATGGGGCGCGGCCAGGGCATCCGCGCGATCCACCAGAAAAATGAGGTTCGACATGCGTGCCGTGTAGGGCTCCACACCCTCGGCCAGCATCTGATTCCAGTGGGTATGGTGATAGTGGATCACCGGCGCCAGTTGCGCCAGAGGAGTGAACTCTGCAATGAGTCGCTCACCGAGCAGGCAATGCTCCTGAGAGTTCTCCCAGTCGAGCTCTTCCACCAGGTAGCGGTGCTCGGTGGTGGTGGATACCCCACAATCATGCAGCAGACCGGCATGCAAAGCGGCATCCAGCTGATACTGTTCCCAGCCAAGCCGGCGCCCGCATTCCCAGGCCATGAAGCCAACCCGTTTACCGTGCTGAACCTCATCCACCCCTACCAGATCAAGGGCGTCGGAAAGCGCGTATACCGCCAGACGCAGATCGATCTCAATGGTCATGCCGGCTCCTCAAAGCGAATTCTTTATATATACCGAGCCAAAGGCCGTGAACTATGTTTATTAGCTCATGAGGTTAAGGCCGGGGATTAAACAAGAATAGCGCATTTGCCGGAACAGTATACCCGCGACCCTAAACCAACCAGAGCAAACGAATACCGTTCCATTTGGAGCGGCGACCTCAAGGGGCGATATCTACCAATATATAAACTATCGCCCCCTGATCCGGTCATTCCTCGATCCGTCCATCCCTTGACCGCGGCCTATAGAGACTGCTGCAGCGTCTCAACGATACTCAATACCTGATCAACACCTTTGTTATTGGGGCGATCATCAGCCTCCGGAAGCAGGGCGAGGCGACACAGTTCATGGATATGATCAAAATAGCCGCGGATATCCTCGGCCTGGAACAATCCCTTCTCAACACCGTCGATGAGTACACTCGAACCTTCGAAAACAACGGCGGCCAGTTTGTCGATGGTCAGATCTTCCGGTTTAAACAGTTGATCCAGCTCATCATCCTTTATGATCTGATAGGTAAACAGCAGCAATTGCTGGCCGATGCTCGGCTCCAGGGTGGCAACGGTATCATGCAGATAGGTGGCCACCCGCAACATACGTTCCTGTAAGTCTTCCGTAACAAACTGGGAGGAAAGCAACACCACCGCGGCCGTCAGCTTACCGTGGGGCATACCTTTAAGCTGCTCAAGCAGTACGCTCTCTTTCGTATCAGTCATTAGATATCCCGTGAGATGAAATATGCAGACCGGAAGGCAGAAAAAACAGGGTCAGAGAACTGGATTCCCTACTAAATGGAAACAATCGCTCTCCGACCCTATTCTTTTAGCGCTATCGGACTATTACCAGACTTTCCTGATCAAGCTGCAACTGGGAGATCTTCATCAGGCCTGATTTGATGTTCTCCCTTACCGCGCCCTCCACCGCAAGGCGAAGCCGCGTTACTCCCGCAAACGCCTGTCCCGTCGTCGCCGTGTAGGATGACGTAACGGCCTCCCTCATCACCGCCTCCTTCGTTTCCTTATTGATCAGGGACCAGGCCGCCTCCATGCGCACGGTGAAGCTGAAACCGAACATGGGCTTGGTCATGCTGATTATGGTTACGCTCAGAAGGTAATCCGAATCGTTGCCATGAATCACCTGCGTAAAAAGGCCGCTTTCCACAATCGATTCCTCGATTGCCGCCGCCAGGTCGGGATTGGATATATTGGGAACATCCACGGAGCCTGTCTCACCCCCACCCTGAGCCATGATGGAGACGGTTTTCTGGTGATGATTGACTATCTGGATATCATGGGCGACCACCGCCTCCTTGGATGCCGGAGACGCACAGCCGGAAAGCATGGCGACTGCACCGACGAGCACCGCTATGAATACAAACGCCCGACTATTCCTGCGCATTTTCGGCCCCCTGTTTGAATATGTTAGTGACCACCTCATCCACCATCTCTTCCGGTGACTTCCTGGTCAGTGAAGTGTGGAAAGAGTTTCCGGATGCCAGGGGATAATCGGTCTTCGGGTCTCTCAGGGTCACCGTAAGTTCCAGCATGTACATGGTGATGTCCCACATCCATTTGTCCTCATACGTGACAACGGCGTCATAGTTCTGCCATGCCGTCGGATCATCCCCGGTTTCCGCGCTGTACCCCATTGTTCCCAGCTTGTCGGCGATCAGCTTGTTAATTCCTCTCCCGTCAGGCGCGAACTTCATTACGTAAATGTTCTTGACGCTGTTCAGATCGGTGGAAGGATCCATGGTTGCCGTTGCCCGGTTTACCGCGCAACCGGAAGTGAACGAAATGACCATGGCGATCAGGGTAAGAACTATCCGCTTGTTTCTTATCATTTTTCTCTCCTTATATTACTAAGTGTCGGGTCTCTCTTTACTACAATCCAGTTTCAACGCTCTTGGAATATGATCGGACGACACGGCTAATAACCATACTCCCGTTCCACACGACACACCCGGACCCGGAAGGCGGAATACCACTCTTTAGCCCGGACCCGGGCGTTACGGTGAGCCATGTTCTCCTTCCAGGCTCTTATGGCATCAAGGGTGGACCAGTAGGACACCGAAATACCGATTTCCTGCCTTGCGGACTCGAACCCCAGAAAGCCGGGCTGCATCGAGGCGAGATCCAGCATCTCTTTTGCCGTATCGCCATATCCGTTATCGCCGTCAGTTCTGGTCGATGTGAAGATAACGGCGTAATAGGGAGGTTCCGGTGTCATAGCGGGACCGGTCATTATTCTTCCTTATTCGGCGCAATATCCCAGGCGCATCCGCTTTTGCGGGATATTATGCCCGTTGTTGTTTGAGTTCACCTATTTTTGCACAGGCATTTTCAAATAGCGCAAAAACATCAACATCCTCACCGCTCTCAATCCGCTTTGATATGGCAGTAAGAGGAAATGTGATAATTGAGGTCCCTTCCACTATAAGGGCCGGATCGCGACCGTATTCATCCTCAACGGCCACCCACTTCAGGCCCAGTTTCTGCGCCAGGGCATCGCCGAATGCGATTCCGAGACACTGAAGCTTTACCGTTTCGGTGGGTTCTATCCATTTGTTCTTGAGAATCGCATCAAGCAGATCCAACTTCCCCTCCAGACTCTGATATTCCTGTTCTGATTCCGGCGGGTAGTGCTCGCGCACCCATTTCCTCTGTGCCTCAACCCTGGCGTGATCGTCCGGGGATAGCTCTTCCACCTTCTGCTCCATCTCCAACCTCCTTGATCGGAATTTGTTACCCGCTTTCCGCCGAGATGTTCTGCGCGGACTTGTGCATTCGTCAGCGACCCTCATACCGAATCATGGAACGATATGACCTGATCCTTTTTGTCCGGCGGGTAGAGAAGCAGACCCTTGCTGACGAAGAAACAGGGCTTGTCCACAGGAATCAGCCCCCCACCCATATATCCGAAATGTACCTCACGGCCCTCTCGCTGTGCCTCAAGCAGGAAGAATGCCGCCTCATCCGTCTCTTCCAAAGAGGGATGGCTCGTTTCCACAAAGGGTAGCCATGAATACCACGGCACGCGCCCATATTCGACTGTTACTTCGAGTTGCCGACAACCCGGCATCAGTGGGGAATGCTCGTCTGTTTGGATAAAGCTAAACGAATAATTGCCGTCCTCGCCGGAAAAGTTACCCACCTTACCAAGGACGGAATCTCCACCCGCCACGGCAAGGCCATAGAATAAGAATGAAAATATGAAGCCAAGCGATTTTATACCGTAAAACCGCGAACATAAAATCCCAGAGCCACTATCTCCGTTCATTAAAATACTTGAAGGACTTCGTCCCCTATTATCCACCCACCCATCCTTCCTGCTAATTGCGGTTCAACGGCCCAAATATCTTCATTCGCATCAACTTCCCGTTTTTGAACCAGATCTGGAAATCCGAGTCTTCTCCCGGTCTCCTGGCAAACAGAAACGACTCTTTCAGATCATCCGTCTCGTGATAATCGCGCCTGCAGATTCGAAGGGCCTCGTCACGGGGCATGCCCAGATATAGCCCGTTCGCAGATCTGCCTTTGAACGGCGCCTCCACCCAGACGGCATCGATTACCGGGTCCGGTTCATCGATATTTTTGCTCGAAATAAGTAAAAAAATACCCCGATCAGTATAGTGGAGCTTCTTGTTTCCTCCTCCTTTGACACCCGCCACTTCCCATATTTCCGTAATCTCAACACGCCGCGGATCGCCAAGCATCTTGAGCGCGGCGCTCTGACGGGATTCACCCGGCACTATGTTATATATGTGCCGGAACGGCTGAATTTCCCCCTCGCCTTCCCGGCTCTCCTGGTCCGCCTGTGCGCAGGCGCCAGAAAACATAAGGATGGCAATGCAAAATAGTCTTAAAGGAATTCTATTTTTCTTCGGCACCGTTATTTCCTTGTGTTCTTCTTGATCCCTGACATCTTGCGATAAACAGGATCAGATTCAATAAATACGTTGAGGCAAATATGCAAATTGGTAACTGGGGGCCATTATTCCGAAGGCGCAATGCCGTTACTGTCCGCTAAGTCCTTAACTGATCGAAGTACCATTCCGCCTGTTCCCATTGCAGATCCTGTTCCATATGCCATTCAAAGGGGCGCGGATGATAGTGATGGTCAACAATAAATTGGAGATGCTGATGCGCTATTTCAGGATCGTAAACACGCCAGACAAGCCGGCGGGTTTTGTTCCATGTCTCCCGAACGAAAAAAAGCGCATTTCCACCCGCCTTGATCTCCTCATCCAGTTTATCGCAGAACGGATCCACTATTTCCCGTTCTTCCTCAGACGGCATTCCATTGTCAATGAGATCTTCGAAATAGATTATCAGGGACAGGTGCCAGCCGAATACTTCCTTGTGTCCGAAGTCCTTGAGCGCGGAATTAAGCATACCAACACATGGCAGCCCCTCCGCTTTCCATTCCATCAGGGTGTATTCCTCCTCGGGAAGAACTATTCGAATTTCGTTCTCTTTCAATCAGCCCTCTCCAATTGTTACTATGGATTCAGTACCGGAGCTTAGGTGCTAAAGCCGATATTCCCGCTTGGTTGAACAGTTAACAAACTACGGCCTATTTAACCCGGCGGTATAGACGCGAAGTTTATTGGCCGTTCAGTTGCGCACATCATTTGAAAAGCCGCACGCCGGGCATTTTTTTGTGAGAGAAATTTACCTATTCCGCTGCCTGCAGACGGCGCCTTAAGGGCCAACCAAAACCAACGGGAACCGCATTCAGGGCATTTGATGCTCAAAGCAATTGCCAAACTGACAACCGATGACATGACCGCTATTGCGATGCCTAAACCATACTGCCAACTACCGGCCGAGAAATAGTAAACAGAACAGACAAGCACAATAAAAGCAAAAATAGCAATCGCTTCTGCGGCGTAATGCTTCCACGCCTGATTTGTGCGATAAAGAACGGCTTCTTGCTTGTGGTTCATGGCTCATAGTTCGATGGCATGGGCCCGGTCCTCTTCAACCTCTTCGCATATTACTTAACCCGGGATAAGCCCGCCGTTTCTCGGGAGAATCAGACGGGGATTCTGATCCGGAAAGCAGAAACCACTGTACAGTTTCGTCATCGTCTGTCCGCCGTCGAAGGAGCCCTCATGAATATTGAGGATAATTGTTTGCGTATCTATGTCTTGGACCATTTCAGATAGCCCGGGGATTACGTCATTGGGGCGAAGCTCTCTTCCAACAGGCGTAATCATGTGGGTGGGGAATTTCGGTGCAAGTCGTCTGACGGCCGTCCACAGGTCGGGGTGGCATCTTCCCACACACTCATCCAAAAAATCAGAAGTGATGTATTCCCGGTAAGCGAAGGGAACAGCGAGGAACCCGCAGGTAACAGATTGGGGACGAATCTGAATCGCGCCCTCAGTATCAGACATATTATGTATTTGACGCTCGCTCATATGTGCTCCTTTTTGCACAGCAACTGGTGATACTAATCAGGGACTACCGCCGGATGGGTCACGAACAGCAGCATATTCACAAGCGCGGTTACATTCATACCTTCCGTCGCTGGGGACGGCTGCGGTGGTACCGCATCCTGCTGCTTATTTGCCTTATTTCCATGCGCTAAATACGTTAGCAGATTAACCCTGCCGGTTGCCAGTGATTTCCCATTTCCCGCATTGCCACAGTTGAACCGATGCACACCCGTCACCGCCGCTGTCCCGGATCATCGGATTCCGCTACACTCCCTCCCATTCCGTTATCTGTATATTTTAATAAATAAGATGAAAAGCCTTTGGAACGATAAAGAAGCGGCGCCTTACCTGAACGATGATCTTGCCCTGCGTGTTTACACCTCGCGGCTGCTGGGCCGGGAACCGAATCTGGTGCTGCACGGGGGCGGCAATACCTCGGTGAAGAGCAGGGCCGCCGATCTGTTCGGCCAACAGGAGGATATCCTGTTCGTGAAGGGCAGCGGCTGGGACCTGGCCACCATCGAGGCCCCCGGCTTCGCTCCGGTGAGGATGAAGACCCTGTTGCAGATGGCGGAGCTTAAGGAGCTCAGCGACAGCGACATGGTGAAGGGCCAGCGGGCGGCCATGACCGACCCCTTTGCCCCCAACCCCTCGGTGGAGGCAATCCTGCATGCGGTGATTCCCTTTAAATTTGTCGATCACACCCACACCGATGCGGTAGTGACCATCACCAATACCCCGGATGGAGAGACCCGTATCCGTGACCTCTACGGCGACCGGGTGATGATCGTGCCCTTTGCCATGGCGGGGTTCGTCCTGGCCCGCAATATCCATGAGATGTGCCGGGGGGTCGATTGGGGGAAGCTGGAGGGCATGGTGCTGATGAATCACGGGGTCTTCACCTTCAGCGACGACGCCCGGGAGAGCTATGAACGGATGATCCGGCTGGTGTCCGAGGCCGAGAAATATCTGGAACGGAACAACGCCCTGGTGACCCCGCAAACCGCCGTCGCCGATGAGGATCTGCAAACGCTGGCGCTGATCCGTCGGGAGGTTTCCGCCGCCCGCGGGGGCGCCGTCATCGCCCGCTGGGACCGGGACCCGGAGTCCCTTGAGTTCTCCAACCTGTCGGATGCCCCGGAACTGGTGAGCCGGGGACCCCTTACCCCGGATCATGTGATCCGCACCAAACGCACGCCGGTGGTTATCGGTGAGGCGCCGGTACAGGATATCGCCGGTTACGTGGCCGGCTACCGGGACTATTTTCAACGCAACAACGACGGCAGCCTGACCTGCCTCAACCCCGCCCCCTGCTGGGCGGTCTGGCCCGGCTACGGCTGTATCAGCTTCGGCCGCAGCAAAAAAGAGGCGGACATCGTCTCCGACATCAAGGCCCATACCCTGCCCGCCATACGCTCGGCGGAACACCTGGGAGGCTGGCAGGCCCTGCCGGAGGAAGAGATCTTCCGCATGGAATACTGGGAACTGGAGCAGGCCAAACTAGGCAAGGGCAAAACGGAAAAGCCCCTGCAGGGCAAGGTGGCGCTGGTAACCGGTGCGGCCGGCGGCATCGGCCTGGCCTGCGTCGAGGCGTTGCATGCCCAGGGCGCCGCGGTGGTGGCCCTGGACCTGAATCCCTCGGTTACCGGGCAGTTTGCCCAAAAAGAGCTAAAGGGCGTGGTTTGCGACGTAACGAGCGAGGAGCAGATCCGGGAAGCGGTGGCGGAGGCGGTGCGCACCTTCGGCGGGCTGGATATCCTGATCAGCAATGCCGGCGCCTTCCTGGCCAGCGAGACCATTGATGTCATGGCCAACGAGAGCTGGGACAAAAGCCTGGATGTAAACCTCACCAGCCACCAGCGGCTGCTCAAGGCCTGTACCCCTTATCTGAAACTGGGGATAGACCCGGCGGTGGTGATGATCGCCTCCAAGAACGTCCCGGCCCCCGGCCCCGGCGCCGCGGCCTACTCGGTGGCCAAGGCGGGACAGACCCAGCTCGCCCGCGTAGCGGCCCTGGAGCTCGGGAAGTTCGGGGTGCGGGTCAATGTGCTGCATCCGGACGCGGTGTTCGATACCGCCATCTGGACCCCCGAGGTGCTGGCCAAGCGGGCGGAACATTACGGGATGACGGTGGAGGAGTACAAGACCAAGAATCTCCTGCGGACGGAGGTGCGCTCCCGGGATGTGGCCGCCCTGGCCTGCGCCATGGCGGGCCCGCTCTTCTCCCGCACCACCGGGGCGCAGGTGCCCATCGACGGCGGAAACGACAGGGTCATCTGACATGGCGCTACTTTCAGGAGATATCGGCGGCACCAAGACCCGGCTGGCGCTGCTTCGACAGGGAGAATCCGGCCTTGAGATCGTCCGGGAAGAGACCTACCCCAGCGGCGACTTCAGTTCACTGACCCATATCGTCCGCCTGTTCCTTGAGACCTGTGACGGCCCGCTCTCGGGGGCGGGGTTCGGTCTGGCCGGTCCTATCCGGGAGCGCCGCTGCAAAACCACCAACCTGCCGTGGCTGATCGACGCCGATGAACTGGAAAGAGAGCTGGGCATCCCGAGGGTGGCACTGCTCAACGACCTGGAGGCCGTCGCCTGGGGATTGCAAGCCCTGAATGAAGAGGCGTTGCTTACGTTGCAGCAAGGGGCCGAACACCCGCGGGGCAACCGCTCCGTCCTGGCCGCCGGCACCGGCCTGGGTGAAGCGGGACTCTTTTGGGACGGGGAGGGGTATCACCCCTTCGCCACCGAAGGAGGCCACTGCAATCTGGCCCCGACCACGCCCCTGCAGTTTGAACTCCTGCAGTATCTGCAGCGCACCCTCTCCCGCGCCACCTGGGAGGACGTGGTCTCCGGACCGGGTTTGGTCACCCTCTATCGCTTTCTGCTTCAGCGCTCCAACACCGCTCCTCCGGACTGGTTTCTCTCCGCGGAGTCAGCGGGTGATGCGGCCGCGGCCGTCGCCCTTAAGGCCGATTCCGGGCAGGACCCGTTCGCCTTCGACGCCTTGCAGGAGTTCGTTCGTTTGCTGGCGGCGGAGGCGGGCAACCTGGCTCTCAAACATATGGCCACGGGCGGTCTCTATATCGGCGGGGGTATCGCCCCGAAGATTCTGCCCTGGCTGCAGCGTCCCCTGTTCCTTGAAACCTTTTGTGATAAAGGCAAGATGCGACCGCTGATGGACACCATCCCTGTCCATGTCATCCTCGATGACCGGGTGGCGCTCTACGGCCCGGCGCTGTTCCTAGAGCATCACAAATAGCCACTTCTAAGGAATTTGAAAAGAGGCAATCTCCTACAGGGCCCCGTATTCCTTGAGGAGTTCGTGAACCCTCTCCGCCAGCCGCCGGTAACCCGCGCCGTTCAGGTGAATGGGATCCGACTTGAACGCCTGGCTTGTCTCCAGATCCGGCAGGATCTCCCCGTCAAAGGGGATGTGAAACTCCTCCGCCAGCCGTTGGTAATAGGGCTCGCTGTCCGGCAGTAACAGGGAAAACTCCGGCACCCCGATCAGCACCACATCGATCGACCTGTCCCTGGCCGCCTTGATCATGGCACGCAGGTTCTCCTCGGCCTGCCCCTTCGGCAGGTGCCGCAGGATGTCGTTGCCGCCGTGACAGAGCACCAGGAGTTGCGGCTTCAGTTCATCCAGGAGTGGCGGCAGCCGCTTGCGTCCCTGTGCCGACACCTCCCCCGGCACACCGGCATTGACCACCCGCCGGCCGCTCAACCGTTGCAGCACATCCGGATAGCTTTCCCCCTTTCTCGCCCCGGTACCCCAGGTCAGGCTATCGCCGAAGGCGAGGATAACCGCGTCCGGCTCCAGGTATCCCAGATGCGGCGGCGGTTCCCCGCAGGAGGTCAGCAGCAGACAGAACAACAGCCGCCCGAAAACTTTGATTGGCCTGATCATAAGCAATAAATGGGCATCAGGGACAACAAACCTCCCGCCCCTTACCCTACATTCCAGCAGGATATGGGTCGAGTTTTCCTATGCTAAGATAGACCTAGAGTATAGATTTTCGCCCGACATTATCATCTTCAGCACTACTCTCAGCTATGCCTTCCGTCGCCAGAAATATGACCACGCAACTGACCCTGATCGAAAGCGAATACGCCTGCCTCTGGCATTACCCGGAAGAGGGCATCGTTCATCACCGGCTGCTGCAGCCGGTTTCCAGCGACACCTTCCGCAATGTGTTGATGACCGGATTGGGCCTGATGACGGAGCATGGCGCACGGAAATGGCTTTCCGATGACCGCGGGAATTCCATTCTTTCCGCGGATGACAGCGCCTGGTCACAGGAGTACTGGTTGCCCCGGGCTCTGGGGGCGGGCTGGAAATGCTGGGCGGTACTGCCGCCCACCAGGGCCCGCGGCCAGCTGAACATGGCACGCCTGATGGAGTTCGTGGGCGAGATGAGCGGTGTCAGAATCGAGATCTTCTCCGACCCCGACGAGGCCTGGCGGTGGTTGGCAGATCAAGGATAGGCGGACAAAATCCGGCCTCGGCTTACCAACCCCGAGAGCACAGAGAAAAATCCGGCTGAATACCCAATGTGGCTGGACAATCTCAAAAGCTGCCTGCGTCAATAACCCCGTGGCCTCTGGGTCCCCCGTGGTTAAAAAATAAGCGCTGCCGGCAGGGATCAGGCGCAGCTGTCCGGATCGCACGTCGATTCGTCGTCCGTGTATTTCTCATCCTCCCGCTGCTGCTGACGGGCGATCTCGGCCTGGCGACGGGCCTCCCATACCTCCTGACGCTGCTCGACCCGCTGCTCCCATACGCCGTCTTTCTCCGCGATGGTGCGCTCGCCGAAAAAAGCCTGTTTCATGAAACGCACGCCGAACTGCATCAGGGCGATGTCTTCCTTCTCCAGGACCTCGTAGGTGGAATCGTCGACATCGTAGGTGGCGCGGAACTGATCGCTCATCACGAAGCGGCGAAACCGGTCCATATCGAAGGAGGCCATAAAAAACAGCTGCAGGGTGGCCTCCGGAAGCTGACCGATGCTGGGTCCGGAGGACTTCTTCTTCAGCATGATCTGCAACCACTCCCTGTTGTACCCGTCGTAATCCACGATACCGAGGTCCTTGCGGTACTCTTTGATGGTGCGCACCCGATCCTCTTCATGGCCCTTGCAGTGCTCCTCTCTGACCAGGAAATAGTAGGCCTCGTCGGTCTTGGCATCCGCCATTTTCATCGCCATGTGGCCGAGAGGATAGTAACGGCAGGCGGTGGGACGGTCGGAATAGATACTGCAACCCTCGTCGGTGACAAACAGGCAGGCGCCGTCGTCATCGGTGCGGAGTTTGATCCCCGGGATACCGTCCTGGTCCATCCGGTAGGGCACCGTGTGGGCCTTCAGAAACTCCGAGGAGCCCATACCCAGCCGGTCTTTCATACGGATCACGTCATACGGAGTCAGGGTGACATCCGCCCGCTTACAGCAGGCGTTCCAGCAGGAAATCCCGGGGCGGCAGTCAAAACGAAGCTCGGAGCCGAGCTCCAGCTTCTGCGGCACCATATCGCTCTGGTGGGGAAGATCGAATTTCTCGCTCATGGGTGGCGGCCTTTAATAACCAAAATCATTTATAGAGACAGTAATCCGCAACTGTAATCTATATATTTTAACATTTGCCTATTCTGGATATTTCATGATTTACCACGGAGAGCACAGGGATACACAGAGATATCCTCAATAGAGGTCTTGGCTTTGACACCAAATATACATTGATTCCTCTGCGAATCCCTGTGACCTCTGTGGTGAAACAAACAAGCTAACCAGACACTACTCGAATGGCGTCTAACGAAAAAAAGTCCGGGTGCCTCGCGACACCCGGACTCAGTCAAGCCTTCAGGCTGTCAAATAACGCTTACTTGAACAGCTTGGACTTGTCGACCAGATCCACATGTGCCCGCTTGAAGCACTTGAAGGTCTTGGCCTCTTTGTCGTAGATGGAGTTCACGAAGCACTTCCAGTTTTCTTCGTCCACGAAGTTCTTGTCCATGCGGTAGTAGAAGCCCGGGTAACGGGATTCTTCACGGAACTGGATGTGTTTCATGTGCGCTTCCGCGGTAAGGATGCGGTGGTAGTTCTCCCAGGCCCGCAGCAGTTCGTGCAGGTCTTTGGCGCGCATCTTCCTGGCGTCTTCCTTCAGGTCCTGAAGCTTCTCCTCCGCCACGGCGAGCATGTGCTCGTTGGTGGTGTAGTAGGTTGCAACACCGGCAACGTACTCGTCCATCAGCTTCTGCAGACGGAACTGCAGCATGCGCGGGGTGACGTAGTTCGGGTTTACGTCGATGGCGGTAGAGTAGTCCTTGAACTCCAGGAAGTTGCGGACCGGACGGTAGATCTCTTCGATCAGCTCGTCCACGGAGGTTTCCAGCTCAGGCTTCCAGTCCTTGTTGTCCATCACGAACTGCACCATGCCCTTGGCCGCAATACGGCCTTCGGCGTGGGAGCCGGAGGAGAACTTGTGACCGGAGGCGCCGACACCGTCAGCAGCGGTGAACAGACCACGTACGGTGGTCATGCCACGGTAACCCCAGCTCCAACCACTCGGCAGGTGCTCGGGGATGCCGCCTTCGGCTTCGTCGGTGGGAGCGCCCAGATCTTCCGGACCGGAGACCCAGATGCCGCAGCAACCGGAGTGGGAACCCAGCAGGTACGGTTCGGTAGGCATCAGCTCGGAGTTCTTCTTCTCCGGCTCGATGTTCTCACCGGCCCAGATACCGCACTGACCGACACACATATCGAGGAAGTCTTCCCAGGCTTCGGCTTCCAGATGCTTCACCTCGCGGGGAGACAGGGTCTCACGCAGGTTGGCGAGAGCGGTCACGGTGTCCATCCAGATGGGACCGCGGCCTTCTTTCATCTCTTTCAGCATCAAGTGGTTACGCAGGCAGGAAGCGGGAACCGCGGCCTGACCATACGGAGGATAATCGTTCAGCATATCCTTGTTGCGAACCATGTAGACTTCGCCGAAGGCGTTGGTGGCCTGGGACTTGAACAGCAGGAACCAGGCGCCAACCGGACCGTAACCGTCCTTGAAGCGGGCGGGTACGAAGCGGTTTTCCATCATGGTCAGCTCGGCGCCGGCCTCGGCGGCCATGGCGTAGGTGGAACCGGCGTTCCACACCGGATACCAGGCGCGGCCCTGACCTTCACCCACGGAGCGGGGACGGAAGATGTTCACACAGCCGCCGGCCACCAGCAGGCAAGCCTTGAACTTGTAAACGAACAGCTTGTGATCGCGGACGGAGAAACCGACGGCACCGGCGACGCGGTTCTTGTCGTTCTTGTCGTTGACCAGCTTCACGATGAAGATACGCTCCTGGATGTTTTCCATACCCAGGGCCTTCTTGGCGGCCTCGGCGACGATCCACTTGTAGGATTCACCGTTGATCATGATCTGCCACTTACCGGAACGTACCGGCTTGCCGCCGTCGGCCAGGGAAGTCATGCCCTGGGCGCCGTCGTGACGCTCGCCGTTCTCGTCAATCTTCCAGATCGGCAGACCCCACTCCTCGAACAGGTGCACGGACTCGTCCACGTGGCGGCCCAGGTCATAGGCCAGGTCGTCACGGGTGATGCCCATCAGGTCGTTGGAGACCATACGGGCGTAGTCGGCAGGATCCTGCTCGGGGCCGATATAGGTGTTAATTGCGGACAGACCCTGGGCCACGGCACCGGAACGGTCCATAGCAGCCTTGTCCACCAGCTTGATCTTGATGTCGCCGCCGGCGGCTTGTACCCAAGGACCAATCTCGTATGCGGCACCACAGGCGCCCATACCACCGCCGATTATGAGGATATCAACCTCTTCTTCGACGACTTCAGGATTTCCAAATTCTCCAGCCATTTGTAATTACCTCGTAATAGAATCTGTAACTAAAAGGGGTTCGTCTTTGAAACCCTGATTATTTGCGGATCAGTTCGCTCGGGTTGCCAGTACGGTAACCGTTGCACTGTACGAAGTAGCCGGGCTCCTTGATCTTGCTCATATCAGCAGCCGGCTTGCCACCGTACGGATCGATGGAACCTTCCGGGGTAGTACGAATGGGGAACTTGAAACGCTTCATGGTGCCGTTGCGGAACTTGATGGTCCACATGATGGAATCGGTACCACGCAGGGGTTGTACGGAACCACCCAGAGGAACGATGTCGGCGTAAGGACGCGCTTCGATGGCCTGCTGCGGGCAGATCTTGATGCAGGAGTAGCACTCCCAGCACTGCTCCGGCTCCTGGTTGAAGGCGCGCATCTCATGGCCGGTCTCGGAACCATCCTTATCCAGCTTCATAAGGTTATGCGGGCAGATGTACATGCAAGCGGTCTTGTCCTGACCCTTGCAGCCATCACACTTGTCGGTACGCACAAAACTTGGCATGGTGCTTTTCTCCTAGTTTCACTGCAGTGAGTTATTATTGCCGCTTGTGGCGGCGGTTTCTCGAGTCATATAACCGGTGTCTATCCGGCGTTGGGATCTCAATTCGTTTACCCTGTCCCTGGAAACGGCCACTCCATAAAGCAACCGCATGGATAATTCTTCGGGGGAATTTTCGAGCTGAGCAGGCCAAATAACCGCGCTAAATCCCCATTTTTCCTGCCTACGCCCAGCGTCAGGGGCATCAACCATAATGAGTTGTCGCGAAAAGTGCCAAACAGTTTTTTGGCAGTGACCATAAATTCGCTTTATCCCCGCTTTGCCTTCCTCCGGCGCTGTGGTTAATATCCCCGGCGGAAACCGATTACCTATGATTTTCCCAGGAAAATACCCGCCTTTGAGGGGCTGAACCTTGTGAACTCCGTGGACAAAAAACCTGTCGCTGCGCTGTTGCTGATCGCCCCGGGCTGCCCCCACTGTTCCGGCGTCCTGGAGACCTTGAACAGTCTGCTAAAGGAGGGGGTGATAGGGACTCTGGAAGTGGTTAATGTGGCGGCTCATCCCGAGCGGGCGGAAGCGCTGGGGATACGCTCCGTACCCTGGGTCCGCGTCGGCGGTTTCGAGTCGGAAGGGGCGGTTACACCGGAGAAATTGCGCTCCTGGGCGGAGCTTTCAGCGGCGGAGGATGCCGGCACCGGCGCCCATTTCAGCCACCTGCTGGAGCGCCGCCGTCTGGACCAGGCGGTCGCACTGATCCGGGCCGACCCCCCTCGGCTGGTGGAGCTGGTCACTCTGCTAGAGACGGAAGACACCCCGCTGGCCGTGCGTATCGGCGTGGGGGCCGTCATGGAAGAACTGGCGGACAGCGGTTTGCTGGAGCACGCATTCCAACGGCTGGTCCAGCTCACTCACTCCCCGGAACCTCATATCCGGGCGGACGCCTGTCACTACCTGGCACTCTCCGGCAAGCGGGAAGCCCTACCTGAATTCCAGCGTCTGCTGGATGATGAAAACCACGAAGTCCGGGAGATCGCCCGGGAGAGCCTGGAGGCCCTTGCGGCCGCCGGTCCCCTGCACTGAGCAGGGGACCGGCTCGCTTGCCACACCACCCCCTAAAAGTAACCCGCACGATCAACGGTAATGAGGATACCGGTTGTGGGAGAAAAGATCCCAGAACAGATTCGGCTGCCGGCGCTGGACACGATAACGGTAGTAGGGCCGCTGGTGATATCTGTTAAACCTGTTATAGCGGTACTTCGAGAACCGCCTCCGGTCCGGGTAATAGCGGTGCTCCTGATGGATCCTCAGATGTTTGTTCTGTGAGGCCCATGCCGCTTTCTGAACCATCTCGCCGGATTTCACGCCCCTATCATGGGATCCGGAATGGCCGTAGTAAGATGAACCGGCAAACGCCGGCAGCGCTACGCCGATCCCCAGAACGGCTATCAGAAGGCCCTTGGTAAAAGTTTTCATTGCTCTCTCCTTGTCAACTGTTTCTCAAGATGCGAGTTCAGTCTATGGGAGGATCCATGAACCTTCGCTGAACGGAATAGCGATGTCCGACGGCCGCCGCTGTTATCAATACCGCCAGTTATTACGATAGTCTTGGCGACGAATCCGGTCTGAATCGTTGGTGTTCAGACCAAAGAGCGGATAAGAGTTCCGATATTGGGGGCGATAGCCGTAGTGCGCCCGCTGATTATTGCGTCTCAGCTGATAAATGTGCTTACTGGCGCGGTTTAAGTTGTTCACCAGGATCTCGCGCTCCCGCTTCGTAATCCGACCGTCCCTGAGAATATCCCGCCGCATTTGCGCGATTCTCTGCTGTTCGCGCCTCAGGATTCGCACCTCTTCGCGGGTCAACTCACCGGATCTTATTCCTTCTTCGATACGCTTGTTCTGGTTATAACTCCTATCCTTTTCCCTATTGTAAGCCGCGTCGGCAAACGCCGGCAGCACCATGCCGAGCCCCAGAACGGCAACCAGAAGGCTTTTAGTAGAAATTTTCATTGCTCTCTCCTCTTCAACTGTTTCTCAAGATGCGAGTTCAGTCTACGAGGGGCCCCATGAACCTTCGCTGAACGGATTAACGACGTCCGGCGGCCGCCGGAAGTGCGTGCTGCCTGCGGCCTACCCGCCGCCAACAAGGGGCGACAGCCATTCAAACCACAGCGGCAGTGTCAACAGGCTCAACATGGTGGTGACGAAGACCGCCGCCGCATACAGCCCGGCATCCAGTTTATAGCGATCACACAGGACCACCCCCAGCACCATGGTCGGCATCGCCGCCTCGAGGGTAACCGCCGCCTGCAGCGGCGGCGCCAATCCCGCCTGTCCGACGATCAGCAGGGCGGCGACCGGCAACAGCAGCAACTGGATAAGCGCCACCGGAAGAAGCAACGACAACCGCTCCCAATGCAGGGTGTCCCAGCGCAGTCCCATGCCGAGAGCAATCAACATCAACGGCGGCACCGTGAGCGCCAGCCTCTCCAGAACGCCTTCGAGCCAGGGACTCAGGGGCACACCTGAAAAGTTGAGCACCACGCCGGCGAGGGCGGCCCACAACGGCGGCACCTTTATCAACGCCAGCAGAGGACTCTCACGGTATTCGGCATCCCCGTGGGATTTGGCCAGCAGTATTCCCAGGGTCAGTAAAAGCGGTGTGCAGGCGAAAAGATCATACTGAATGGCAACGCTGCGCGCCCAGGGTCCCAGGGTCTCCTCCAGGACAGGCAATCCCAGATAGGTGGCGTTTGGCCATCCGGCGGCGAGGACCAGGGTTCCAACGGTAACCCTGGGTTTGCCCAGAAGCGTGTAGAGCCATTTGCTCAAACCGGCCCCAAGCAGCACCATGGCCGCCGCCACTGCTGCGATCCACAGGGAATCCACTCCCAGCGGCGCCCGCCACAGCACCAACAGGACCAGCGCCGGCAACAACAGTACAAAAACCAGGCTGGTAAGGGCCTGGCGCAGGGAGTCGGCATCGAGCCCCAACGGCTTTATCAGACGCCATCCCATGCCACACAGGATGAGTACGGCCATCTGGCCAAGGACGAATAACATTTGGACCTGCTACCTTCGGAAATGCCGCTCGAGCCGCCGTTAAAGAAAAGTAATCCCTACCTGGAACAACTTCTCCACCTCGGGTATGCGGCTCTTGTCGATCACGAACAGGATAACGTGGTCCCCGGTGTTGATCACCGTATCGTGATGGGCCATCAACACCTCATCGCCCCGCACCAGCGCGCCGATACTGGTCCCGGGCGGCAACTGGATCTCCTCGATCATGCGCCCCACCACCTTAGAGGACTCAGGGTCCCCATGGGCCACCGCCTCAATCGCCTCCGCCGCACCCCGGCGCAGGGAATGCACCATGACCACGTCGCCACGACGCACATAGGTCAAAAGGCTGCCGATGGTGGCCTGCTGCGGGGATATGGCGATATCGATCGGCCCGCTCTCCACCAGATCCACATAGGCGGCACGGTTGATCAGCGCCATAACCTTACGTGCACCGAGCTGCTTGGCCAGCATGGCGGAGAGAATATTGGCCTCGTCGTCATTGGTTATGGCGCAGAAGACATCGACGTTTTCGATATTCTCCTCCAGCAGCAGATCCTCGTCCGCCGCATCCCCATGCAGCACGATGGTCTTCTCCAGCTCCTCCGCGATCTTCTGGGCGCGCTCCTTGTCCTGCTCGATCAGCTTGACCTGGTAATCCTTCTCCAGCGCCATCGCCAG
The DNA here is from genome assembly GCA_050287725.1 of Sedimenticolaceae bacterium. Classification (GTDB taxonomy): domain Bacteria; phylum Pseudomonadota; class Gammaproteobacteria; order Chromatiales; family Chromatiaceae; genus CBFDBF01. Next base: position 23,917 of record JBNKCL010000008.1, read on the forward strand.
ACGCATGCCGATATTCCCGCCACCGGCGAAGATCAGGCGTTTGAACGGCTTTTCCAATCTCCGCAGCTCGCTCATCACCGCCCGGATGTTGTTGGCCGCGGCCACGAAAAACACCTCATCGTCCGCCTCGATCACAGTATTGCCCTGCGGCCGGATGGCTTGTCCCTTGCGATAGACGGCCGCCACCCGCGCCTCCACATCCGGCATCCGCTCATAGAGCGTACGCAACTCCTTGCCCACCAGCGGCCCGCCGTAGTAGGCCCGCACCGCCACCAGCCGCACCCGGCCGCCGGTGAAATCCAGTACCTGGAGAGCGCCCGGATACTCGATCAACCGCATGATGTAGTCGGTGACCAGTTGCTCCGGACTGATCAGGAGATCAATGGGCAAGGCCTCATTGCCGAACAACTGGGGATAGCGGGTGAACCCCTGGGCCCGTACCCGCGCGATCTTGGTGGGGGTGTGGAACAGGGTATAGGCGACCCGACAGGCCACCATGTTGGTTTCATCGCTGTTGGTGACGGCCAGGATCATGTCCGCGTCCTGCGCCCCCGCCCGCCGCAGGATCTCGGGATGGGCGGCATGACCCTGCACCGTGCGCAGATCGAGCCGGTCCTGGAGCTTGCGCAACAGTTCCGGGTTCTGATCCACCACCGTGATGTCGTTGGCTTCAGAGGCCAGGTTATTCGCAACCGACGATCCTACCTGTCCCGCGCCGAGAATGATGATTTTCATGATTACTCCGCTTCCCCGACCAACACCGCTATTTTCGCTGTTTGATCTCGATGCCCAAAGACTTCAACTTCCGGTAGAGGTGGGTACGCTCCAGCTCCGCCTCTTCCGCCGTCTGACCCACGTTGCCGTCGTGTTTATTCAGCTGATATTCGAAATAGGCCCGCTCGAACTGCTCCCGCGCCAACCGTAACGGTTGATCGAAGGAGAACGGAAACCCGGCGCCGCTCTCGATCGCCAGCCGACCGCCCCCGATGGTGATCTCCACCTCCTCTTGCATGATCTCATCCCCCGCACCCAGGATCAGGAGCCGCTGCACCATGTTTTTGAGCTCCCGTACATTACCCGGCCAGGAGTAGTTGCGCAGATAGTTTTGCGCTCCCACGCTGAACCGCCGGTAGGGCAGTTTTTCGTGCGTGGCGAAATAGTCCACATAATAGTTGAGGAGATCGGAAACATCCTCATGGTGCTCGCGCAACGGCGGGATGTGAAGCGGCACCACGTTGAGATGATAGAAAAGATCTTCCCGGAACCGCCCGGCCCGCACCTCTTCCTCCAGGTCGCGCCGGGTGGCGGCGATAATGCGCACGTCGATCTGCACCGGATCGGTCCCGCCCACACGCAAAAAGGCGCCAGTGTCCAACGCCCCCAGCAACTGTCGCTGCGCCTCGCCGTCCATATCGGCCACTTCGTCCAGGAACAACGTGCCGCCGCGCGCCTCCTCCAGTGCGCCGTAATGGATGCGTCCGCCCTCTTCGCTCCCGAACAGCTCCCGCGCTGCGTTACCGGCGGTGATGGAGGAGACCCCCACATCCACGAACGGGCGCTCGCGCCGCGCACTTTGATGATGCAGATAGCGGGCAAAGGTCTCCCGACCGACACCCGGCTCCCCGGTGATCAATACCCAGGTATCGTGCTGCGCCAACCGTTTTACCTGTTCCCGCAACCGCTGCATTACCGCGCTGCGGCCGGTGGGCTCCACCACGTGGCGCGGATGGCGGCGCAGGCCGATATTCTCCTGCTGCAGCTTATCCGCTTCCAGCGCCCGCCCCACGGTCAACAGAAGTTTGGCCAGCGAGAGCGGCTTCTCCAGAAAATCGTACGCCCCCAGGCGGGTCGCCTCTACCGCCGTCTCCACCGTGCCGTGCCCCGACATCATAATCACAGGACAGGGCAGGCCGTCCTCTTCCGCCCACTCCTTTAACAGAGTGATGCCGTCGATGTCGGGCATCCAGATATCAAGCAATACCAGATCCGGCCGCCGGTCCCGCAGTGCCCGCCGGGCCGTGGCGCCGTCCTCGGCCGTGGCGACGGTGTAGTGTTCATCCTCCAGGATCTCCTTTACCAGGTTGCGGATATCCGGTTCGTCATCCACCACCAGGACATGGGATGCAGTCATCGATTTTCACTCCTCTTCTCTTCCGGCCCCGGGAGTACGGCGCACGCCGCCGCGCGCTCTTCCACCGCACCGGTCAATACCGGCAATCGCAGGATGACTCGCGCGCCCCCCTCCGGGCGATTCTCGGCCCAAATCATACCCCCGTGCTCCTCTACGATCTTTTTCACGATCGCCAATCCGAGCCCGGTACCCTTGGCCTTGGTGGTCACATAGGGTTCGAACAGATGGTTGGGACTGTCATCCGCAAAACCGGAACCGTTGTCCACCACCTGGACCTCCAGAAACCGGCACTCCGCTTCGCTCTTCTGGCGCGTAATAACCTCAACCCGGCCGTCCTTCCGGCCGGTCACCGCCTCTTGGGCATTCTTTACCAAATTGTGGATCACCTGCCGCAGCCGCAAGGGGTCTCCCTTGATCCGCGCCTGCTCCGAATCCAGGGAAGAAACCAATTGCCATCCGCCACGGGTGGTACGATATAGCTCCAGTACCTCGGAAAGAAAAGAATCCACCTCGATGGGTTGCAGATTCATTTGCGGCGGCCGGGCATAATCGGAAAAGGCGTTCAGCATCTCCTTCATCGCCTCCACCTGCTGAACGATGGTGTGTGTTGACCGCTCCAGCACTTCCGCGTCTTCGGCATTCATCTGACGCAGGTATTTGTGCCGTAACCGCTCTGCCGACAGCTGAATCGGTGTCAACGGATTCTTGATCTCGTGGGCGAGGCGCCGCGCCACCTCACCCCAGGCGGCGTTCCGCTGCGCCCGGATCAGGGCGGTAATGTCGTCAAACACCAATACATCGCCCGCACTGTCGCCGTCCGGCCGTTGCAAAAGCGTGCTGCGGCACAGCAGGATCTGACGCCCCTCACCGCCATACAGGGTCAGTTGTTCACTCCACTCCTCCCGCTGCTCGGAATGAACCCTGAGCAGTATCTCCACCAACTGTTCCAGATGGGGATGATCCTCCGCCAACACCCGTAGCGGTTTGCCGAGATAGTTGCCGACATCCAGCCGCAGGATCTCCCCGGCCGCCGCATTGGCGGTTCGCAGACAGCCCTCCGGATCGATGGTCATCACGCCGGAAGAGAGTTGCCCCAGCACCGTTTCCAGATAAGAGCGCTGCGCCTCGACCTGGCGCTGACTCCGGTCGGCGGCGTCCCGCGCCTGGGCGATACGGCGCGTCATGGCGTTGAACGAAGCCACTACAAAACTGAGTTCGTCGTGGCTGCGCGGTAACGGTAACTGCATGTCGTAATCCCCGCTCGCCACCGCCCGGGTACCCTCTGCGATATCGGTTACCGGCCGCACCAGACGCTGAGCGGAAAACAACGCCGCCCATACCGCCGCGAGCAGGCTGAAAAGAAGCACCAAAGCCAACGTCAGGGTGAAGGTGCTCTTCAGACTCCCACGCAGGTAAGCCAATTCGTGATAGTGGTTGTAGGCCTGCTGCACCTTCTCCGTGAGGAGACTGATACTTTCGGTGGTGGGATAAAGCGCCTGCAACAACAAGGGGCGCGTGGGATCGGCAACCACCACCCGCACCTCCAGCAGTTTGCCTTCTCCCTTCGGCAACAGGCCGACGAAACTTCCGCCATCCCGCACCTGCTCCAGGATCGAACGGTCGGGAAGTTCCGGCACCAGCACCGTTGGGTCGACATTGATGGTGGTAATAACCTGGCCTGACGGCTCCAGCAACGTCAACTCGGAGGCGCCGGATCGCTCACGCTCCTCCGACAGGCTCAGCGTCATACCGGCAACCGAGACTTCCGTCAGTTGTGTCAGGATCTTCTCGGTGCTGCGCAATCGCTCACGCCGGTGCAAATCGAGCGAGGCGCGACTCAGCTGCAGGGCGTCTTCCATAGCGCCGTCGATCTGAACGTCGAACCAACTGTCGATGCCGTGCAGCAAAAACTGCTGCGAATAGAAATAGACCACCGATACCGGCACCAACGACAACAGCGCAAACAACAGCACCATGCGCAAAGTAAGGCGGGAACCGGCCACATGGCGACGATAGCTGGCAACCAGCTGCGCCACGTTCACCACCACCAACACTACCAGCGCCACCAGGCCGAACAGAATAAAAAGCAGCAACGGCAGATACAACCGATTCAGCTGCTCCGCATTCTGCACCGCGCTGCTCATCAGATGCAGCGCCACCAACAGCAACAGCAGGAGCGCCGCTACCGGAAGCGTGCTGCGCGAAATCGGTTTTACGGATTGATTTCGCATGCGCCCCAATCGCTCGACAGGTTCCAGGAGGGCGAGATATAGGCCATGGATCGCAGCGGCAGCGGCAGCGCGTCGATATCGAGAACCGTACGCAACTGCAATTTATAGCTCTCTCCCTGCTCCAGTTTTCCCTGCTCAATCACCGGCAGCGCCCGGACTTCCCCCAGCGCCGACAGCGCCGCGTCACGCGTGGCGAAGCTTTGTTGATGACCGCTCTCAAGATCCACCAATTGGTAAAGCGCCGCCAACGAATGGTAGCGAAGCTGCAGACTCACACGCCGGTCTACAACATCTCTTTCCCATAACCAGGCGCCCTTGCGCCGCAACTGGAGATGAAGTTGCAAGGTCAGCGGAACACCGTTGGCAAGCGCCTCCAACGCCTTCTCGGAGAAGTCGTATCGAATATCCGCATTCAGCTGATAACTCCCATCCTGCAGTTGGCATTCCATCCGAGTAACCTCGAATTCGCCCGTCCAACCGACCATCGGGAAAAACAGCAACCCCGCTACCAGCCAATACCGGCATCGTCGTCGCGGTAGATATTTAGCGATCACGCTTCACCTTTGCATAAGACAGCGTAATAGAAACCATCCATCGACTCCTCGCCGGGTAAGGTCTGGCGACCGACCGTACGGGCATGCCCCCAGGCGGCCTCGATCGGCCGCTCCCGGGCGTCCCGCTGCTGCCCGAGAAACCGCTCCAGTTGCTGTTCGTTCTCTTCCGGCAATAGCGAACAAGTCACATAGAGCAGGATACCCCCCGGTTTCAGCAGCGGCCAGATGTTATTCAGGATCTGCGCCTGGCGCTGCACCAGGGACGGAATGTCATTGGCGCGTCGCAGCAACTTGATGTCCGGGTGCCGCCGGATCACGCCGGTGGCGGAGCACGGCACATCCAGCAAAATGCGATCGTAGCGCGGCGCCGCCCACTCTCCGGCAGGCACCGATGCGTCTCCGAGATACAGCGACGCCTTCAACTGCAGCCGTTGCAGGTTCTCGCGCACCCGCTCCAGGCGCTGCCCATCCAGATCCACCGCCGTCAGTTCCGCCTCCGGCGCCAACTCCAGGATGTGGCCGCTTTTGCCGCCGGGAGCGGCGCAGGCATCCAGTACTCGCTGCCCCGGCTTCAGATCCAGCAATTCCGCCGCCAGTTGCGCCCCGGCGTCCTGCACCGAAACCAGCCCCTCCGCAAAACCGGGCAGGGCATCCACCTCCAACGCCCGCTCCAGCACCAGAGCGGATGCCACCGCCGCCAGCGGCGTTGCGGCAACCCCCGCTTGCTGCAACTGTTTGCAATAGGCCTCCCGGTCGATTCGGCACCGGTTGATTCGCAGCGTCATGGGTGGTTTGGCGTTGGCCGCATCCAGGATCGCCTGCCACTTTTCCGGCCATGCCGCCCGCACGGCATCCGTCAACCAGCGCGGATGGGCAAACCGAAGTTCCGGGTCGTTATCCACCTCCGCCAGGAGTGTCTCGTGCTCGCGCTGAAAACGGCGCAATATCCCGTTCACCAGGCCCGCCGCCCAAGGGCGCCCGAGGACCCGGACCGCCTCCACGGTTTCCGCCACCGCCGCGTGCGCCGGAACCCGCATGAAGAGCAGTTGATAAAGCCCGACCGGAATCAGCAACTCCACCACCCGGTCCCTTCGCTTCAGCGGCCGTTCCAGCAACCGCCGGGTGACCCCCTGCAGGCGCAAAAACCATCGAACGGTGCCGTAACAGAGTTCCTGCAACAGCGCCCGATCGCGCACGACCACCGATTCCAGCGCCGCCGGCATCAGGTCGCTGAGCGAGCGGCCCGTCAACACCTGTTCCAGCACCTGCGCGGCGACGGCCCGGACAGACTCCCTGCAATAGGAGGCGGCTTCAGCCAAACACCACCCCGGCCAGATCGTGGGCATTGAGAAAATCGGCGGCGCTCATCGCCCGCTTCCCCGGTAACTGCAGGGTCAGGATCCGCAACCAGCCGTCGCCGGTGGCGACATCGATCCCCTCCCGGCCCGCTCGCATCACCTTTCCGGGAGACGCCGTTTCCTCCGCCGGTAGCGGCATCGTCTCCCAGATGCGCAGGGCCTCCTCGCCGAATCGGGTCTGGGCCACCGGCCAGGGATTGAAGGCGCGCACTTGCCGATCCAGCTCCACGGCGCTTCGCTCCCAGTCGATGGCGGCCTCCCCCTTCTCCAGTTTGGATGCATAACACGCCAAAGCAGTATCCTGAACCTCCCCCCGCAGTGTGCCCGATGCGATCCCCGGCAACGCCTCCAGCAGCGCCTCGGCCCCCAACCGGGAGAGCCGATCATGCAACATCCCGCCGGTATCGTGCGGTTCGATGGGACAGGCGCGCTTCAGCAGCATCGGCCCGCTGTCCAGCCCCTCTTCCATCTCCATGATGGTGACGCCGCTCTCCTTGTCCCCCGCCAGGATCGCGCGCTGGATGGGGGCGGCCCCACGCCAACGGGGCAACAACGAGGCATGGATGTTGATACAGCCGAGGCGCGGCGCCGCCAATACCCGACGCGGCAAGATCAGGCCGTAGGCCACCACCACCATCAGATCGGCGCCTTCCGCTTCCAGCTGTTTCAGGTCCGTTTCCTCTTTAAAGTTCTTCGGCTGCCGAACCGGGATGCCGTGTTGCAGTGCCAGCTGCTTGACCGGACTCGCGGTCAACCGCCGACCCCGACCCGCCGGCCGGTCCGGCTGGGTGTAGACCGCCACCACCCGATGTTCGGATGCCAGCAACGCCGCAAGGGGTGGGACCGAAAAATCGGGGGTCCCGGCGAAGATGATGTCCAGCGGTTTTGTCATTGTTTTACCGTGCCGTCCCGTTGGGTCGAATTGAACCGCAGAGACGCGGAGGCGCAGAGCTTACGTTGAGCACATGGAGTAATGCCGCGTGTCCCGGTGCGTTCAGGGGTTCCCGTTTCTCATCTCAAATAACACGTCGCGAAGGGGTTTCCGCATCCGGTTTCTGGCGTGCTTCTTTTTCCAGTTTTTTCCGGATTCGCTGCCGCTTCAGTCCCGAGAGATAATCCACGAACAGCTTTCCGTTCAGATGATCGATCTCGTGCTGAATACAAACCGCCAACAGGCCGTCGGTATCCAACTCAAACGGCTGCCCGTCACGATCCAGCGCCCGCACCTTTACCCGCTCGGCGCGGGTGACGGTATCGTAAACCCCGGGTACGGAGAGACAGCCTTCCTCCATCTGTTCCTCACCCGACTGCTCCAGGATCTCCGGGTTAATCAGACAAAGAGGCTCGTTATGCTCTTCCGAAACATCGATCACAACCACCCGCTTGGCTACATTGACCTGGGTCGCGGCAAGCCCGATTCCCGGCGCCTGGTACATGGTCTCAAACATCTCCTCCACCAGTCTCCGGATGGAGTCATCCACCTCCGTCACCGGCTGCGCCTCGTTGCGGAGCCTTGGGTCGGGGAACCGTAATATCTCGAGCGTCGTCATCAGGATTTCCAAAGATTGCTACACATGTCCCGCATCTGGACAGAATCTGGGTTATAGTACAAAACTAATAAAATTCGCTAACATTATGATGATACAGAATTCTAAGTCAGAATACCGGCTTTGAAACCCCCTTTTTTGGAGCTAAACTCCAACCAACCAAAACGCCAAAGGGACCGCCATGCCAAAGACTCGACATCAGCTTGCCGGCTTTTTTCTGGGACTGATTCTCTCCTCCGCCCTGTTTGCGGCAGAACCGGTAGCCGTCAATCCGGCTCATCCGGACCGCTATGTGGTGGTGAAAGGCGATACCCTTTGGGATATCGCCGGGCGCTTTCTCCGCGATCCCTGGCGCTGGCCCGACGTCTGGTACGTCAACCCACAGATCGAAAACCCGCACCTGATCTATCCCGGCGACACCATCGTCATGACCTATGTGGATGGACAACTGCGACTCAGCCTGGAACGGGGCTCGACCGTCAAGCTCTCGCCGCAAATACGGACCACCCCGTTGGCCGCCGCCATCCCCACCATCCCGATTGATGCCGTCCACCCCTTCCTCACGCGACCCTATGTGATCGGTGAAAAAGAGCTGGATGCGGCGCCATATGTCGTGGATTTCGCCGATGAACATATCACCGGGGGCGCCGGGGTGCGCATCTATGTCCGCACCATCGAGAATACAGACAATCAGGACTACGATGTAGTTCGCCCCGGAGACCCCTACAAAGATGCGGATACCGGCGAGATTCTGGGTTATGAGGCGCTCTACATCGGAAACGCCAAGCTGGAACGTCCGGGTGATCCGGCCACTATGATTCTGGTTAATACCAACCAGGAGACCCTCACCGGCGATCGTCTGGTGCCGTCGACGGAAGAGCAACCGCTTCAGAACTTCCAGCCCAAGGCCCCGGATCAAGAAATCAAGGGCAGCATCATCTCGGTGCTGAACGGGGTAAGCCAGATCGGGCAGTTTAATGTGGTGGTTTTGGACCGGGGCGCCGAGGACGGCCTGAAGCTGGGCGATGTGCTCACCATCGAACACAAAGGGGAGGTCATCAAGGACGACGTCACCCCGGACCGTACGGATACCGTCAAGCTGCCCAACGAGGAGGCGGGACTGCTGTTGGTGTTCCGGACCTTCCCACGGGTCAGTTTCGGGTTGGTACTGCGAGCCATCCGTCCGATACACGTGCTGGATCGGGTGCGTAACCCCTCTCCCTGATTCTCCGCTCCGCCTTCACCACGGAATTGGGAGCGCGGGGTAACAGCAGCATGGAGGAGCACCAACAGGGCAACGACGACCTGCGCAACTGGCTGGCGCTGCTGCGCACCCCGGGGCTGGGAATCCGGGGGCGCGACATTTTGCTGCACCGGATCGCACACCCCGCCGAACTGCTCCACTCCACCCCCGCCCAGCTATCCGCCCTCGGGATTGGAAACGAGGCCGTTCAGTATTTAAGGAATCCCCGCTGGGAGGAGGTGGAAGGCGACCTCCGTTGGCTGGAGGCGCCGGATCACCACCTGATCACCTGCCGGGACCCACTCTATCCCGCCCTGTTACGGGAGATCCCCGATCCGCCGCCGGCGCTCTTTCTCCAGGGTGATCCGGCACTGTTATCGAATCCCCAGCTGGCCGTGGTCGGCTCCCGCAACCCCTCCCCCGGAGGCCGGGAGACGGCTTGGGAGTTCGCCCGTTTTCTCGCCGCCGCCGGGATCACCGTCACCAGCGGACTCGCCATCGGCATCGACGGCGCCGCCCACGAGGGAGCACTGGCAGGCGGCGGAGAAACCATCGCCGTGACCGGTACCGGGTTGGACCGGGTCTATCCGGCGCGGCAACTTCCCTTGGCGCACCAGATCGCGGAACAGGGGGCGTTGGTCACGGAGTTCCCGCCCGGCACCCCGCCGCTCCCCGCCAATTTCCCGCGCCGCAACCGGATCATCAGCGGCCTCAGTCTCGGGACGCTGGTGGTGGAGGCGGCGCTGAAAAGCGGCTCGCTGATTACCGCACGGTTGGCGGCGGAGCAGGGCCGGGAGGTGTTCGCCATCCCCGGATCGATCCACAACCCGCTGGCCCGCGGCTGCCACGCCCTGATCCGTCAAGGCGCCAAGCTGGTGGAAACCGCCGGGGATATCATGGAAGAGCTCGCCGCCCTGTTGGGCTCCCTGTCCCTCTCCGCCGCTCCCGCCGACAAGGCGCCCAAGAACGATATGGAGAGATCCGTGGAGCTCGATCCGGAGTATCTCCACCTGCTGGAACAAATCGGCTTCGATCCGGTCACGGTTGATAAATTAGTCGAACGGAGCGGATTGACCGCGACCGCCGTTTCCTCCATGCTGCTATTGCTTGAACTGGAGGGTCATGTATCATCTGCGCCCGGCGGAAGATATTGCCGAACCAAGTAAAGTGCTTCATTTTTCCCCGATCCGATGGGAATCCGGTTCGCGGGGAAAGCCTGACCAAGGACCCAGCATGAACGAAAACGTCGTCGATATCCTGATCTACCTGTTTGAAAATTACATGGATAGCGACCAACATCCCCCCTCCAACCAAGCAGAACTTCATGAAGAGTTGCGCCAGGCCGGGTTCCCCGAACGTGAGATCAGTCAGGCATTTCAATGGTTGGACGAACTGGCTTCCCATCAGGGATCCCAGGAGTTGCGTCCTTATACGGACCAATCCTTCCGGGTCTACACCGATCAGGAACGCGCCCGCCTGGATTCCGAGTGTCGCGGGCTGCTGCTGTTCCTGGAGCAAAACAATATCCTGGACCAGGCCGGACGCGAGCTGGCCATCGAACGGGCTATGGCGTTGAACAACCTCCAGATCGGGGTCGAAGAGTTGAAGTGGATCGTTCTCATGGTGCTGATGAACCAGCCGGGACAGGAGAACGCCTTCGCTCAAATGGAGGATATGATCTACAACGACCAGCCCATCGCCCTACATTGACGGAGATTGTAAACAGACCGTCGCCGTCATCCTGCGCCCTGCTCCCGCCATGAACCTGGTTATCGTCGAATCCCCCGCCAAAGCCAAGACCATCAAGAAATACCTGGGTCCCGAGTTCGAGGTCCTGGCCTCTTACGGCCATGTCCGCGACCTCGTTCCGAAAACGGGCGCGGTGGATCCCGAGCGGGATTTCGCCATGCAATATCAGGTGATCGAAAAGAACGAACGCCATGTCCAGGCCATCGCCAAGGCGCTGAAGAAGGCCGATTGCCTCTATCTCGCAACCGACCCCGACCGCGAAGGGGAGGCGATCTCCTGGCACCTGTATGAGCTATTGAAGAAAAGGGGCCAGCTCAAGAACAAGACGGTACACCGCGTCGTCTTCAACGAGATCACCCGAAAGGCGGTACAGGATGCGGTAGCCCACCCGCGGGAGCTCTCGCAGGAACTGATTAACGCGCAACAGGCACGGCGCGCGCTCGACTATCTGGTGGGCTTCAACCTCTCCCCGCTGCTCTGGAAGAAGGTGCGACGCGGCCTTTCCGCCGGCCGGGTTCAAAGTCCGGCCCTGCGCATGATCGTGGAGCGGGAGGAGGAGATCGAGGCGTTTCAGGCCCGGGAATATTGGACCATCGAGGCCGACCTGAACAAAGAGCAGCAGGCTTTCAGTGCCAAGCTGACCCGCCTGCAAGACGAAAAGTTGGAGCAATTCTCCATCACCGACGGCGAACAGGCCGCCAAGGTAGAACAACGGCTGTTGGCAGAGGCGGCCGGCAAGCTGCTGGTGGCGAAGGTCGAAAAGAAGCAACGCAAGCGTAACCCGGCCGCCCCGTTCACCACCTCCACCCTGCAGCAGGAGGCGGCCCGCAAACTCGGATTTACCGCGCAACGCACCATGCGCACCGCGCAACAGCTCTATGAGGGCATCGACACCGGCGCCGGCGCCGTGGGTCTCATCACCTACATGCGAACCGACTCGGTAAACCTGGCGGATGAGGCCTTGAACGAGCTGCGCGAGTTCATCGTGCAACAGTACGGGGAGCGCAATCTCCCGGACCAGCCCCGCCGCTACAAGACCAAGGCCAAGAACGCGCAGGAAGCGCACGAGGCGATTCGGCCCACCTCGGTCCGGCGAACCCCGGATGAGTTGCAACCTCACCTCACCAAGGACCAACACCGACTGTACGAACTGGTCTGGAAGCGCACCGTCGCCTCCCAGATGATCCACGCCACCATCGACACGGTCGGGGTGGATCTCGCCTGCGGCGACGGCAACATCTTTCGCGCCAGCGGCTCCACCATCGCCGATCCCGGCTTCATGGCGGTCTATCTGGAAGACGTGGACGACGCCAAGGCCGGAGATGACGACGAGAAACTGCTTCCCCCCCTGCGCGAGGGTGAGCAGGTGACGCTCCAGACGATTCGCACCGAACAACACTTCACCGAACCGCCGCCCCGCTACAGCGAAGCGAGCCTGGTGAAAGCGCTCGAAGAGTACGGCATCGGCCGCCCCTCCACCTACGCCGCCATCATCTCCACGCTCCAGGATCGCGGATATGCGGAGTTGGAGAAGAAACGCTTTTACCCTACCGATGTGGGTCGTGTGGTCAATCGTTTTCTGACCAGTTACTTCAGCCGCTATGTCGACTACGACTTCACCGCCAAGCTGGAAGACGAACTGGATGCCATCTCGCGCGGCGAAGAGGAGTGGGTCCCGTTGCTGCGCCGCTTCTGGCAACCGCTCAAGGAGCAGATCGACCACACCCAGGAGAACGTCAAGCGCAGCGACGTCACCCAGGAGGCGCTGGATGAAACCTGTCCCAAATGCGGCGGCCCGCTCTCCATCCGGCTCGGGCGGCATGGCCGTTTCATCGGCTGCACCAACTACCCGGAGTGCGACTACACCCGTGATCTGCGCGAAGGACAGGGAGAAGCGGAAGAGCCGGAGATCATCGAGGGCCGGCAATGTCCGGAGTGCGGCTCGGCGCTGATAATCAAAAAAGGCAAATACGGCAAATTCATCGGCTGCTCCTCCTACCCGAACTGCCGTTTCATCGAACCGCTGGAGAAACCGCAGGATACCGGGGTCACCTGCCCCAAATGCGGTAACGGCACCCTGTTAAAACGCAAATCCCGGCGCGGCAAGATCTTCTACTCCTGCTCCACCTACCCGACCTGCGACTATGCCACCTGGAACGAGCCGCTGGCGGAGCCCTGCCCCCGTTGCGGCTGGCCCATCCTCACCCTCAAGACCACCAAGCGCCGCGGGACCGAAAAGGTCTGCCCGCAGGAGGAGTGCTCTTATGTCGAGGCGGTCGAGGAAGAAGCCTCGGAATAACCGCTGAGGCGGTAGCCTGAACCGGCAAAATCCGGTATCTTTCCCCCCCTTGCCACCCAAACAGGGGACACGGAGAGATGAACAAGCCCTTTGTTGCCGTACTGATGGGTTCCGATTCCGATCTGCCGGTGCTACAGACCACCTTCGAGGTGTTGAAGCGCCTGGAGATCCCGTTCGAGGCCAAGATCACCTCCGCCCATCGCACACCCGATACGACCCGCGCCTACGTCAAGGACGCGGATGAACGCGGCTGCGCGGTGTTCATCGCTGCCGCCGGTCTCGCCGCCCACTTGGCCGGCGCCGTCTCCGCCGCCACCCTCAAACCGGTGATCGGCATCCCTCTGGATTCCGGCCCCCTGCAGGGGATGGACGCCCTGCTCTCCACCGTCATGATGCCCGGCGGCATCCCGGTGGCCACCGTTGCGGTGGGGAAACCGGGCGCCCGCAACGCCGCCTACCTCGCCGCTCAGATCCTGGCGCTCTCCGATCCTGAGCTGGCGGCCCGGCTCCAGGCGGAACGGAGCGCCACCGCCGCCGAGGTCCTTGCGAAGGACGCCGAGCTCCAGTCCGACCTGCTTCACTGACCGGTGGTGCACGGGCACCTGACAGGACGCCCCCTCCCCGCCTGGCGATTCCGCGAGACGGCCCGCTGCGTTCATGCCGGCGGGGTCGTCGCCTATCCCACCGAAGCGGTGTTCGGCCTCGGGTGCGACCCATTCGACTGGTTCGCGGTGGAACGAATCCTGGAACTCAAACAACGGTCGGTTGAAAAAGGATTGATCCTGATCGCCGCCGATTTCGAACAGCTGCGGCCGTTCGTACAGCCCCTCCCCGATCGGCAGATGCGGATCGCCTTCGACACCTGGCCCGGCCCGCATACCTGGTTGTTGCCGGCGGCAGACGCCCTACCGTCCTGGATTCGCGGCCACCATGACTCCGTCGCCGTACGCGTCACCGCGCACCCGGTGGCAGCCGCCCTCTGTCGTGCCTGCGGTTCCGCGCTGATCTCCACCAGCGCCAATCTCAGCGGCCGGCCCTCGGCCCGAAGCGCCTTGGGGGTACGTCTGCGGTTCGGCGACCGGATCGACCGTATCTTGAGCGGCTCGGTGGGGTCGGATTCGGAGCCGACGCCGATTCGTGATTTGGCCACCGGGCGTGTTGTTCGAGCCTGATTACGCTGACTCCTCATTTGCTTGTAGTTCGGTAATTAGTTTCGTGACCGGTAGGCCCCGAGCCCTTTCTTTCTCTCTTGCGAATCGGCCACGAGGTACTTTCTCTTGCTTGTCCAAAAGAAAGGGGCTCGTGGCCCATGCTATGTGGGTGAAGAAAAGAACCGGGGCTGATGGGCTGAGAAAATAGTTACCAGTCTCAGAAAAAACCTATCGGCTACAAACCCGACTAACGCGACACAAACAAAAGCAAAACCGGAACTACACCACCCGCAACAACCACAAACTAAACGCCATCACAAACATCCCACCCGCCACCCCGAAAATGGTGGAATGCCCGTTGCCGTAGACCCGGGCGGCCGGCAGCAACTCGTCAAAACTGATGTAGACCATGATGCCGGCCACCAGCGCCAGCACCAAACCCACCAGCGACTCGCTCAACAGACTGGCGAACAGAACAAACCCGATCACCGCCCCCACCGGTTCGGTCAGCCCGGAGAGCACGCTGTACCAGAAGGCCCGCCGGCGATCTCCGGTAGCGTGGTAGATAGGAAGCGAGACCGACATCCCCTCCGGGATGTTGTGGATCGCGATCGCCACCGCGATCGAAATTCCGAGCACCGGATCGGTCAGAGCAGTAATAAAGGTCGCAAATCCTTCCGGAAAGTTGTGGATGGCGATGGCGATCGCGGTAAACAGCCCGGTGCGATGGAGATTCACCTGCGGCCTCCCTCCCTGAATCTCTTCCAACTCACCCGGCCCTTTCAACTCATGAGGATTTACGTCGTCCGGCACCAGCCGGTCGATCACGGCGGCCAGCGCCAGTCCGCCGAAAAAGGCCCCGATCGCCGCCGCCTCGCCGGAAGCCGCACCCAGCGATTCTTCCATTCGCCTGACCGCGTCCGGCAACATCTCCATGAAGGAGACGTAGACCATCACCCCGCCCGAAAACCCCAACCCCACCGAAAGAACGGTGGTGCGCCGGCCCGGCAGAAAAAAGGCGATCACCGCCCCGATCGCCGTGCTGAGTCCGGCGATCAGGGAAAGAGAGAAGGCCTGTAGCAGCTGCTGGGGGGTGTACCCGTCCATCGACGACCCGGTCAGGCCGCCTTACAGCGCCTGGCGAAATAGATCCGATCCGCCTTGCAGAGAGGACAGGCACCGGGTGGTTTTTTGCCCCGATGCACGTGCCCGCACACCTCACACACCCACTCCTCTTCCTGCTCACTGGCGAAGAAACCGTCCTGTTCCAATAGCTGCAACAGTTCCAGGTACTCCGCCTCGTGCTCCACCTCAACCCGGCCGATGGCAGTGAGCAGCTTGGCGATCTCCGGATGCCCCTCCTCCTTGGCGATGGCCGCGAAGTCGGGATACATGGTGGTATGTTCATAGTTCTCGCCGGCCGCCGCGTACTGCAAATTGGAAGCCGTCGTATCCAGCTCGAACCCGTGCACCAACCGGTTGTAGGCCTTGAACTCCTCAAAGGCGTGGTATTTCTCGTTGTCCGCCGCCTGCTGAAAAAAGTCCGCGATCTTGTGTAACCCCTCTTCCGCCGCCATTTCGGCGAAAAACTCATACTTATTGCGTGCCTGCGACTCCCCGGCAAACGCCTTCATCAGATTGATCGCCGTGACCTCCTCGCTCACCAGAGCCATGGCCTGTCCGCAGCAGCTGAGCGTGCCGCCACCCACGGACTGCACCTCGACTACGTTGCCGCACTTTTCGCAACGATAACTTTGATACGGTTTCATGCGTTTACCTTTTGAATTGTTCGATGAATTCGTGGATATCGTCGTACAGCGCCTGGAGATCCTCTTCGTGCTCCACCTCGTCGGCCAGGATCTGTGAGGCCATATCGTAGGTGACGATGTCCTTGTCACGGGTGGTCTCGATCAGTTGCGAGTAGACCTCGATGGCGCACTGTTCGCCCTTGATCGCCTGCTCCAGCACCTTGACCACATCGGGATCCTCCGGCGCTTCATAGCCGCAATTCGCATATTTCATCCAATCCTTCGGGTGCAGCACCGGGGTACCCCCCAGCTGAACGATGCGGGTGGTGAGCATGGTGGCATGGCGTAATTCGTCGGCCGCATGCTGATCCAACTCGGTAATGGCGGCATCCTTCATCACCCCCTTCACCACCTTGGCCTCAATAAAATACTGGTAATAAGCCAGCCATTCGTCGCTGTAGGCTTTATTGAGCAACGAAAGCACCTGCTCCGCCTCGATCCCACGTAGAATTGAAATGCCTTTTTTTGCCATGCTGATTCTCCTGTTACATATCTACTGAAAAAGGGGAGGCGTTACACCGTAAAGCCGCCGTTTAAATCAATTGTCGGATCGGTTCTGACACAACGCACATACGCCGTATATGATTACCTGCTTCCGCTCGGCCAAAAAATCCGGCTGTTTTCCAAATCGCCTCGGCAACGCATCCAGATCCATTTCCTCATCTTCGATCCTGCCGCAGCGACGGCAGATCAGATGCAGATGCTCCGGTTTCGCGATTTCATAAGCGGTGCGCTTCGCCGACACCGGCACCTCCACCAACACTCCGCTCTTCACCATCATCTGAACATTGTTGTAGATGGTAGTGAGCGAGATGGAGGGTAGCGTCTGTTCCACCCGTTTCGCCAACTCCTCAATGGTGGCATGACCCAACTCCTCCGTGGCAGCCAGGATCGCGCGGCGCTGCCGGGTGGCCTTGAGGCCGTCGTCCCGCAAAAGTGTAGTGAGTTTTGGCATTACGAGATTTCTGGAATGGATCTCGAAGACTATACTCTAAATAACAATTTTTACAAATTGATAAAAATCATTCCTCCGCCCTCCGCTCCGGCCATAGCCCGCCCCGCAGGGGATTACTTGAGTGAACCGGGACGCTGCCCTTATAGTGGCCCCTGATTTTGACTCACCGCAGGCCACGCCATGTCCGAACCGCTTCTCTGCAGCGCCTCGCAATCCCAACTCCTGATCATTGATATCCAGGAACGCCTGGTCGCCGCCATGCCGGAAACGGCACGCGATGAGACGCTTTCCCGAACCGGACGGTTGTTGCAGGGCGCGGCGCTCCTGGGGGTCCCGACGATTCTCACCGAACAGTACCCTCAGGGTCTGGGGGCAACGGAAGCCACGGTAAAGCAACGGCTTCCCGGCGACTCCCGACGATTTGAAAAGACCAGTTTCTCCTGCTGCGATGCGGCCGGGTTCTGTGAAACCGGGCTTGTGGCCGAACGCGATCAAGTGGTGATTGCCGGGATGGAGACCCATGTCTGCGTGTTGCAGACCGCCTTCGATCTGCAGCGACGCGGCTATCGGGTATTCGTGGTGGAGGACGCGGTCTGCTCCCGCTCGGCCGACCACAAGCGCAACGCCCTGGAGCGGATGCGCCAGACCGGTATCCAGATCGCCAACAGCGAGTCGGTGCTGTTCGAGTGGCTGCGGGACTCAACGCACGAGCAATTCCGGGCGATCTCCAAGCTGGTCCGGTAAGCAGCGGAGGTACCCCGGGACGCGCCTTCTGCAGGGCATAAAAAAGGGCCCGTTCCCACCGGAACGAGCCCTGGCGCCTTGCTTCGGCGCGGGAGGGAAGGATCCCTCCCTAACGGGGAGTCTCTCATCGAAACAAGAAGCAAACATGCGCTTCTGGTTCAATTTATCGGCCATCAGGACAAAAACTGTAGGGCTTTCGTCACAAATACGCAGTATGGGGTCGGCAAAGTGAATGAGGAAATCGTAGAACTGCAAAGCCGGTTGGCGTTTCAGGAGGACCTCTTGCAGGAACTCAACGGCACCCTGGCCCGGCAACAGCAAGAGATCCGGGAGCTACGGCTGGAACTGGAGGTGGTGCGGAGAGAACTGCGCAACCTCTCCACAGCGGCCGGCCCCTCCCCGGAACAGGAACCCCCGCCACCGCACTATTAAGCAGGCGAAGGGCCGCTGGAATCCGCCGAATCGCTCAGCCGAAGGAATTGGTTTCCTTGCTCAGTCCGACGGTCTTCACCCGCATCTCGTTCTTGCTCTTGAGGGCCTGGATCAGACCGTCGATACCACCGCGCCGGATCTCCTGATTGAAGTTGGTGCGATAGTTGGTCACCAGGCTGACCCCCTCGATCTTCACATTAAAGACCTTCCATCCCTGATCGTCGTGGTGCATCCGATAGAGCACTTCCACCGGCTGCCCCCCGGACCGCAGCACCTTGATTCGCACCTGAGCCATTTCCTCGTTATCGTGCTGTTGTAACGGGAAGTGCTGGATTTCCCAATCATTGAACTCGCTGAACGCGGTAGCGTACGTCCGAACCAGGAGCCGCTTGAACTGTTCGGTAAACTCGGCGCGCTGGTCGGGATTGGCCCGCTGCCAATGTTTCCCCAGCACCAGGGCCGAAACCCGTCCGAAATCGATGTGGGGGGCCAGCACCTCGTTCGCCAGCCGATAGGCATACTCCGGATCACTCCGCAGCCGTTCCCGATCCCGGCGCAGCAGGGTCTTGAGTTGATCGGAGATGTCCTGAATCACCGCCTGCGGCTCACTCAGCCCCTCGCCCGCCCCGGCAGAGAGAACCGGCACCAACCCGAGTAATCCCACGATCACGGAGAGGAGAACCCCTTTCCTGAAAATTGGCAGCACCATCGTTCGCGCTCCTTTGTATTTGTTTGCCAATGTAGCGGTCCGGACCGAAATTTCTTGACCCACTTCACACATTGGCCATCCGCTCAGGCCAAATACGGCCCCGCCTCCTGCTCCAGCCAGTCACGAATCCAGTGCACCGGACGGGTCCCTGAAAACCGGCTTATCTCTTCACCTTGATGAAACAGCATCACGGTGGGAAATCCCCGTAACCGGTAGCGCCCCGCCAGGCGCATATTGTCGTCCACCTCCACCTTGGCCAACAATATTCCGCCCTCGTACTCTCGGACCGCCTGTTTCAAGGCAGGTTCCAAGGAAATACAAGGGGCACACCACTCGGCCCAGAAATCCACCAGCACCGGCCGCCGCCCGGAGGCGGCCAGCACCTGCTCGGGAAAACCGGCCTCGTCCACGTCGAAGATGTAGGGGAGTTCGTGTCTCATTACGGGTTCCGCTGAAAACCGGCCGACGTTGTAACCTAAGCGGCGACGTCTGCCAAGCAGCAAGAGCGGTTTTATCCCAGCCGATTCCTGGGGTATCTTATGTGTTTAGCGGAAAAGAATCCCGGAGACCTCCCGATGCAAGAGAAAACCGCCCTGTCGGCCCGTTACCCCGCCACCCGGATGCGGCGCATGCGCCGGGATGAGTTCTCGCGTCGCCTGATGCGGGAGACCGAGCTGACCCCTGCCGATTTCATCTATCCGGTGTTCGTTCTGGAGGGGGAGGGGCAGCGGGAGCCGGTGGCCTCCATGCCGGGGATCGAACGGCTCAGCATCGATCTGCTGGTGGCGGAGGCCCGGGAGATCCATGCCCTGGGGATCCCGGCCCTGGCGCTGTTTCCGGTCACCCCCCCGACCGCCAAGTCGGAGGATGCCCGCGAGGCCTATAACCCGGAGGGCTTGGCCCAGCGCGCCGTGCGCGCCCTCAAGCAGGCGGTACCGGAGCTGGGGATCATCACCGACGTAGCGCTCGATCCCTTCACCACTCACGGCCAGGACGGCCTGATCGACGCCTCCGGCTATGTCATGAACGACGAGACGGTGGAGGTGCTGGTGAAACAGGCCCTCTCCCACGCCGCAGCCGGCGCCGACATGGTGGCCCCCTCCGATATGATGGACGGCCGCATCGGAGCGGTACGCCAGGCGCTCGAGGCCGAAGGGCACATCCATACCCGAATCCTGGCCTACTCCGCCAAATACGCCTCCAGTTTCTACGGCCCGTTTCGCGATGCGGTGGGCTCCGCCGCCAACCTCGGGGCCGGCAACAAGTACACCTACCAGATGGACCCCGCCAACTCCGACGAGGCGTTGCGGGAGGTGGCGCTGGACCTGCGGGAGGGAGCGGACATGGTGATGGTGAAACCGGGCATGCCCTACCTGGACATCGTGCGGCGGGTGAAGGATGAGTTCGGTGTACCCACCTTCGTCTACCAGGTAAGCGGCGAGTACGCCATGCTGATGGCGGCCGCCGGCAACGGCTGGCTGGACGAACGGGCGGTGGCGATGGAGTCGTTGCTCTGCATCAAGCGGGCCGGCGCCGACGGCATCCTCACCTACTTCGCCAAGAAGGCGGCCCAGTGGATGAATGGATAAGGAAGACCGTAGACAGGGTCGTCTACCGTCTGCCGAAATTATGACCGACAGATACGCCGTCATCGGCAACCCCATCGAACACAGCCGCTCCCCCGAGATCCACGCCGCGTTCGCGCGCCAGACCGGGCAGGACCTGGTCTACGACCGCATCCTGGGTACCGATTTCGAACAGGATGCGCAGGCGTTCTTCGCCGGCGGCGGCAAAGGACTCAACATCACCGTTCCGTTTAAAGAGCAGGCATGGGCGCTGGCGGACGCACGCAGTCCGGAAGCGGATGCCGCCGGTGCGGTGAACACCCTGACCCGGCTGCCGGACGGCCGCCTGCGGGGGGACAACACCGACGGACCGGGGTTGATCCGCGACCTCACCACCAACCACGGCTGCCGACTGGCCGACAGCGAGATTCTGCTGCTGGGCGCCGGCGGGGCGGTCCGCGGGGTACTGCGTCCGCTGCTGGAAGAGCGGCCGGCGCGTCTGTTGATCGCTAACCGCACCGCCGCCAAGGCCGTCGCGCTGGCGGAGAAAGCTGCCACCCTTGGCCCGGTGGCGGGGTGCGGTCTGGACGAACTGGAGGGGCAACAGTTCGATTTCATCATCAACGGCACCGCCGCGGGTCTGGCGGGGGCCGTCCCGATGCTACCGGCCGGTATCCTGAAAACCGCCGGCTGGGTATACGACATGCTGTACGGCACAGAACCGACCCCGTTCGTGCTTTGGGGCCGGGAGCAGGGGGCGGCCGAGGCGCTGGACGGACTGGGTATGCTGGTGGAGCAGGCGGCCGAGGCGTTCCTGCTCTGGCGCGGCGTACGTCCCGACACCGCGCCGGTAATTCGGATGCTGCGAGAAGGCTGACGCCGCTTATTCCATATCCCGATACTGCTCCGCCAGCTTGACATAGTTACCGGCCACATAGGTCAGAAACGCCCGCTCCTGGTCGCTGATCGGCCGCACCTTCTTGACCGGCGATCCGTGATACAGGTGACCGCTCTCCAGGACCTTGCCGCCCGGCACCAGGCTGCCGGCGCCCAGAATCACCTCGGACTCCAGCACCGCGCCATCCAGCACCACCGATCCCATTCCGATCAGGCAACGATCGCCGATGGTACAACCGTGCAACATCACCTTATGACCAACGGTGACATCGTCGCCGATCACCACCGGGAATCCGCCGGGGTTGAATTCGCTGTCGTGGGTCACATGGATCACGCTGGCGTCCTGGATGTTGCTGCGGGCTCCTATTTTGATGGAGTGGATATCCCCGCGGATCACGCACAGCGGCCAAATCGAGGTTTTGGCGCCGATCTCCACCTCGCCGATGATGACCGCGGATTGGTCGACCCAGGCGTCGGCGGCGATGTGTGGGTGAAGATCCTGAAACGAGCGGATATTCGGCATAAAACGACTCCTGATAAACGCGGCGGTATCCCGAGAATCCCCCGCTCTGGTGCTATACTGGCCTGAACCCAGTGTAATGGAGTTTGACCATGGAGATCACTACCTTCATTTTCCTCGGGGCGCTGGTCGCGGTTTTTTTGTACGCCATCGTCCTTTACAACAATCTGGTCCGGCTGAAGCACGCCGTCAGCAAAGCGTGGGCCAACATCGATGTGCTGTTGAAACAGCGCCATGACGAGCTGCCGAAACTGGTGGAGACCTGCAAGCAGTACATGCAGTACGAGCAGGCAACCCTGGAGAAAGTGATGCACGCACGGGCCGCCGTATCGGCCGCCCGCGAAAAAGGCGACGTGGGGGCACTGGGGGCCGCCGAAGGGCAACTCCGACTGGGATTGGGCAATCTGTTTGCGGTGGCCGAGGCCTACCCCGATCTCAAGGCCAACGAGACCTTCCAGCATCTGCAACTGCGCATCACCGGCCTGGAAAACAGTATCGCCGACCGGCGCGAGTTCTATAACGAAAGCGTCAATAACAACAACGTCCGCATCGAACAGTTCCCGGATGTCATCCTGGCCCGCATGTTCAACTTCAAAGCGGCGGATCTGCTGGAGTTCGAAGAGGAAGAGAAGCGGGACGTGGACGTTAAAGCTTTGTTCGGCTGAGTGCTTTCATGTGGGACTACTTCGCCGCCCTGCCGGCGGATGATTTCTGGTTCTGGGCGGCCGGTTCCTGTGCGGCCACCGCGGCCGGTTTTTATTTCGCCTTTCGTTCCCTGCATCGCGCCCGCATCATCGAAGACACCCCCACCGCCCGGGTCCGCTCCGCGCCGCAGGGCTATGTGGAACTGGAGGGAACCGCCGAACTGATGGACGGCGAGCCGATCATCGCCCCTCTGAGCGGACTCGAATGCTGCTGGTGGCAGTATGAGATCCACCGTAAGGGGCCCAAAGGGGGCTGGAATCTGGTGGAACAAAAGGCCAGTGACGATCTGTTCCTGCTGAAGGACGCGACCGGAAGCTGCATCATCGATCCCGAGGGAGCGGAGGTCACACCGGCGGACCGCAACGTTTGGTATGGTTCCAACCATTTTCCCGGCCGCTACGGCACTGACGGGACCATCGGGATACTCTCCGAGTACCGCTACACCGAAAAGCATCTTTACGCCTTCCGACCGCTGTACGCCATCGGCCTGTTCCACTCGCTGGGCGACAGTTACCACACCCAGGCGCGCGGCGAGATCGCCCGGGCGCTGCTGCGGGAATGGAAGGGCCGGCCGGAGGTGATGCGCAGCTTCGACAAGAACGGTGACGGTACGGTTGATCCCCAAGAGTGGGAGCAGGTGCGAAAAAGCGCATCAATCCAGGCGGCCAACGAATACCGGACGATACAGGCACGCCAGATCCCGCATATGCTCAGCCGCCCCCCGGACAGCCAGCAACCGTTCCTGCTCTCCACCTATCCGCAACACCGCCTGGTTCGCCGTTACCGGCTGACTGCGGTGATCGCCATCGCGGTCTTTTTCGCAGCGGGAGCCTTCGCCACCGCAATCCTGACGGCCCGTTTTTTCGCCTGATGCGCACGGCGCAGCGGTACGCCTAGTCCCGCTTTTCCCCCAGCATACCCTCTTTCAGTCCTTTGTCCGCCGGCGCCGCGCCCAGCCAGATCGCCAACAGCGCCCGTTTGAAATCCTCTCCCTCCACGGTCCCGAGCAGCGTGCCGTTTTTGCTGACGCGGGTCCCTTGCGAGGGGAGATACTCAATCCGGATGCGATCGCCTGTGACCGCACTCTCGCTGAACAGGGCGTTGAACTGCTTGATGCGCGCATCGAGTTGCGCCAGCGACTCCGGCGATTGGTTTTTCTCAAAACCCTCCTGCCAGGCGGCTATCAGTTTTTCCTTGGTGACCTCTTTGTAGAGAAAATCCATCTGGACGCAAAACGGTCCGGGCTGCGCGATCACCTCAGCAGAATCGTGGCTGAGAGTTTTCAGATACAGGGAGCCTACATAGACGTCAATCCATAGTTTTTCGCGCAGACCCATACCGTTCAACTGCAGGGTCGTCCCGTCGGCGGCGACCATCTGATCCTGCACTTCGACCCCGGCCAGTTGCCCGGCCTGGGAGACCGAACAAACGGCCGTCAACATCACAAACAAAAACATGATTCTGTTCATAGCCACCTCGCTGTCTTGTTCTTGGGTTGTTTCCGATTGCCGATCTTAAATCTAAAGACGCCTTACAATAACGCTCCCGACCGAGTATCCGGCGCCGAACGAACAAATCACACCGATATCGTCGACTGCCATATCTTTCCGGTGGTTGTGGAATGCGATGACAGACCCGGCGGAACTGGTGTTGGCATACTCGTTCAATATCACCGGCGCCTCTTCCGCATCGGCATCGCGGCCCAGCACCTTTTTCGAAATCAAGAGATTCATACTCAGATTGGCCTGGTGCAGCCACATGCGCTTCAGGTCGGCCAACTCGATCGCCTCATCGGCAAGATGCGCGGTGATTATCTCCGCCACCAGCGGCACGACCTCTTTGAAAACCTTGCGGCCGTTCTGGCGAAACAGTTTGTCTCTGGCGCCGACACCACTCTCGTCGCAACGATTGAGAAAACCGAAATTGTTGCGGATATTGTTGGAAAACTGGGTCTTCAGCCGGGTACTGACGATTTCCCAGTTTTCATCGCTGTTGCTCCCCTCCAGCGACTCCACCACCATGGCTGTACAGACATCGCCGAAAATGAAATGGCAATCCCGATCCTGCCACGCAACATGACCGGAACAGATCTCCGGATTGACCAGCAACACCGCTTTGGCCGAGCCGGACAAGATAGCGTCCCTGGCGGTTTGCAGCGCGAATGTGGCGGAAGAGCACGCCACGTTCATATCAAAACCGAAACCCTGAATACCCAGGGCATTCTGGATTTCGATGGAGACAGCCGGGTAGGCCCGCTGAAGATTGGAACAGGCGACGATGACGGCATCGATATCCGCGGCGCTTTTGTTGGCCTGCGCCATCGCTTCGGTCGCGGCGCGCACCGCCATCTCGCACTGAAGGGATTGCTCTTCGTCACTGCTTTCCGGAATGGATGGACATAAACGGGCAGAATCCAACACCCCGGATTTGTTCACTACATGGCGGCTTTCGATACCGGACGCCTTGTAAATGAATTCTTCGCTGGAATAGGCCAGGGGCTCCAACTCGCCGGCGGCGACCGCCTGCGCATTTTCCCGGTTGAACCGGTCCACGTACCGATTGAAGGAAGCAACCAGTTCCGCGTTACTGATGGTCTCCGGAGGGGTAAACAATCCGGTTCCGCTAATGACGACTTTTGTCGGCTGCAAAGATTGCGACACAAATAACCTCCGGCCTTGGCCGAAATTCGTCGGGCAGGATGCGGCTCCTCCGCATCCCGCCCGACCGCTCAAAACTGCCAGACCAGCCCGACGGAAACGATATTCACATCCGAGTCATAGCTGCCCGACAGTACATGTCCGAAATTGCTGTCCGTCGCCTCGATCTCCGTGTCGTCCACGAACAGATGCGCCAGAGCGAAATCGAGCGTCACGTCCGAAGACGGCTGATAAGAGACACCGGCGGCAAGCCAGATTCTGTTATTGCCGGGAATCCGCGGCGTCCGATCTTCGTCGCTGGGAATCGGCGTCCGATCGTAGGCCACACCGCCACGCCAGGTCCACTGCGCGCTATGACGGTAGTTGAAACCCAGCGAGACCTTATAGGTGTCTCTCCAATTTTCCGGCTGTACGGAATCGCTTTTCAGCGGATTGTCGAATTTGATCCGCAGTTCGTCAAAGCTGCTCCATTCCGTCCAGGTCACGTCGGCCATAAGCTCCCATTTCGGCGACACCTGAGTGGTGACACTCAAAGAGAGACTCGCCGGCAGGGTCACTTCCGCGGAGGCGCCGGTATCGGCTAAAACCGCGCCCATGACCGCCTGCGCAGTTGCGTTCGGCGCAGTGAAATCCGCGGTCCCGGTCAGTTTCTGTTTGACCTCAGAGCGGTATGCAAGCCCGATCCGGGTTCCCTGATTCAATTCATAGAGAAGCCCAAGATTAAATCCGTAGCTCCAATCATCCCCCTCAACCACAACCGTCCCGTCCGTTGCCGCGGTCCCGGGCGTGGCCAGACCAAAACCGGCACAGGCTGCGGGCCCGGCGGCGCCGATACAGGCGGCGCTGTAATCCACCGCGTTGGAGAGCTCCGCACTCGCGCGCATAAAGTTAAGGCCCGCCCCCAGAGAGAGCTGGTCATTCATTTTATAGGCGATGGATGGATTGATATTGACGGTCTTCACATCCGACTTGATGGCGTGATAGCGTCCTTCCCAATCGTCGTCGTATTCGGTTCTCATCCCGAACGGCGCGCTGATGCCCAGGCCGAGCACCATGCGGTCATTTATTTCATTGGCATAAAAGAAGGTGGGAACAAACGAACCGCCGCCCGCGTCGCCGCCGTCTCCACCACTGATGGTCGCGCCGCCCAGCAGCGGATTGGTAGTGGCGTTGCCGGAAAACTCTGCGGACGGGACAATGTAGTGTGCCCCCACCACCACTTGTTTCCCGCGCAACCTCGTCATCCCGGCCGGATTGAAAAAGATGGTGGAAGCATCTTCGGCGGAAGCAGCTCCCCCCGAAACCGCGCTGCCGACTTGCTTGACGCTCTGCTCGACCAGCGCGAAGCCCGACGCGCCGGCCTCTCCCGCTGCAATCAGCGCCGCACCCATCATGACCAGCGGCACTGCCGCAGGAATGGTTCTTTGGTGACTCATTTTGACTCCCGTAATTTAATTATCGGCCGGCAAACGACCGCCCTCCTCAGGCGGTCGTTTGCCGGCATTGGACGCAACACCTCCTTGCTCCTTTTGATACGGCAAGCCATTGCCCACACCGGCCCTGAAAGGACCCGGCCGGAAAGTCCGTTGATACACGATCGCTACGAATTCCGATCCGGCGCGCAATCAATGCCCCGAGTAGAGTTCCGCCACCGGCACTTCCAGCTTTTTCATCACTTGGGCGCGCTTTAATTTATGCGTCGGGGTCATCAAGCCGTTCTCCACCGACCACGGCTCGAAGCTCAGATAGACGCGCAACACCCGGGCGTACCCCGGAAACATCTTGATTCGCTCACCGATTCGAGCCAGCACCGCATCCTCCACCTCGGGTGTTTGCAACATGCGGGGCTGATTCGGATCGACGCCGATGGAAGGTGCGAACTCTTTCCAGTACTCGGGGTCCAGGATGCAGAGCGCGGAGAGATAGGGCCTCTGTTCGCCTACCACCATCACCTGCTCGATCAGCGGATCCATGGCGATGGCCATCTCCATGTCGGCCGGCGAAACCTTTTCCCCGTTACTGAGAACGATGATCTCTTTGATACGTCCGGTGATATAGACATGGCCCTCCTCGTCCATGCGCGCCTTGTCTCCGGTATGCAGCCAGCCGTCGGCATCCAGCACCCGGCCGTTGTTATTCTGATCGTTCCAGTATCCGAGCATGATGTTCGGCCCTCGGGCCAACAACTCATCCTGATCCCCGATTCGGACCTCCACCCCGTCCACCACCCGCCCCACGCTTTCGGGCACGTTGTCGCCCGGCCGGTTGCAACTGATCACCGGGGAGCTCTCCGTCAATCCATACCCCTGCAATATCGGGACGCCTAAGCCGATGAAGGTCCGCGATATCCCAGGCATCAGAGCCGCACCGCCACTCACGGCAACTCTCACACGCCCACCCAGTTTGTCCGTAAGCTTGCGGGCCACCAGGCGCTCCAGCAACGGCCACAACAACAGGGACACTCCCCACTTCGCGCGCCCCTGCTGAATAAGAAAACGCCTCCAACCCACCTTTACGGCAAAATCGAACAGTCGTTTTGCGACAGGTCCTTTCTTTTCCAGACCGGTCATCACCTTGGCATAGACGCGCTCGTAGATACGTGGCACGCTGACCAGCGCGGTTGGGCGGATTATCTGCAGGTCCTCCGCCAGCTGGGTTATCGACCGGGAATAGGCGATGGTCATCCCCACCATCACGGCGAAGTAGTAGCCGAGAGTGCGCTCCAAGGTATGGGAAAGGGGCAGAAAGGAGAGATTGATGTCCGATTCGCCGAGATCGACCACCCGGGCAGCCGCTTCCGCGTTGCTCAACATATTCCGGTGGCTCAGGATCACGCCTTTCGGAAAACCGGTAGTCCCAGAGGTGTAGACGATGGATGCAGGATCGTCGCTTTGGGCATTCGAACCGCGCAAGACCCCGCCCTCATCCGGCAACCAATCCGCCAACGCCGTTACCCGCGTATCACAGACTTGCGTCGCCACCGGTTTGACATGAACGATGCGCTGAACCGCCGGCATCGCCTGCAGCTCGGGCTCGATGCGATCCCACTCCTCCTGACCGCCGACCACCAACACCCGGCTTCCAGAATCACGCAGGATGTAGGACACATTGCCGCCGCGGTCATCCGCGTAGACCGGCACGGTGATCAGTCCCAATGCCAGTGCGGCCTGATCGAACATGACCCACTCGCAACAGTTTCGCATCATCACCGCGATCCGGTCGCCCGGCGACAATCCTTCCTGTACCAGAGCGTCCTGCCAACGCGCCACCTGGCGGGCCATTTGGGCCCAGGTAAGATCACGCCAAACTTCGCTGCTGCAATCGAAGTATCGAAAGCCCACCGCATCGGGAGAAAGCTCCACCCGGCGTCGGAACAGCCCCCCCAAGGTGACGGCCTCTTCGGTAGTAATAAGTCGTGGCTTCATGCCGACAGTTCCTGGACGATCTTCCTGCGCCCGCATCGGTTCACGACTCTGCATCTGTTTAACTCGCGGTCAATCCAAAAAGAAATCCGGCAACAATTGCCCGTTGGGATCCACAGCGTATTGCTTGAAGTCATTAACGCCTTCTTCCAGCAACACCTCTTCGTCAATAAAGAAATTGCCGCTGCAGGAACGACTGTCACGCGTCAGAATCGCATGCGCCGCATCGGCGACGATCTCGGCGGTGCGACAGTTTTCCGGCTTCACCATTCCTTCCAGCATGGCGACGGCCGCGGTGTAGATAACGGTTCGCGGCCACAGCGCATTGACCGCGACACCTTGATCACGAAACTCTTCCGCCATGCCCAGCACACAAAGGCTCATCCCGTACTTGGCCATGGTGTACGCGCAGTGATGCTTGAACCACTTGGGATTCAGTGAGAGAGGCGGCGAAAGATTCAGGATGTGGGGGTTGTCCGCCTTAAGCAGATGCGGCAAACAAGCCTGGGATGTCGCAAAGGTGCCGCGGGCATTGACCTGGTGCATCAGGTCGTAGCGTTTCATCGGGGTCTGCAAAGTGCCGGTAAGATTGATGGCGCTGGCATTGTTCACCAGGATATCGATACCGCCGAAGCGGCCCACCGTCTTTTGTACCGCCTCGGCGATCTGCTGCTCGTCGCGGATATCGGTCTTGACCGCAAACGCCCTGCCGCCCGCCTGCTGGATCTCGGCGGCCGCCGAATCCAAGGTCCCGGGCAAACGGGGATGCGGCGTGTCGGTCTTGGCGGCGATTGCAATATTGGCGCCGTCTCTTGCGGCGCGCAAAGCAATCGCCAAACCGATCCCGCGGGTTCCCCCGGTGATGAACAGCGTTTTCCCCCGTAGGGCAGTCATCAACTCTATCCTCCCTATTTCTTCATCCGACCCGGCACGTTCGGCCGGCTGATGTACGTGGCGTTATCCCATCTGTCGGGCGCCCGCCATACTCTTTATTCAACAGCCTCTGATTTCATGCGGAGCACTTCCTCCGTCATGGGTGGGGACTCTCCCTGATACCCCAGGTACTCGAGCAGCCTTTGCGAGGACACCGCCGCCCCCTTGCGATCGATGAACAGACCACGAACGATGGCGACGGCATGCACTCCCCGATGGCTTTCCAGCAACTGCTCCATATAAAACCATTTCGCATCCCAGCACAGCAGCCTGCTTTTCACGCTGAAACTCCGGAACGGCAGTAGCGGACGGCGGAATTTGATATCGATCTGCCCCACCACCGGCATCCATCGCTCCCGCCGCACCATAGTCAACATATCGGCGCGTATCAGCAGGTCCGTGCGTCCCAGATCCATGAAACTGAGATAACGCGCATTGGTCATATGCAGGTTGATGTCCAGGTCCGTCGGCAACACCCGGAACCTCAACTCGGAACTGTCGAGCGGACCGATACGCGGCCGGAACAGAGCCGCCACAAAAATCCGCAGCATGCGAAAGAGCAGGTTCAATGCATCACTCTCCGCTGTTCAGCAACATCAAAAGGCCTCGTCGTCGAAGGCCATCATGGAGTTGCAGCCGGCCAGAATCGCGCCGAACAACCCGCCGTTCTGGGGCAACAGGCGCTGCATGAAAAAACGCGCCGTATCGACCTTGGCCTGGTAGAACCGGCGCTCTTCGCCATCCAGTTTGGTCAGGGATATCTCGGCCATGCGCGTCCACAGGTATGCCAACGCGGTCAGACCGAACAGCCGCAGATAGTCACTCGATGCGGCGGCCGCCTCGTCGGGATTGCTCATTCCGTTCTGGGCGATCCAGGCGCTGGCGCGTTGCAGGCGTCCGAATGCCTTGGCCAGCGGCTGGATGAACTCGGCAAGTTCTTCATTCGCTTGCCGGGCCTCGATATAGGCCGCCACCGGCTGAAAGAAGCGGCGCATGTAACGCCCGAAGTGCGCCGGCAGCTTACGGCCCACCAGATCGAGGGCCTGGATGCCGTTGGTCCCTTCGTAGATCTGGGTGATGCGCGCATCGCGCACATACTGCTCCATGCCGTGTTCACGGATGTAGCCGTGACCGCCGAACACCTGTACGCCCAGATTCGCCACCTCGAAACCGATGTCGGTACCGAAGGCCTTGAACACCGGGATCAACAGCGCCACCAGATCCTCCGACGCCTGGGCCTCGGCCGGGTCGGTGGAACGCTGATAGACATCGATCTCGCGGGCGATCCAGCTGCCCAGCGCCCGTGTCCCTTCCACGTAGGCGCGTTGGGTCAACAACATGCGCCGCACGTCCGGATGGACCAGCAGTGAATCGGCCGGCTTGCCGGGCGACTTAGGCCCCTTCAGCGCACGCCCCTGCAACCGCTCGCGGGCATAGGCCGCGGCACCCTGGTAGGCGGCGTCGGCGATACCGACACCCTGCACACCCACACCGAGACGCGCCGTGTTCATCATGGTGAACATGGCCCGCATGCCCTTGTTCGGCTCCCCGATCAACCAGCCGGTGGCATCATCGAAGTTCATCACACAGGTAGAGGAGGCCTTGATGCCCATCTTGTGTTCGATGGCGCCGCAGGTGACGCCGTTGCTGTCGCCTGCCGCGCCGTTTGCGTCCGGCAGGAACTTGGGCACTACGAACAGGCTGATGCCCTTGATCCCTGCCGGCGCGTCGGGCAGACGCGCCAGCACCAGGTGAACGATGTTTTCGGTCAGATCGTGCTCACCGGCGCTGATGAAGATCTTGGTGCCGGTCACCTTATAGCTGCCGTCTTCCTGCGGCAGGGCCTTGGTCCGCACCAGACCCAGGTCGGTACCGCACTGGGGTTCGGTGAGGCACATGGTGCCGGACCAACTCCCGTCCGCCAGCTTGGGCAGATAGAGCGCCTTCAACTCCTGGTCGCCATGGATCTCGATGGCGTGGTAAGCACCATGAGAAAGGCCGGGGTACATGCCGAACGAGAGATTGCAGGCACAGAGCATCTCCTGCACCAACAGGGTAACGGCATTGGGAAGACCCTGGCCGCCATATTCGGGATCGCAGGCGAATCCGGTCCAGCCCGCCTCCACATACTGTTGATAGGCCTCCTTGAAGCCGGCCGGGGTGCGCACCTCACCGTCTTCGAAATGACACCCCTCTTCGTCACCGCTGCGGTTCAACGGCCGAAGCACCTCGGAGAAGAACTTGCCCGCCTCTTCCACCACGGCGTTCACCAGGTCGCCATCGAACTCCTCACACCCCGGCAGGGCCTGAATCCGCCCCGGATCAAACAACTCGTGATAGATAAACTGATAATCCCGCAACGGGGGTTGATACTCGGCCATGCTTCAGTTCCTCAGGGGTTTGCCGGTTTCCAATATGTGTTCCATGCGCGCCAGGGTGTCCGGGTGCCGGGACAGGCGCACGAACTGCTCCAGCTCCAGATCCAGAACGTCCCGTTCGGACAGGGATTCGGTGATATCGGTATCGCCGCCGCTGAGAACCTCGATCAGGCCATCGGCCACCACCTTGTCGTGCGGGGTCACCTTGCCCAGCTTGGCGAACCCTTCCACACCCATCTCCATGGTGACGCGCGCGGTGGGACCGGGCAGGTTAAGTTCCACCGGCTCGGGCGGGGCATAGCCCTCCACCAGCGACAGGGCCTTCGCCTTGGCGTCGGCCAGCAGGCGGTCCCGGTTCATGGTGACGCCGTCCCCCTCGCGCAGAAACATATAGTCGAACGCCTCCGGGGCGCTCTTGGCCACAGTGGCCACGCTGATGGTTTCAAACGCCTTGATCACCGGCGGCATGGGACCCCCGGGTCGACGCTGGTTCAGCGTCCAGCGGGTCAACAGCTCTTTACAGCCGCCCCAGGCGGGGACGATCCCGACCCCTACCTCTACCAGACCCACATAGGTCTCGGCGTGGGCCTGCAGTGCGTCACAGTGGAGCAGGATCTCGCAGCCGCCGCCCAGGGCCAGGCCGGAGGGGGCGCCCACCACCGGGAAGGGGGCGTACTTGAGCGCCAGGTAGGTTTCCTGCCCCTCTTTCACCAGCGCCTTGGCCTCGGCCCACATGGCCAGATTGGCGGCATACATCAGCAGTCCCAGATTGGCGCCCGCGGAAAAATTCTCGCCCTCGTTGTAGACCACCAGTGCTTGGTAGCCCTTGGCCGGCACCAGTTCCACGGCCGTGCGGATCATGGCCATGATCAGCGGATCCATGGTGTTCATCTTGGAGGTGAACTCCAGGCAGACCACACCGTCGCCGATGTCCCACAGGGCGGCGGAGGGATTCTTCGCCAACGGTTTGCTGCGGCGCTTGATATCGGCCAGCAGCAGGACGCCTTCCGGACGCGGCAGGTCGCGGTACTCCCCTGCGACGGTGAAATACTGCAAGCCACCGTTTTCAGTGCGATAGAAAGAGCGTTCACCGATCGCTTCCAGCAACGGCGGCACGGCCATGCCCTCGGCACGCAGGCGCTCGGCGAACCAGGCGCCGCCGATGCGATCGATCAGCTCAAACGGACCGTACTTCCATGCGTACCCGAGACGCATCGCCTCGTCCACCGCATAGATATGATCGTTGATCTGCGGCACCAGACCGGCGGCATAGCTCAAAACCTTGGAGAGCACGCTCCAGGCGTAGCGTCCACCTTGGTCGGGATGTTCCAGCATGGCGCGCAGACCCAGCTTGGCGGCGTCGACGCTTTCCAGGCTCGGCTTCACCGAAACCGAATATTCGCCGGTCTGCAGGTCGACACTCTCCTTGACCTTGCCGCCGCCCTCGCGGTTGATGCGATAGAAACCGCCTTTTCCTTTACGGCCGGTATAGCCGTCCGCGATCATGCGCTCCAACAGCGGCGGGATCTCGGCCACCTCGAAGAAGGGATCGCCCTCTGGCAGGGTCGCCTTCATGCTCTGCATCAGGTGCGGCATAAGGTCGAGACCCACCAGGTCGGAAAGACCGAACACACCGGTCTTGGGAATCCCCACCGGTTTGCCGATCACGGCGTCCGCCACTTCTACGGAAACCCCCATACGGAAGGCCTCCAACACGGCGACTTGAATCCAGTAGATGCCGATACGGTTGGCGATAAATCCCGGGGTGTCCTTGCAGTCGACCACCCCCTTGCCCAGCCGGTGATCGCAGAATCGTTTCAGACCGGCGACCGCCTCATCCCGGGTCCGGTCGCCCTTGACGATCTCCAGCAGACGCATGTAGCGGGGCGGGTTGAAGAAGTGGGTGATCAGGAAATCCCGGGCGAAGCCGTCCGGCATCTCCGCCACCAGATGATCCAGCGGAATGCTGGAGGTATTGGAAGAGACCAGCGAGCCGGGTTTGCGCACCGCGTCGATCTTGCGATAGAGCGCTTGCTTGATGTCGAGACGCTCGATCACCGCCTCGACGATCCAGTCGCACTCCGCCAGCAGTTCCAGATGATCTTCGATGTTGCCGGTAGTGACCAGCTTGGCATTGCGCTTGTGCATAAAGGCCGCGGGTTCGGTCTTGAGCAGTTTCTTCAGCGCGGTGTCGGCGATGACGTTACGTTCTTTCGCCCCTTCCGGCACGATATCGAGCAACACCACCGGCACCCCGGCGTTGGCCAGGTGCGCGGCGATCCCCGCCCCCATGACGCCGGCGCCGATGACGGCAACCTTGTTGATCTCCATCAGAGCGCCTCCAGGATGGTCGCGATGCCCTGACCGCCGCCGATGCACTGGGTGGCGAGCGCGAACTGCTTGCCCTCCCGCCGCAGCAGCGAG
This sequence comes from Sedimenticolaceae bacterium, assembly GCA_050287725.1. Classification (GTDB taxonomy): domain Bacteria; phylum Pseudomonadota; class Gammaproteobacteria; order Chromatiales; family Chromatiaceae; genus CBFDBF01. The sequence goes on from JBNKCL010000008.1 coordinate 58,329, forward strand.
GCCGCCTTGCCGGTGATGCGCGCACCGCTGGCGCCCAGCGGGTGGCCCAGGGCGATGGCGCCGCCGTCCAGGTTGATCTTGTCCGAATCCAGACCCAGGTCGCGGATACAGGCGAGGGACTGGCTGGCGAAGGCCTCGTTGAGTTCGATGATGTCCAGGTCGGCCACTTCGAGTCCGGCCCGCTGCAACGCCTTGCGGGTGGCCGCCACCGGACCGATGCCCATGATCTCCGGAGCACAACCGGCTACGGCGATACTCTTGATCGCGGCAATCGGTTTCAGTCCGTGCGCCTGGGCATACTCCTCGCTGCAGACCAGGGTGGCGCTGGCGCCGTCGGTCAAAGGCGATGAAGTACCGGCGGTCACCGATCCGTCCTGGGCGAAAGCGGGCTTGAGTCCGGCCAGACCCTCCACCGAGGTATCAGGGCGGATACAGCCGTCCTGTTCCACCAGGCCCTTGCCGGTGTCGATGGCGACGATCTCGTCGCTCAACTTGCCCGCAGCGCGCGCCGCCGCCGCCTTTTGGTGACTGAGGACCGCGAACTCCTCCTGCTCGGCGCGGGAGAGCTGGTACTTCCTCGCCACGTTCTCGGCGGTCTCGCCCATGCCCATGTAGGCGGCGGGCATCACCTGGTAGAGCACCGGATTCGGCATGGGATTGAAGCCGGTCATGGGCACCCGGGTCATGGATTCGACCCCGGCGGCGATGAAGACCTCACCGGCACCCATCTGGATGGCGCCGGCCGCCATGTGTATGGACTGCATGGAGGAGCCGCAGAAGCGGTTCACCGTGGTGCCCGCCACCGACTGGGGCAGTCCGGCGAGAAACCCGACCAGGCGCGCCAGATTGAAACCCTGCTCAGCCTCGGGGAAGGCGCAGCCGAGGATCAGGTCCTCGATATCTTCCGCTGCGATCCCGCTGTTTGCGACCAGCGCCTTGACCACTTGGGCGGCCATATCGTCTGGACGCACCTTCACCATTTCGCCCTTGCTGGCAAAGGTAAAGGGGGAACGCACATAGTCAGCAATCACGACACGCTTCATTGCCTCTCTCCGGATGATTTCGTTACTGGTTAAAAGAAAAAATTCCGACCCTACCACGCTTCATTTGGCGAGCGACTCGATATTGGTGACACACTCCTGGCGCATCTCTTCCAACTCGGCCAGAGTGGTCTCCAGGTCCTCGCGTTGCTGCTCCAACTCGCCGATGCGGCGCTCGACCTTCCCCAGCAACAGCCGTACCTGTTTCGCCTTGGAAGGATCGACGTCATACATGTCGAGATATTCCTTGATGTCCGCCAGGGTGAACCCCAGGCGCTTGCCCCGCAGAATCAGCTGCATGCGAGCCCGGTCGCGATGGGTGTAGACCCGGGTGGTGCCGGCCCGTTGGGGCTTGATCAGCCCCTTGGTTTCGTAAAAACGAATGGCACGCGGGGTGATTCCCAATTCATGGGCAAGTTCGGTCACGCTATAAAGATCGCTGGATGTAGGTGTCATATGGACTCACTATAGTTTTGGTTGACGTTAACGTCAATATTAATCCCTATTCGTCATCTCCGGCCGTCCCCGCCGTCAACCGCGCCATTACCGGCCCGTCCTGGCGAAAGGCGTAACAGCTGTCACGAAACCTGGCGGCCGCCTCCCGGTTCCAATCCTCGTCGGGCAGGCTCTGAAAGGCCACCGTCCCCATACCGCGTAACAGATCGATCAGGTGGCGGCAGCCGTTGATGCCGCTGAACTGTCGGCTCAGCAGCGCATTCCAGCCGGCGCTCATACTGGCGCCCCGCAACGACTCGAAGCGCCGGACGATCTCGGCACAGATGTCGAAGGGCGTGCTGTCCATATGCAGCTCGATCTCCCGGATCAACCCGTCGGTCCCAAGCAGGAGTCGGATGCTCATGTCATGCAGCGCCTGCCCCGCCGGCAACTCGCGATCGAACCCCACCCGGGTGTCATAGGCCTTGGTGTCGATCAGGCGGCTTTCGATCTCCAGCGCGCCGTCCTCGTGCAACCAGCTTCGGTGCTCGATGGAACGGTGATGCATAGCCTTCCGTGACGGGGTCTCGTTCATACGTCACTCTTCGCCTACATGTTGGGATAGTTGGGTCCGCCGCCCCCTTCCGGGGCGCGCCAGACGATGTTCTGGGTCGGGTCTTTGATATCGCAGGTCTTGCAGTGCAGACAGTTCGCCGCATTGATCTGCAGGCGTGGTTCACCGTTTCCGCCGTCCCGCAAGATCTCATACACCCCCGCCGGGCAGTAGCGCTGTTCCGGGGCGTCGTAGCGAGCCAAATTGACCCGGATCGCCACTTCCGGATCCTTCAGGGTCAGATGACAGGGCTGATCCTCTTCATGACCGGTGTTGGAGACGAACACGGAGGAGAGACGATCGAAGCTGACGACGCCGTCGGGTTTCGGGTAACTGATGGGTTTGCACGCGTCGGCGCGCTTCAGAGTAATGTGATCCGCCGTCCGGTCGTGCAGGGTCAACGGCAGTTTGCCGCGGAACAGGTTCTGATCGACGAAATTGATAGTGCCGCCGCCCATGATCCCGAAACGGTGCAGCGCCGGACCGAAGTTGCGACTGCGGTAGAGCTCGTCGTAGAGCCAGGAGTTGCGTACCGCTTCGGCATAGACCTTGAGATCGCCATCCGCCGGCTCCTCTCCCGCCAGTGCCTCGAACACCGTCTCGGCAGCCAGCATGCCCGACTTCATGGCGGTGTGACTGCCCTTGATCTTGGCGAAATTGAGGGTGCCCGCATCACAGCCCAACAGCAGACCGCCGGGGAAATGCTGCCGGGGCAGGGCGTTCAAACCACCCTTGGTGATGGCGCGGGCACCGTAACTCAGGCGCTTGCCCCCTTCCAGCACGCCCCGGATCTCCGGATGTTGTTTGAAGCGCTGAAACTCCTCGAACGGGGAAAGATAAGGATTGGCGTAGTTGAGATCCACGATCAATCCGAGCGCCACCTGGCCGTCGGCGGCATGGTAAAGGAAGGAGCCGCCGCTCGCGCCGCTCTCGGAAAGCGGCCAACCGGCACCGTGCAGCACCAGGCCGGGTTTGTGTTTGCCCGGCTCCACCTGCCAAAGCTCCTTGATGCCCAACCCGTAGTGCTGAGGGTCGCAATCCGCGTCCAACCGGTAGCGCTCGATGAGCTGCCTGCCCAGGTGGCCGCGGCAGCCTTCGGCGAACAGGGTGTAGCGCCCGCGCAGTTCGATGCCGGGCTCGAACCCCGGCTTCTGTTCGCCCTGCCGGCCCCGGCCCATGTCGCCGGTGACCACCCCTTCCACCCGCCCCGACTCGCCGATCAGCAAATCCGCCGCGGGATAACCGGCAAACAGATCGACCCCTGCCTCCTCCGCCTTTTCGCCCAGCCAACGACAGAGGTTCCCCAGGCTCGCGATGTAGTTACCCCGGTTGTGCATGGTGCGCGGAACAAACGGAGCGGGCATACGCAGCGCGCGCTTGGGACCGGTGAAGAGCATCACCCGGTCTTCCGTCACCGGCGTATCCAGGGGCGCGCCCTGGGCCTGCCAGTCGGGCAGCAACTCATCCAGGGCCCGGCTCTCCAGCACCGCACCGGAGAGAATGTGGGCGCCGATCTCCGAGCCCTTCTCCAGTACGCAGACGGAAAGCTCCCGGGATCGCTGTTGGGCCAGTTGGCGCAAACGAATCGCAGCGGACAGGCCGGCGGGGCCGGCGCCGACGATCACCACATCGAATTCCATGGTCTCGCGTTCCATACTCATACCCCGTATCGCCTATTCAGCGTCTATGGTGCAGTGGGACAGCACCGAATCATTCAAGCCGCAAATTAACGCGAATCACCGCCAATAGCTGCCAATAACCTGAATCATACATTTGCGTTTATTTGCGCATGATTTGCGTCCACTCGCGGTTTGATTGACGGCGGTGCCGATCGGCTGCCGCTCAATCCAGGCTCGCGATCAACTCCGGCACCGCCTCGAACAGGTCGGCCACCAACCCATAGTCGGCCACCTCGAAGATAGGGGCCTCCGCATCCTTGTTGATGGCGACGATCACCTTGCTCTCCTTCATACCCGCCAGGTGCTGGATCGCACCGGAGATACCGACGGCGATGTAGATCTCCGGCGCCACGATCTTGCCGGTCTGGCCCACCTGGTAGTCGTTGGAGATGAACTTGGCGTCCACCGCCGCGCGCGAAGCGCCCACCGCTCCGCCCAGCTTGTCCGCCAGCTGTTCGATCAGGGCGAAATTCTCCTTGCTGCCTACGCCCCGGCCGCCGGATACCACCACCCGCGCGGTCGTAAGATCGGGCCGGTCGGACTGGGTCAGATCCCGCGACACGAATCGGGAGAGGGGTGCGCCGGACACCGGCGATAGAGATTCAATCGGCGCCGCTCCGCCACCCGATTCGGCAGGCGCGAAAGCGGTTCCGCGTACCGTCATCACCTTGATCGAATCCGTGCTGCGCAGGGTGGCGACGGCGTTGCCCGCGTAGATGGGGCGCTTGAAGGTGTCGCCATCGACCACCTCGATGACTTCGGATAACTGCGCCACATCGAGCAACGCAGCCACCCGCGGCGTCAGATTCTTGCCAAAGGTGGTGGCCGGCGCCAGCAGATGACTGTACTCCTTACCGACCGTGGCAATCAGTGCCGCCAACGGCTCGGCCAGGCCCTGCCCATAACTTGCATCGTCGCATAGCAGCACGCGTGCGACACCCGTCAGGCCCGCGGCCTCACCCGCCACTTCGCCGCAACCTTCACCGGCTACCAGTACCGTTACTTCGCCCAGGTGGGTTCCCGCAGTAACGGCATTGCGCGTCGCCGGGCGCAACGCCCCGTTATCGTGTTCCGCAATGACCAGTACGCCCATCAGAGTACCCTCGCTTCGTTACGCAGTTTGTCCAGCAGCTCCGCCACGTCGGCTACCTTGACGCCGCCGCTGCGTTTGGGCGGTTCTTCCACCCGCAACAGTTCCAGCCGCGGTCGGATATCGACCCCCAGCTCATCGGGGGTGACGATCTCCAAAGGCTTCTTCTTCGCCTTCATGATGTTGGGAAGTTTGACGTAGCGCGGCTCGTTAAGACGCAGATCGGCGGTCACCACCGCGGGCAGCGTCAACGCCAGGGTCTCAAGCCCGCCGTCGATCTCCCGGGTCACCGTCACTTCGCCTTCCGACAACACCACTTGGGAGGCGAAGGTCCCCTGCCCCCACCCCAGCAGCGCCGCCAGCATCTGGCCGGTCTGATTGTTGTCGTCGTCGATCGCCTGTTTGCCCATAAGAATCAGATCGGGTTGTTCCCGCTTGACCACCGCGGCCAGCAGCTTCGCCACCGCCAGCGGCTGCAACTCCTGGTCGCTTTCCACCAGGATCGCCCGGTCCATACCCATCGCCAGCGCTGTGCGCAAAGTTTCCTGACAAGCACTCTTACCCAGGGAGACCACCACCCCCTCGTCGGCCTTGCCCGACTCGCGCAAACGCACCGCCTCTTCCACGGCAATCTCGTCAAAGGGATTCATGGCCATTTTCAGATTGGCCAGCTCGACATCGCTGTTGTCGGCCTTGACGCTGATTTTCACATTGGCGTCGACCACCCGCTTTGCGCAAACAAGAATCTTCATTTATCGCTCCTCATCACCAAGATCGATTCTCACCAAGCCTTATCATCAAAAAACATCATGCTATCGCCGCCGGCGGCGATCGCCCGGTAGTGAGCCTCACTGCGGGGCAGGATGCGCTGCATGAAAAATCGGGCCGTTCTTACTTTGGCGTCGTAGAACAGAGATTCGTCCCCATCCCACCGGGCCAGCCCGATTTCCGCCATGCGCGCCCACATATAAGCGAGTGCGGTAAGCCCGAAGAGTTGCAGAAAATCCACCGCGCCCGCACCGATCTCCGCCGGACTGGCGGCTGCGCCCCGGAGGAGGGTTTGCGCCGCACTATCCAACCGGTTTGCCGCCACCGCCAGCGGTGTGGTGAATTCCGCCAGCACGGCATCGCCCTGCCTCTGGTTTAGATACTCCCGCACGGGATCCAGGAAACGCTTGATCAACCGCTTGTCCGCCATCGGCAGTTTGCGTCCCGCCAGGTCCATCGCCTGCACGCCGTTGGTGCCCTCGTAGATCTGGCCGATGCGGGCGTCCCGCACCAGTTGTTCCATGCCGTGCTCACGGATATAACCGTGCCCGCCGAACACCTGCACCCCCAGATTCGCCACCTCGAACCCCGTATCGGTGAAGTAGGCCTTCACCACCGGTGTAAGCAGCGCCACTAACTCGTCGGCCCGTTGCCGCTCTTCCGGATCGGCGGAGTGGTTGGCGAGGTCAAGCTGTTGCGCCACCCAGACGGAGAGCGCCCGGCAACCCTCCGTCAGGGATCGCATGGTGAGCAGCATCCGGCGCACGTCCGGTTGCGCGATGAGCGGATCGGCCGGAGCGTTCGGTTGCAACGCACCCAGCGGGGAACGGCCTTGCAGGCGTTCCTGCGCGTAGGCCACGGCGTTCTGATACGCCGCTTCGGCGATGCCCAGCCCCTGCATACCCACCGCCAGACGTTCCGTGTTCATCATCTTGAACATGGCGCGCATACCTTTGTTCGGCTCGCCCACCAGCCAGCCTTGGGCGTCATCGAAATTCATAACGCAGGTGGCGGACGCCTTGATCCCCATCTTGTGTTCGATGGCGCCGCACTCGACGCGGTTGGGTTCGCCCAAACCCCCTTCACCGTCGGGCAGAATCTTGGGCACCAGGAAAAGGCTGACGCCCTTGATCCCCGCGGGCGCATCCGGCATACGCGCCAGCACCAGATGCACAATGTTCTCGGTAAGATCGTGCTCTCCCGAGGTGATGAATATCTTGGTGCCGGTGATGCGGTAGCTGCCGTCCGCCTGGGGCGCCGCGCGCGTGCGCAACAGGCCGAGATCGGTACCGCAGTGCGGTTCGGTGAGGCACATGGAGCCGCTCCATTCGCCCGAGGCCATGCGGGGAAAATAGAGTTCTTTCAGCGCCGGGTCGGCATAACCTTCCAGCGCCCCCCAGGCGCCGTTGGTCAGACCGGGATAGAGACTGAAGGAGAGATTGCAGGCACAGATCATCTCGTCGACCAGCATGTGCAGAGTCTTGGGCAGACCCTGACCGCCATAGTCGGAATCGAAGGCGATGCTGTTCCAACCCGCCTCCACGAAATCCCGATAGGCCTCCCTGTAACCCGCCGGAGTGGATACCCGCCCCTCCTGCCAATGACAACCCTCTTCGTCACCGCTGCGGTTCAGGGGCAACAGCCGCTCGCTGACGAATCTGCCCGCCTCCTCCAGAATCGACCCCAGGGTCTCCCGATCCAGTTCCTCGAAACCCGGCAACCGCCGCAGGCTCTCTCCCGGATGGAGTTCATAATAGGCGAACAACATGTCGCGAATCGGCGCTCGGTACAATGGCATGCAGCGGCTCCTCGAGAAGATGGGTCGTCCCGATTCGGTGCCAGGCCGGTGGCAAGCGCGCCGTTTACCCATCCGATGGCCGTAGCGGCACCGTCTCGCCAGGGGACGATCGATTTATTATGACGTAGTGGTAATCTAGTTGACGTATACGTTAATGTCAACCATCATTACGATGTCAGTTTCACCACCTGAGGGGTCCATTCATGTCAGAGGCGATCGTCATCACGCACGCAACCCGCACCCCCATCGGGTCGTTCGGCGGGGCGCTCTCCTCCCTGCCGGCGGCGGATCTCGGCGCCACGGTCATACGGTCACTGTTACAGCAATCCGGTTTGGGGCCGGAGTTGGTGGACGAGGTCGTATTCGGGCAGGTGTTGACCGCCGGCGCCGGACAGAACCCGGCACGCCAGGCGGCATTGAAGGCCGGATTACCGGTCGAGACCCCCGCAATGACCATTAATATGGTATGCGGCAGCGGCCTGAAGGCGGTCCACCTGGCATTTCAGGCGATCGCCTGCGGCGACGCGCAAATTGTCATCGCCGGAGGCCAGGAGAGCATGAGCCAATCGCCCCACATCCTGCCCCAGTCGCGCCAAGGCCGGAAAATGGGAGAGTGGCCATTGCAGGACAGCATGATCGTCGACGGGCTTCGGTGCGCCATAAGTGACGTCCATATGGGCGAAACTGCCGAGAACGTCGCCGAACGCTACGCCATCTCCCGGAAACAGCAGGACGCCTTCGCCGCTGAATCGCAACAGCGTACCGCGGCGGCGCAGAACGCCGGGGTCTTCGCGACGGAGATAACCCCAGTAATGGTGCCGCAACGCGAAGGAGAGCCGCTGGAAATCTCCCGCGATGAGTTCCCCCGCCCCGGGACCACTCCGGAAAAACTGGCGGTACTGCGCCCGTCCTTCAAACGAGACGGCACGGTGACCGCCGGCAACGCCTCCGGAATCAACGACGGCGCAGCGGCGGTACTGGTGATGCGGGAATCCAGGGCCCATGAACTCGGCCTCCGCCCCTTTGCGCGCATCGTCGCCTTTGCGGGCGTGGGCGTCGATCCGGCAATCATGGGCACGGGGCCGATTCCCGCCACCCGCAAATGCCTGGAAAAAGCGGGCTGGCAACTCTCCGACCTGGATTTGGTGGAAGCGAACGAGGCGTTTGCAGCACAGGCGCTATCGGTGAACCTGGCGTTGGGATGGGACGGCGCCAAGGTCAATGTCAGCGGCGGTGCGATCGCACTCGGACACCCCATCGGCGCCTCGGGCGCCAGGATACTGGTCACCCTGTTGCACGGGATGCAACGGCTGTCGGCACACAAGGGCCTGGCCACCCTGTGCATCGGCGGCGGCCAGGGGGTCGCCATGGCGGTGGAACGTATGTAGCGTCGCCGGGGCCTTTACGTGGTTTTCTTCGACGCGGAGGCTCCCGGATTTCGCTCACTTTGCCTTGCGTTTTTTCTTCCCGCAACCGCGTAAGCACTAACGTCGGACCGACCGAAGATAGCGCGTGGCCGTTTCAAACACTCTAACCCGTCTGGTGGAAATCAATGACTTTTGAGACCCCAGAGATTTGTCGCCTCCCCTTTGCGACGTCCATTACTCTTCCGCCGAGGTTCCTTACCGGGTTCGAACCTGATAAGGGCCCGCCGATCCGAATTTATTCTACGCTGTCCTCTGCGTCTTTCCGGTCCTGTATACGGCGTGGTGTAATCGTTCATCCTGAAACTCCTGTTACATGATCAGACAAATAAATAATCCTTTTTCAGAGCATCACATCACGGGAAGTTGAGAGGCGCATATAACTTCCTTTTTTGATTTTTATTATGTCCTTTAAGACAGTCTGACGATCCAGCAAGATCAGACACTTTTTCTATCCCCGTAGAGCACCGGTGCATTTTTGTTGCCTGACGGGAAATGCCGAATGAGATTCGGGTGCCGTAAGCCCAAACGGGAACTTGTGCTAAATCCTTATGAAAATTACCCCTATTGTCAAGCCAAAGAATCGGCGGTTCGTGTCAGAATAACCCCTTTCCGATTCGCAGCCAGCTACCTCACCAATGAAGCAGAACCCCCTGATAGAACTCGACGGATTGCCCCCCTTCTCCCGGATCCGGCCGGAGCACGTGGAGCCGGCCATCGACCGGTTGCTGTCCGAAAACCGCGCCCTGACCGAGCGACTGTTGGATCGCGGCGGTCCCTACACCTGGGAGAACCTGGTGCAACCGCTGGAACTCGCGGACGATCGTTTGAGCCGCACCTGGTCGCCGGTCAGCCACATGAACGCCGTCGTGAACAACGACGAGTTGCGCCAGGCCTACAACGCCTGCCTGCCGAAGCTGAGCGACTACGGCACCGAGATGGGACAGAACGAACGGCTGTATCGCGCCTACCGAGAGGTGGCCGAGAGAGAGGCGTCTCTGGATGCGGCCCAGAAAAAGTCACTGGAGAACGCGCTGCTGGACTTTCATCTCTCGGGGGTCGACCTGCCGCCGGAAAAGAAGCAGCGGTTCAAGGAGATCAGCAGCGAGCTCTCCCGGCTCACCAGCCGCTACGAGGAGAACCTGCTGGACGCCACCAACGCCTGGAGCAAACTCGTCACCGAGGAACAGGCACTGGCAGGTCTGCCGCAGTCGGCGCTGGATCTCGCGCGCCAGGCGGCGGCTCAGAAAGGCGAACAGGGATGGCTGCTCAATCTGGAGTTCCCCTCCTACCTGCCGGTGCTGACCTACTGCGACAACCGCGAGCTGCGGCGGGAGATGTACCAGGCCTACGCCACCCGCGCCTCGGACCGGGGACCGCATGCCGGCCAATGGGACAACGGGGAGCTGATGGAGCAGATCCTGCGCCTGCGCCACGAGGCGGCGCAGCTGCTCGGGTTCGAGAACTACGCCGAGCGATCGCTGGCACGCAAGATGGCCCCCTCCACCGAGGCGGTGACGGCATTCCTGCACGATCTCGCCGGGCGCTCCCATCCGCAGGCGGTTGCGGAACGAACGGAGTTAGAGCAATACGCCGCCGAGCAGCACGGGCACCACGATCTGCAGGCGTGGGATATCGGCTACTACTCGGAGAAGCTGCGCCAGGAGCGCTATCACATCACCCAGGAGGAGCTGAAGCCCTACTTCCCGGAAAGCCGCGTGGTCCCGGGGCTGTTTACGGTAGTTGCGAAACTGTTCGGGGTTTCGATCCGGGAGATCGAAGGGGTGGATCGCTGGCATCCGGACGTACGCTTCTTCGAGATCCGCGATCACGAAGGCGAGGTGCGCGGCCAGTTCTACCTGGACCTCTACGCCCGCAGCAAAAAACGCGGCGGCGCCTGGATGGACGACTGCATCTCGCGGCTGTTCACCCCGGAGCTGGACCAGATCCCGGTGGCCTTCCTCACCTGCAACTTCTCCCCGCCGGTGGGCGACCGCCCGGCGCTGTTCACCCACGACGAGGTGCAGACCCTGTTCCACGAGTTCGGCCACGGACTGCACCACCTGCTGACCCGCATCGACTACCCGTCGGTATCCGGCATCCACGGCGTGGCGTGGGATGCGGTGGAACTGCCCTCCCAGTTCCTGGAGAACTGGTGCTGGGAGCGGGAGGCGCTGGATCTGATCTCCGGCCACTGGGAGAGCGGCGCACCGATTCCCGAAGAACTGTTCCGACGCATGACCGCCGCCCGCAACTTCCAGTCCGCCATGCAGATGGTGCGACAACTGGAGTTCGCGCTGTTCGACTTCCGCATCCACCGGGAGTACGACCCCGAAAAAGGCGGACGCATCTATGAGATCCTGGAGCAGGTGCGGGAACAGGTGGCGGTAATTCGGCCGCCGGAGTTCAACCGCTTCGCCCACGGCTTCTCCCATATCTTCGCCGGAGGCTACGCGGCCGGTTACTACAGCTACAAATGGGCGGAGGTGCTGTCCGCCGACGCCTTTTCGCTGTTCGAGGAGAAGGGTATCTTCGACCCGGAGACCGGCAACTCTTTTCTGCACAACATCCTGGAACAGGGAGGTTCGCGCGACGCCATGGAGCTGTTCGTCGCCTTTCGCGGCCGGGAGCCGCAGATCGACGCCCTGCTGCGCCACAGCGGTATCCGCGGCTGATACACCTCAGAAGAATTTGTAGATAAAGAAACAGCTTTCTCTCGCCAAGACGCAAAGCACGCCAAGGAAAAGCAAAACACCACGAAAGATAAGTGTGAACCTGCCGAGCGGCCGAGGGGTATTCGGGAATTCCGGGAACTAACCCATACTATCTATCAGCTTCAAGATTTAAAGAACGGTTGTTTTCTCGGCGCTCTTGGCGAGAGCAAAAGAAAACGGTAGAACCTATGCGAATCTCGCCGCCAAAGTCTGTGGCTTCCCTGGACTGAATCAACTTCAAGATTAAAGAACGATTGTTTTCTTGGCGTTCTTGGTGTCTTGGCGAGAGGATAAAAAAAGCCGACCCCGTCTCCGGGGTCGGCTTTTTAGACTACCGTTTACTGCCGATTAGTACTGGCCGAGGGCCATATCGATATAACCGGTGGGGCAAACGTCCTTGCAGATATGGCAACCGACGCACTTGGAGTAGTCGGTGTCCACATAGCGGCCCATGGCGCGCTCGTTCTTCTTCACCCGGAACACCGCATCCTGCGGGCAGTAGATAACGCAGTTGTCGCACTCGAAGCAGAGGCCGCAGCTCATGCAGCGCTTCGCCTCGGTGATGGCGGTCTCTTCCTCCAGACCCTTGATACGCTCGATCATGCTACCGAGGACGTTGGAGACGTTGACGTCCACCTCTTCCCGAGCATGCACCGGCTCATATTTGAAGTGAGCCAGGAACAGCGCCTTGGACTTGATCACATCCGACTCCGCACGGCTGTCGAAGTTGTGGATGGCGAACTTGGAGGAGTTGGTGCCCCAGGTCTGGCCCTGGGTGTACGGCTCGGGGGCGAGTCCCTTCTTGGCGAGCTCTTCCAGCAGATCGAACTGGTGGGCGTCCACCTTCGGACGATCGGAGACCGTCTTGCCCTGCAGATACTGATCGATCCCCTCCACCGCGATGGAGGCATGACCGATAGCAGTGGTCAGCAGATGCGGGTTCACCGCGTCGCCGCCCACGAAGTGGCCGGGCTTGCCTTTGACCTGCATGGACTTGGTGGCGTCGATCTGGTTCCACTCGTTGGAGACCCCGTCGATGCCGGTGAAATCGCCGGTCTGACCGGTGGCCGCCACGATCATGGTGCATTCGATCTCGAACGGCTCACCCGATTCCACCATCTTGCCCGTGGACCAGTCCACCGGCTGCACTTTCAGCGCCTTGGCGCGGCCGTCGCCGTCCAGGATCACCTCCACCGGCGCCAGGCTGTCGTGGATCTCCACGCCCTCGGCGATACAGGCCTCCAGCTCGTGCTTGGTACAGGGGGCCTTGGCGATGGGCCGACGATAAACCAGCCAGCAGTCGGCGTCTTTGCGCTTGGCGGCCTGGGCGTCGCTCTGGCTGCCGGAACCGGCGAACACCGCTTCCGGACGTTCGGAGGCGTCGATACCGGCCACGTCCCCGATGCGCTTGGCCACGGCCGCCACGTCCATGGCGGTGTCGCCGCCGCCGATCACCAGGATGCGACCGTCGAGATATTTCAGGGAACCGTCGTTGAACGCCTTGAGGAAAGTCATGCCGTCCACGCAGTTGGGGGCTTCGCCGCCGGGGATGCGCAACGGCTTGCCGACTACGGTACCGACACCCCAGAAGATGGCGTCGTACTCTTTCTCCAGATCTTCGACCTTGACGTCGCGGCCCACGCGGGTGTTGAGCTTCACGTCGATGCCGCCGACATCCAGGATACGCTGGATCTCTTTGTCCAGGACATCGCGCGGGATACGGTAGCCGGGGATGCCGAAACGCATCTGGCCGCCCAGGGCGCTGTACTCTTCGAAAATGGTGGCTTTATGGCCGAGGCGGCGCAGAAACAGGGCCGCGGAGAGACCGGCGGGACCGCCGCCGATGATGGCGACCTTCTTGCCGGACTCGCTCTCCGGTTTGGCGAAGGCGAGATTGTTGGCCTGCGCCCAGTCGCCGATGTACTGCTCGACGGAGTTGATGCCGACGTAGCCCTCGAGATCGTTCCGGTTACAGCCCTCCTGACAAGGGGCGGGGCAGACACGGCCCATGATGGCCGGGAACGGATTGGACATGGTCATACGCTCGAATGCGTACTCCTGCCACGGCTTGTCGCCCATCGGCTTATCCAGGCCGCGCACGATGGAGAGCCAGCCGCGGATGTCATGTCCGGAGGGACAGGCGTTCTGACAAGGCGGGGTCCGTTGAATGTAAGTCGGACAGGCGTAGGAATCGCCTGACTTGATGACATCCGAGTCCCAATCATTATGCTCGTAGTCGCCGTCTTCGTAGCGCCGAAACGTCGGTTTGGTTTCGCTCATAGTCTCTAACTCCAGATCTGTTACACCTGAGGCGACACTGCCCGCCTTGCGGCCCTGCTGTAGGACCACATCATTAGTTCATGATTATCTTATGGATCCTTCGTAAGCGGCACATTAGAGACCGCTCGAAGAAAAAAATCAACCCGAATCGCTAAGTGAAATAAACCGCCGGATTCGAGTCAACCCTTTTTCTTTGATTCACCCATAAGCAAATACTATCGAACCCCCAAGGGTATACACAACCCTCTGTTTTCAATGGCAATCAACCGAATTTAACCGGTCGATTCCCGACCCTTTTCAGAACAAAGACCGGACCGATTGTGGGGTAACCGGACGGAGCATTTCGCCACCGCCAGACTCCTCGTTTACTCTCCGTCGAAGGTCGGAACCTGCTCTCCCAAATCCTCTTCCTTGGAACCGTCTCCGCTCCAGGGTGCCACTCCATAGTAAAGCGCCCCTTCGGTCTTAACCTGCTCGAACCGCGCATGGGTCAGTGTCGCGTTTCGCAAATCGGCGCCCCGCAGGTCGCAACGCACAAACCGGGCGCCGTTCAGCTTACAGCCGCGCAACACCGCCTGCGCCAACGTCACATCCGAGAGCTGCGCACCGCTCAGGTCGCTCTCCCGCAAGGTGGCCTCCGCCAGCCGGGTTCCCTCTAACTTGGCCCCCTGCAGCTCGCAGAGCAGGACCTGACCCCCGGTAAGATCCGCGCCGCTGAGATCGGCGCCGTTCAGCCGTGTCCGCTGCAAGAATCCCTCCCGCAGGTCGGCGCCCGTCAGATTGATCCCATCCAGATCCGCATTCTGAATAAAGACCGACTGCAAATCACAATCCTTCAGAACCGCATCCCGCAGCACGCTGCCGGAGAGGATCGCGTTCGCGAGATCCAACCCGGAGAGGTCCAGCCCCGTAAGATCGAGAAACGAGAGATCGGCGTCCGCCAGGCTGCCTTCGTTACCGAAGGCAGCCAGCAGTGCATCCCGATCCTCATACCGAGTCAGCGGGGCATCGCCGTCCGGACTCATGGATGGTACAGATCGACCACCTTGTTCAGATCGTAATCCGGACCGCCGCCCACGCGTTCCACCAGTCCCGCCATGGTCTCATCCAGGGTCGGACGTTCCGCCTGATAGAGCAGTCCCACCGGCGCCTTGCCGTTCGGGCGCAGGGCGTAATGATAGGCCTTCTCGAAATCGCCGGTGTCGTGATCCTCCGGCAGCTCCTCCACCAGTTCGCGGAAGTACTTCACCGTATCGATCTTGTTGAAGGTCGGGCACTGAGACAGGATGTTGACGTAGGCAAACCCCTTGTGCTCGACCGCCCCCTTGATCAGTGCGGCGCACATCTTGGGATTACCTGCGAACGCCTGGCCCACATAGGTGGCGCCGAAGGTAAGCATGTAGGCCAGCGGGTTCATCGGCTCTTCCACCCCGCCGTAGGGGGTAGTGTAGGCCTTCATCTCCCGGCGGGAGGTGGGCGATACCTGACCCTTGGTGAGACCGTAGATCCCGTTATCCATCAGCACGTAAGTCATATTGATGTTCTTGCGCGCCATATGCGGCATGTGACCGCCGCCGATGGAGAAGCCGTCGCCGTCGCCGCCGGTAACGATCACCGCCAGATCCGGACGCGCCAACTGGGCGCCGGTGGCCACCGGACCGGCACGCCCGTGCAGGGTGTGCATCTTGTAGGACTTCACGAAGTACGGCAGCCGCGAGGAGCAACCGATACCGGAGATGTTCAGCAGATAGGCGGGATCCACCCCCAGTTCCGAGACCGCGCGGTAGACACCGTTGAGGACACCGTAATGTCCGCAGCCGGGGCACCAGACGGGGCTGACCTCGGACTTGTAATCCTTGGTGCCCATCTCGACTTTATTCAGAGCGTTGTAAGACATTAGACGATCTCCTTAACCTTATCGACGATCATGGCGGGGGTGAACGGCAGACCGCCACAGATGGTGTAGGGAATGGGTTTCAGCGAGGTCTCGGCCCGCAGGAAGTGAGAGAGCTGGCCCTGATAGTTCACTTCCGGCACCAGGATCTGTTTACAGGTGGCGGCGAACGCCTCGTACTGCGCCACCGGCATGGGCCAGATCAGCTTGGGATAGAGCCCCTTGACCTTGACCCCCTGCGCCCGCAGCCGCGCCACTGCCTCGCGCACCACACCGATGGTGGAGCCCCAGGCGATGATACCGACGTCGGCATCCCCGTCGCCGTCCACTTCCATGGGCGGATATTTTTCCACTACAGGTTTGATCTTGTCGAAGCGCTTTTTCATCATCGCCTCGCGGTTGTCCGGGGCCCACTTGGGGGCGCCGTTTTCACCGTGCTCCAGACCGGTGGCGATGTGCATGCCGTTGGGGGTGCCGGGATCGGCCATGGGCGAGATGTTGTCTTCGGTGAAGGCGTAGCGCTTGTACTCGCCCTTGCCGTCCCACCGCTTGCGGCTGACGATCTCGTGGGCGCCGGGCTTCGGCGACGGCACGGTCTGGGTGGAGAACGCCAGCGAACCGTCGGAGAGCAGGATCACCGGCACCTGATACTCTTCGGCCAGATTGAGGGCATCCACCGTCATGTTGATGCAGTCGTTCACATCCTCCACCGACAGCACGATGCGCGGCGCGTCGCCGTGGGCGCCGTGAATGGCCAGAAACAGATCGGACTGCTCATGCTTGGTGGGCATACCGGTGGAAGGACCGCCGCGCTGCACGTCCACCACCAGCGCCGGGGTCTCCGACATGGAGGACATGCCCAGCATCTCGGCCATCAGGGCGAGCCCCGGACCGGAGGTGGCGGTCATGGATTTCTTGCCGGCATAGGAGGCGCCCAGCACCTGGCCGATGGAGGCGATTTCGTCCTCCGCCTGGATCAGCGTGCCACCGGTCTTCGGGATATGGGTGGAGACGAACTTGGCGATCTCGGTGGCCGGGGTGATGGGATAGGCGGAGAAGAACTCCAGGCCGCCCAGGATGGCGCCCATACCCACCGCGTCGTTGCCGGAGATGATGATCACATCCTTCGGCTCTTTGGGATCGGCCACCTTCCAGGGATCGCTCTTCTTCAGGGCGGAGGCGAGCTCCTTGCCCTTGTCGAAGGCGGTCAGGTTGAAGTTCAGCATCTCTTCGCCCTTTTTGGCGAACTTGTCGGTCAACAC
Organism: Sedimenticolaceae bacterium; assembly: GCA_050287725.1. Lineage (GTDB taxonomy): Bacteria > Pseudomonadota > Gammaproteobacteria > Chromatiales > Chromatiaceae > CBFDBF01. Next base: position 75,326 of record JBNKCL010000008.1, read on the forward strand.
CTGCTTCAGGGTCTGCTCGCTGATGTTGAACAGCACCGACAAAGCGCCCAGCGCCACCATGTTCTTGGAACGGTAGGAGCCCATCTCCTTGGCGGTCTGGGACATCGGGATCGGATAGGCGTGTACGCCCTCCGGGATTTCGTCCGGCTCAAAATCGCCGCCCGGATAGTCATACACGAAGGCAGTGCCGGGCTTCAGACTCTTCTTGTTGACCTCGTAGGCCTCGCCGTTGAAGGCGCAGAAGACATCGAAGGTGTCGCCCTGGTTGTAGACGCGCTTGTCGTCGGTGCGCACCTGATACATGGCATAACCGCCCTTGATCTCCGCCGGGAAGGTCTTGAAGGTATACACCTCCAGCCCGGCGCGGGCGCAAGCCGCTGCGATGAAGTCGCCGGTGGAGATGATGCCTTCACCCCCTTCGCCTGCGACACGAATGATCAGATCTGTTTTCTCCGTCATGGTGAGATTCCCCTCAATTTTCTTAACATTCCGGAACGGGCGCTCTAACAAGCGCCGCAGTTCAAAAACCTACTCTAATGAATGAAGACCGGCGCCGATCGTTACCACACGTCCGCCGGGACCTTCAATCGCTCCACCGGGGCGTCGCCCAGCAGATGCTCCTCGATAATGGCCGTCACATCCTCCTTGGATACCGGTCCGTAGAGGATGCCCTCGGGATAAACCAGCACGCTCGGTCCCTGATTGCACGATCCGACACAGCCGCAGCTGGTCAGGAGAAACCGGCCCCACAGCCCTTTCTGTTCGAACTGCTGCCCGAACTCCGCCATCACATCCTGGGCGCCACGCTCGGCACAGGAGCCGCGGGGGTGGCCGGGCGGCCGCGACTGCATACAGACAAAAACATGTTTTTCCGGTTTCGCCATAATCGTCGATCTCTGCTTTTCAAAATAATTCCCGGCGACCGGAAAAACCCCGGCCCCGGACCGCGGCGGCTTCTATATGAAAGAACCGGCGCAAAGCCCCGTCTTTGATTTTAAGCAGCGCTCACTCCCGATCCGGAAGAGTGCTACGAGGAGGAAGCCGGTTCCGACGGCCGGCCTCCATAGAAAATTAGCGATCCATAATACGCGAAATATCCGGACCCTATCCTTAAAAATTCCAATAATCAAACGACAAGGCAAGCGAAATTTTTAATACCCTAAAAAATGCATGAATGAATCCGGCATTGAATGGGTACAATAGCCCGTTCGGCGATCCGACCGTATTATCGTCTTTGGGACCGTAGTAAAAACCATGGGAAAGAAGCGCGAAAAACTGGTGACCGTCACCATCAACGGAAAGGAGATCCAGGCCCCGCCGTCGTTCTCCACCATCCAGGCCCTGTGGCACGCCGGGTATCCCCGGGTGAAAAGTGTCGGCTGCCTGGAGGGGGTGTGCGGTTCCTGCCGCATCCTGGTCCGGCGGGCCGGCTCCCCGCTGGTCTCCATGGCGCTCGGCTGCCAGACCCTGGTGGAAGAGGGGATGGAGGTGAACTTTTTGGTGTTCCCCACCCCCACCCACCACACCTATCAACTGGAGGACATCCCCAACTCCTGGGAGGTGCACGCCCAGTTCCACCGTATCTTTCCGGAGGCGAGCCACTGCCGGGAGTGCGGCGGTTGCGACAAGAGCTGCCCCAAGGAGATCGAGGTCAAGCGCGGCGTGAGTTTGGCCAACAAGGGACGGTTCCAGGAGGCGGGCGAGCTGTTCGTGGAGTGCGTCATGTGCAACTTCTGCATGACCGCCTGCCCGGAGTATATCGCTCCCAATCATGTAGGTCTGTTCGCGCGCCGGGTCACCGCTTATTTCCACTCCCGGCCCTCCAATCTCATCAACCGCCTGGAACAGCTGCGTAAAGACGAGCTGCAGGTCCTGACCGACCCGGTCTCCTGAGTAAGGCAGGTATCACCATGTCGAAAGGTATCCCTTACAACGAAGCACTCCAGCGTTATAAAGCCACGGAGTATCGGGACCCGCCCCGCGAGGAATTGGCCGGCGAGGAGCTGCTGAAGCAGTTCCATCCGGACCACTACAAGGATTCCACCGTCAATCTGGAGGTGGGTCCCAACGCGGGCGAACGCTGCCACCGCCAACTGGCGACGATTCTGCAGTCGGACGCCCGGATCGACGAGGCCGATCTGGCCGGCGCCCCGGTCAAAAAGGCCGATATCCTGGTGATCGGCGGCGGCGGCGCCGGCTGCGCGGCGGCCCTGACCGCGGCCCAAATGGGGGCCAAGGTGATCCTCGCCACCAAGTTGCGGCTGGGGGACAGCAACACGGTGATGGCGGAGGGCGGCATCCAGGCCTCCATCGAGAAGGGCGATACGCCCCAGATGCACTTCGACGACACCCTCAAAGCGGGCCACTACCACGCCGACAAAAAGCTGGTGGCCGAGATGGTGATGGACGGTCCCGCAGTCATCCGCTGGCTGATCCAGCAAGGGATGCAGTTCGACCTGGACAAGTACGGCGATATCCTGCTGCGGCGCGCCGGCGGCACCTCCGCCGACCGGGTGGCCTACTACCGCGACTACACCGGCCTGGAGATGATGCGGGTGCTGCGGGAGTCGGTCAGCAACAGCAACATCGAGGTGATGGACTACAGCCCGGCGGTGGAACTGCTGGCCAACCAGTCGGGCCACTGCGCCGGCGCGGTGATCTCCTCGCTCAAGGACTGCTCCTATCTATTGATTAAGGCCAACGCCGTGATCGTCGCCACCGGCGGCATCGGGCGCATGCATCTCAACGGTTTCCCCACCTCCAACCACTTCGGCGCCACCGGCGACGGCCTGGTGCTGGCCTACCGACTGGGGGCCAGGCTGCGGGATCTGGACTCCTTCCAGTACCACCCCACCGGTCTGGCCCACCCGCATCACATGGCCGGCTCCCTGATCACCGAAGGGGTCCGCTCCGCCGGCGGCTATCTGCTCAACGGCCTGGGAGAGCGGTTCGTAAACGAATTGAAGACCCGCGACCACGTCTCCTCCGCCATCCTGCGGGAGTGCGCCGAGGGCCGCGGTATCCATGTGGACCGGGAGACCATCGGTGTCTGGCTCGACACCCCCAGCATGGAACTGCGCAACCCCGGGCTGCTGACGACGCGCTTCCCGAAACTGGTGCAATTGGGGAAGAAGTGCGAGATCGACCCCACGAAGTTCCCGCTGCTGGTCTACCCCACCCTCCATTACCAGAACGGCGGCGCGGTCATCGACGAAAACGGCCTCTCCACCGTGCCGGGACTCTACTGCATCGGCGAGGTGAGCGGCGGCATCCACGGACGCAACCGCATCATGGGCAACTCGCTGCTGGACATCATCTGTTTCGGCCGCCGGGCCGGGGCGCATGCCGCGGTGCGCCACCATGCGCCGGGCCACAAGAAGGTCTCCATCGAACACCTGAGCGATCTGCGGCGCAAACTGACCCTGGCGAAGATGCCGATGGAGCCCAAGGGTCCCATGCTGTTCCCGGAGTGCGCCAAGTTCGAGATGGATTCCGACTACGACGGACTGCGCAAGAACCGCGAGAAGAAGCAATCTTAGGCGGATGACATGAAGACGAAACCGTTAAATCAGGTACTGCTGCGGAAAGAGATCAGGGTGGGCGCCGACCTCGACGCCTGGATCGCCCAGGGCGGCGGCGAGGGCCTGAAAAAGGCGCTGGCGGACACCTCCGCCATCATCCCCGTGATCAAGGAGGCGGGACTGCGCGGCCTGGGCGGCAGCGGTTTCCCTACCTATAAGAAATGGGAATTCGTGGCCTCCTACAAATCGGAAGAGAAATATCTCATCTGCAACGGCAACGAGGACGAACCCGGTACCTTCAAGGACTGCATCCTGCTGGAGGAGACCCCGCACCAGGTGATCGAAGGGGCGGTGATTGCGGCTTTGGCCAACGGCATCAACCGGATCGTCTTCTACATCAACCCCGATCAGAAAAACTCCCTGGCCAATATGCGTGCCGCCGTTGAGCAGTGGGAGAGTTCCGAGCTCGACGTCATGGTCACGAAGGCGATCGGGGAGAAGATCGAATACCGGGTAATGGCCAGCTCCGGCCACTACATCGGCGGCGAGGAGACGGCAGCCATCGAATCGGTGGAAGGCAAGTTCCCGTTTCCGCGCGGCAAACCGCCGTTCCCGGCGGAGTCCGGCGCGTTCGGTCACCCGACCCTGATCAACAACATCGAGACCCTCTCCAACGTCTCGCACATCCTGAAGAACGGCGCCGCCTGGTTCCAGGGTCTAGGGCTGGGGAAATGCACCGGCACCAAGATCTACTGTTTGAGCGGCGACGTGTTGTCGCCCGGCGCCTACGAACTACCCATGGGCACCCCGCTCAAGGATCTGATCGAGATCTACGGCGGCGGCATGCTGCTGGGCAAAAAGCTGAAAGCGGTGTTCACCGGCGGCCCCTCCAACACCATCCTTACACCCAAGGACCTGGACGTCCCGCTGGACTTCGACTCCGTGGCGGAGCGACGCTCCGCGCTGGGCACCGGCGCCATGATCATCGTCTCGGAGGGCACCGGCATCGTGAAGCGGGTCACCGAGTATGTGAACTTCTTCGCCGCCTCCTCCTGCGGCCAGTGCCCGCCCTGTAAAATCGGCACCTATTATATTTCGCTGCTGCTGACCAAGATCGACACCGGCGAGGGCAACCGGGCCGATCTCGCGTCGCTTATCAATCTGTGTAAGATCCTGCCCAACTCCGGCCGCTGCCACCTCATCAACGGTGCGGTCAAGGTGCTGGACAGCTCCCTCTACCACTTCATGCACGAATACGAGGAAGCGCTCAAACCCTGAGTGGCCCCCTCAGGAATGATTCTCGCCAAGACGCGAAGAACGCCAAGAAAAGCGTTTGACCTCTTTGCGGGCTTGGCGCCTTGGCGAGAGCCTTGAGTCCAATCCCTGGACTGACGGCATAGGCCAAACCCTGCTTGCTCCACCAGTAACAAAAAAGGCGCCCGAGGGCGCCTTTTTCGATCCGTGAATCGGTGGTATCAGCGGCTGTAACGCTTGCGGAACTTGTCCACGCGGCCGGCGGTATCCATGATCTTCTGCTTGCCGGTGAAGAAAGGATGGCAGGCGGAACACACCTCGACATGAAGCTCCTTCCCAAGGGTGGAGCGGGTGGTGAACTTGTTCCCGCAGCTGCAAACCACGTTCATTTCAGTGTATTCAGGATGAATATCGGGCTTCATGATCGCACCTGTAAATCTGTATAAAAACGCCTTCCGGACCTCCGGGGCGGGAAGACCGCGCATGATAGGCGATTCCCCCGGCGGACGCAAGGGGCAGGGGGTCTCATCAGGCCGTAGCCCCGCCCTTCTCCACCCGCCGGATCCGGTCCAGCCGGAACTCCAGCAGCTCGCCGGATTCGGCCTCGAACCGTAAAAACTCCTCCCCGGAACGGGTGATCAGATCCAGCGGGCGACCGGGCAATCCCTGCACTTCTCCTTTATCTGAGACCCCGTCGATCCGCCACCGTTCCCGGCGCAGGATCGCCAGTTCGTACTGGCTGTGGAGATCGCAAGAAACCGGTCGATAGCCACTCATCTCTGTTGATGCGCCTCTAATTCAGAGGCTTGCAGGGGATGTCGAAATCAATGTGGTAGTGGTCGTCGTGTCGGACCCAGGAACGGCGACTTGAGAATGTAACCTTTCCCGCCAACTCCGGCCATGCACTGGTGGTGTGTAGAAACGGCTGGAGTTTTGGATCAAAAATGACCCGCCGGATTTTTACATAATTTGCTTCGGCGGCATTTTTTATTGCGAGGATATGGGCTGCCATCGCCTCAAAGTCGATGGCTAAGTTCTCATAATGCCCCTCGGCGTCAAAGTCGAGTCCGTATCCATACTTGTTGAATATGCCGGTCGGCAGCGGAACGGACTTCCCGGACTCGTCCAGAACCGGGACCATGAAATCGACGGAGAGTCCGTTCTGATGGGTTTTATGAGGCTTAAATCGTCCTCCTGACTCCCATCCTGTTTCGCCATAGACAAAAATCTTGTCCGGGTGATCTTGCTTCAGTTCCTTGTACGCCGCCAGGATCACGTCGGAAACTTTGCAGTGCACATACGTCCGGCCCAGCACAGAACCGATGTGACTGTACGCCGTGAAGTTATCCCCGGAATAGGGAAGCTCGCATCCATGCTCCAGTTTTCCTTTGGCCGTCGTGCCGTAACAAATGCTGTCTGCGCCCATAACCGGCGAGTGGCAAATGAGTAATAGAACGGAAAAAACTGTCGGAATGTAGCCGCGCTGGAACATATTGCTGGCAATCCAACTCTTCCGATTCCGTATGTCTCTCACATTCCGCTTGTCGAAGATCGCCAACCCCCTGCATAGCTGACAACCACAAAGAGAAACGCGACGGGGACACCATACAACCAGAAATAAAACCCGATCCGCTGCATCCCCAGCGCGGCCAAGAGCCATGCCAATACGGTCACGGCAATGGGGACAAATACATACATGCCGGCATTCGATAATGCCTTTGCCAGATACAACAATAGTGCCGCAACCAGCATGACAGGAACACCGTATTCAAATGACGCCCTTGACAGAACGGCGCCGTCAGGACCGCCAAGCAGGCAGAAGCCGCCCCAGAAACACAAAACCGTGCCGCAAACAAATAGTACAGCGCTTATTACGTGTTTCATCTGGCTTATACCTGTTACCAAACAAATGCGGGATGCTTACAAACCGGGTTCATTCTGAAGTCGCGCCCGCTCCCGTACAAGGGTAAAGGTTTTATAAGCGCCCCAAAGCATGATCGCGCCACCGAAAACCAGAATCATGTTGACGAAGGATTGATCGTTCAGAATCGGGAGAAAGGCGTCGCCGTTCGCGGCCAATTTGGCGTACAGTCCAAGCCCGACCATGATGGAGCCCGGAGCGTCGATGATGCCGACTTTTTTAATCTCTTTATCGATCTCTCTTATGCGTTGTTCTTTATCGATCAGCATGCCTCGCCCCTATATGAAAATTATCGAATTCTGAATCGATCAACGGCGCTTCACCGGCCGGATGAATCCAATCAGAGATAACCGAAAGTACTACCTTCGATTACAATTTTTTGATGTACTCCCTCATCCTGTCTTCTCCCATCTTGCGTGCCGCCTCAGACACTTCCTCGTTGATCGTCGGGAGCTGCCGTGTCAGCGCGAGGGCGGCCTCACTCTGGCTAAACCTCAGGATCTCGGACAGTTCGTCCGCATTGAACTGGCGCATGACTTCTTCCGTATTCTGATGGGTGTTGTTAAGCACACTGATAAAACCGATTCTGAAGAATCGTTTTCCGGTCTTCGTTTCGGCGAACTGCGCCAGCTCCAAAAGATGCTCCCGGGTGACATGACGCGCATAGATTTCCGAAATCATATCCTCAATTTCTCCGGGCGTAAGATCGGCGAATGCCCGCCGCGTCAATTCGGCCATACCCGGTTGATTCTTGGAATCTTCGTCAATTTTGAGCCGGATACTGAGTAAGGCCCACTCACCCGCGTCGATATTATGCAGAAACCGTTTGGCGACGGCGAGATGCCCTGCATCCGGTTTCCCCGGTGCTGTGACACAAGCCGTTACGGCAAAAGACAGCACGGCCAATATCAGGAAACGATGAAAATGTTGGTACATGAGCAAAATCCCCACTGAATGAAATAATGTTACAAACGGCTGCTCAAATTGCCAGGCGCTGTGCATCAGCGAAAATACAATATCCGGCGTCGCCTTGCAGACACCCTATATTAAACCTCGGCGGCTTCTTGGGTAATCACCTGGAATGCAACCGACAACGCCGCAACGACAAAAACCATCGTTACCGCGGACAATACGTTCACAAAAATCCACATGTACGGGATACGGCTTAGAAGTATCCCGGGAATGCCGATTACCATCGGAAAAATCGCCACTACCACCAACATTAAAATCTGGTGGCCCCGTGTTGCTTTCCAGGAATCGAAAAATGTCCAGTAACGGTCTGTTGCGATCGCAGGAAATACAAGAGACAGTCTGGCTAGTAAATAGATCACTGCAGCTATAGAGAGCAGAAAACCAATTTTTGGCATAAATATAAATAAGTTAAAAAGCGTCGCGCATAAACCGATGCCAAAAGAATAAATAATAAAATAGACTTCACGTTTTTGAGGCATATTAATTCCCCACTCTGAAACCGAGTCGGGACCCAGCAAAATGATTCTATGAGTATTAATTGCGAGGAGCACATACGGAAGAAGCATTAGAATTTTATACAGAATCAACGAGCTCAATCCGGATATTGAGACAGGCACACTCCCCAGCACAGCCAGAACAGCGACAGGGATCAACAGCGCCTTGGCAAATGACTTCCTGTATTCGATCACATAGCCGAAAGCACCCAGTATTGTCTGTTTTATTTTCATGTGTTTCTAATACGCAAACGCCGGGTGGGTTGGTCCTTACCGAATCAGAGCCGTTGCAATGCGCGCAACGCCAGTGCCTTGGCCTGCTCCAACGCCTGCTCCTCGCCGTCGAAATCGGCCTGGATACTGATGGTGTCGGTAGCGTTCGAACCGTCCGCCTTGTATACCGTCAGCTGGGTCACGCCGCTGAACTGCTCCCAGAAGGCCTGATCCCCGACGCCGGACACCGGGGCCAATTTATAGTCGTTCCCCAGATACTCCCGCTTGCCGTCCTGGTCACTCTTGACCTCCAGATCTACGGAAGCAGGATGATAGACATGCATGACAAACCAGCGGTACTTCGGCATCTCGAACTGCCCTTTGGTCTCCACGCTCTCAAAGGAACAGTTGACCTTATGCAGTTCTACTCCCGGCTTCATGGCATAGCCGGTGACCAGCTGGATATCCTCCGCCGTCAACAGATCACAGGGTTTCAGTTGCTCCATAACCTCTTGCGTGGACTGCGTGCTTCTGTCCCCGCAGGCGGTCAGCAATAGAGTGGAAAACAGTATTTGCAAGACGCATGGATATTTCATTGGCTCACCCCTGAACGGTTTCTTTAGCACTTTGAATTATGTACACAAATAAAGACTATATATCAGAAACAATTGCTTCCTGACCCGTTTTTGAAAATCAATCAAGTCTGACTACATTGATTCTTCAGCATAGGACTTACAAGTATAATATTTAGACTTGGACCCCCAAATCGATAAATGTGGGTCATTCCCAATTTTCTTTATGAGTTGTCTTGTAGTTGCCCAATCTTTTGCAATACAAGAATAATATGCAAATGCATTCAAATTCCATGTAGAACTCGGATAATCACGCATAATGTCTTCAAATCCCTGCTTCATCTTAGGCCACTCCGCATAGCCGTCAGCAAATGTACTTTCTTCTAATGCCCAAAGTTGAGACCAATAAATCCTAGTATATAAAGTCAGACCTTCTTCTTCTTTTGACTTTTCAACAGCTGCATTTACAAAATCTCTTAACTCACGTCTACTGCCGTGCCACCGAGGCTGATAATAGTCCGCAGCTCTGAAATGTATAAAATAGTATGTGGGATACATATCTGATGCTAAATCATAAAGCTTTTTAAAATCCTCAACTGGCCAGCTTTGTGCTTTAGCTATTAATTCCATCTCAAGAAACCAATACGGGTGGGTTGCGGTAATCGACGACGAATCTTCAAGAACTTTTCTGGCTTCTTCTATTCTCGTATTAAATAGACCCCACTGCTCATCTGTAACAGTATTTGCCCAACCGCTTCCTCTAGCATCCCATGCATATGAAATTAGAATTTCTGCTTTTGCTAAATATGGAGCTGGATGATTAGGTGTTTTTTCAACCCATTCATTAACAAGTTTTAGCTTATGCGCCCATTCTGCCTCAGCGCCTCTCGAGCTGACATTTCCCAAATTCGCATAAATGAATGTTAAATTCCATCGACCATCAGGAAGCCTACTTTGAGAATTCCTATATTGGTCATCCAATTTATTGATAGCTTCGAAGTCTTGTGTATAAAAAAGTAATTCCGTTTTATCGCTAATCTCTTTCGCAATTGTTATCGCATCAGATGCAAATACCGAGCTTGTCATTAATAGTAAAATGCTAAGCTTACAAAAATTCATAAAAATCCTTTATTTCGTAGAACTATGGCTTAACGTAGTATCGACAGGCTCTATGTTTATCCTATCCGGGGAAGGAGAATGAGATGGATGACACCAGAACCCGCCGTTGCACCACATCCCGTCCAGCAACCACTTCCTTCGGCCTTTATCGCGCGAATTACTTTTCAAAGCCTGACTGACACAGCTAACGCAAGCGGCAGATTTTTATACTATAGGATAAAACGTTTAAAGATGGGAATGCTTTGCGATTAGGCCGAAACATCCGGCAAAAAATGCACCAGCAGTTCATTCAGAAACCTGTACCCGTGCGGTGTGGGGCGAATGGAGTCGCCCGCCCGTTCCAGCAACCCCCGCTGTTCGAGTAGTTCCACCCGCTCCGCGATATTTTCCCACGGCAGGCCGGTTCGTTCCCGGAACAGCGCCGGGGTGAAACCGGCGGTGAGGCGCAGGGCATTCAGCATGAACTCAGCGATCCGGTCCGCTTCCTGCAATACGCGGGTTCCCGCGATGCAGGCATGGGTACCGGCGGTTTCGAGATAGCGTTCCGGTGATCCGACCCGCCAGCGGCGCTCGATACTGTCGCCGAGCGTGATCTTTCCGTGGGCGCCCGCGCCGATACCGAGGTAGTCGCCGAACCGCCAGTAGTTGAGGTTGTGCCGGCACTCCTGCCCCGTCCGGGCGAAGGCGGAGATCTCGTATTGCCGGTATCCGGCCTTTCGCAGTTCCGCGCGGCCGGTCTCTTCTATGTCTACCAACAGATCGTCGTCCGGCAGTTGCGGCGGGTTGCGCTCAAAGGCGGTGCCAGGTTCGAGTGTCAGTTGATAGTAGGAGATGTGGCTCGGTCCCGCTTCTATTGCCGTTTGCACATCGGCTAATGCCTGTTCTGTTGTCTGGCTCGGCAAGCCATACATCAGATCCAGATTGAGGTTTTCAAAACCGGCCCTCTTCGCCTGTTCGATGGCGGTCAGTGCTTCTTGCCGGTTATGGATTCGACCCAACGCTTGCAACTTTTGGTCATCGAAACTCTGTATGCCGATGGAGAGGCGATTCACCCCCGCCTGACGGTATTCGCGATAACACCCGGCCTCCAGGGTACCGGGGTTAGCCTCCAGGGTGATCTCCGCATCCGGTGCCAGGCTAATGCGCGCGCGAACGCCATCCAGAAGTTGTGCAATGGCCTCACCGGAAAAGAGGCTGGGGGTGCCGCCGCCGATGAAGATGCTGGTGAGCGTTTGCCCTTGCACCAGCGGCAGCTCCTGTTCCAGATCCGCCAGCAACGCCCGGACATAGGCTTGTTCGTCCGGGACCCCGGCGGCGGCGTGGGAGTTGAAGTCGCAGTAGGGGCACTTGCGGACGCACCAGGGGATGTGGAGATAGAGAGAAAGGGGCGGGGGGTTGAGCATTACC
>JBNKCL010000009.1:0-13066 GCA_050287725.1 Sedimenticolaceae bacterium
CATAAGCGCGCGACTCGCCACCAAACTTCTTCGCCTGGTGCGTCGTGATCGCCGCCGTCAACGTCGTCTTACCATGGTCTACGTGACCAATCGTTCCCACATTTACATGCGGCTTCTTGCGTTCGAATTTTTCCTTGGACATCGCGATAATCTCCGAAAGACCTTAATTAAAAAAAAATTAAACGACAAATTCGCGCGCCTTTCCGCACGCCCCCACCATAAATGGAGCCCAGGAGCAGAATTGAACTGCCGACCTCACCCTTACCAAGGGTGTGCTCTACCGACTGAGCTACCTGGGCCAAACCTCAATTTTGGAGCGGGTGATGGGAATCGAACCCACGTCATCAGCTTGGAAGGCTGAGGTTCTACCGTTGAACTACACCCGCCTGTTACCCGCTCTATGTAAAACCCGCCACCGGACGGAGACCCGAACCACCCGCCGCACACTGCTCCGCAATCGTCCGACGCTTACGCCGAACCTCTGTCGGCTCTCACCCTCCCCGCACAGCGGCCGGAGGGAATATCCACCTTCTGGTGGAGGGGGGAGGATTCGAACCTCCGAAGGCGGAGCCGTCAGATTTACAGTCTGATCCCTTTGGCCACTCGGGAACCCCTCCAAAAACAAGCCCGCTATTTTGATCCACAGCCGATCAGGTGTCAACCACTCACGGCCGGTGTTTGCGGCAGTTTCCGGTCGATCCGGAGCCGATCGGAGAAACGATTTACAGAGAGGAGGGAGGACCAGAGGAAACCTTCGGATTTCCTTCACGCCTCGCTGTGCAACTGGTTCATCACCTGCTGATAGTCGCCTGCCAGAACCCGGGGGAACAGCTCTTCGGCACGCAACAGTGCGGCGGCGATGCCGTCCGCATCCTCCCGGGACGGCCGGTTCAGTACATAATCCACCACCCGCCGGCTGTCTCCCGGGTGCGCGATGCCGATCCGCAGGCGCCAGAACTCCCGGCTACTCAGGGTGCCGATGATATCCCGCAGACCGTTGTGCCCGCCGTCTCCTCCGCCCAGCTTCAGACGGATCGTGCCCACCGACAGATCCAGGTCGTCGTGCGCCACCAGGAACTGGTCCGGCGTGATCTTGAAATATCCCGCGAGCGCGGAGACCGAGCGACCGCTGTGGTTCATAAAGGTGGCCGGTTTCAACAACCAGCACTCCTCCCCGCCTACCCGAATCCGGCAGGTCTGACCGAAAAACTTGGACTCCGGCTTGAACTGCCCGCCATAACGCTCGGCCAACCGGTCTACAAACCAGAAGCCGGCGTTATGGCGGGTCGCTTCGTATTCGCTGCCGGGGTTCCCAAGTCCGACAATCAGTCGAATCGGGTTCGGTGCAGCGCTGGTCATACGTAACAACCGTGGGCTTGATGCGGTGAAGCGCGATTACTCCTCGCTCTCGCCCGCGGCCTCCCCGCCTTCGCCGCCTTCCTCTTCCACCGGACCGCGTGCGGAGTGGAGGGAAGCCACCATCAGGTCGTGCTCGGGACCCTGCGCCAGGAGCGGAATCTCAACCCCCGCCGGCAGCTTGAGCCCGGAGAGAGAGACCGAATCCCCGAGATCCATCCGGGAGAGATCCACCTCGATGTACTCCGGCAGATCCTTGGGCAGACAGGAAACCTCCACATCGGTCATGTGATGCGAGACAACCCCGCCCATCTTGACCCCCGGAGCGGTCGCTTCGCCGACGAAGTGGAACGGCACATGCGTACGCAGCTTCTTCTTGGCGCTGACCCGCTGGAAATCCACATGCATTACGAACGGCTTGGCCGGGTGACGCTGCAGATCTTTGAGGATCACCTGCTCCGAATCACCGCCGACTTTGACTTCCAGAATGTGCGAATAGAACGCCTCATGCTCCAGGTGCTGAATCAGGTCACTATGCACCATGCTGATCATGGCCGGCTTTTTGGTGCCGCCATAGATGATTCCGGGAACCAGCCCCTGACGACGAAGGCGGCGGCTCGCACCCTTCCCCTCATCGCTGCGCGGTTCCGCTTCAATTACAAAAGTCTCGCTCATGATTTTCTCCAAATCACTTCAGGTTGAAAAAACACCGCTGCTCCGCGACCAGAACAGCGGTGGGTCGTTACCGTTGCCGCGCTGTTCCGCGACAACCACGATTCGTTTGCCGGACGCTCAGTCCATAAACAGGGAGCTGACCGACTCGTCGTTGGCGATCCGGCGCATGGTCTCCGCCACCAGTTCCGCGATGCTGATCTGGCGGATCTTGCCGCACTCCTTCGCCTCCTGCTTCAGCTGGATGGTATTGGAAACCACCAGCTCATCCAGAACCGAGTTACTGATATTGCTCACCGCCGGACCCGAGAGCACCGGGTGAGTACAGTAGGCCACCACCCGCTCGGCCCCCGCCTCTTTCAGCGCCTGGGCCGCCTTGCACAGGGTGCCGGCGGTATCCACCATGTCGTCGATCAGGACACAGGTCCGTCCCTCGACATCGCCGATGATATTCATCACCTTGGCCTCGTTGGCGCGCGGCCGGCGCTTGTCGATGATCGCCAGATCGGCGTCATCCAGCTGCTTGGCCAGCGCCCGGGCCCGTACCACGCCCCCAACATCGGGAGATACCACCATCAGGTTGGGATAGGTCTGGCGCCAGACATCCCCCAGCAAAATCGGCAGGGCGTAGATGTTATCCACCGGGATATCGAAAAAGCCCTGGATCTGATCGGCATGCAGGTCCACCGTCACGACCCGGTCGGCCCCCGCCGCACTGATCTGCTTGGCCACCAGGCGCGCCGTGATCGGTACCCGGGCGGAACGCGGACGACGATCCTGGCGGGCATAGCCGAAGTAGGGGATCACCGCGGTGATCTGACCGGCCGAGGCCCAGCGCAAGGCGTCGATCAGGACCAACAACTCCATCAGATGGTCATTGGTCGGGTGCGAAGTGGATTGCACCACGTAGACGTCACGCCCGCGGACATTCTCCTGCAGCTCCGCCATCACCTCGCCGTCGCTGAACTGACCCACCACCGCCTTCCCCAGGGGAAGCTTGAGATGGGTGGCAATCTCCGCCACGAGCTCGGGATTGGCATTGCCCGCAAAGACCATCATGGAGCTGGCTGGCACCGAAGGACTCCCAATCATTCTTCAAACCGTAACTATATTAATGGTGATGATCGGCACAGCGGCGCCAGGGTGAGTTCGGACCCGGTCGCCAGGGACGGATCAAACCGCCATCCGCCGAACCTGCACAATCGTTGGCTGGGGCGCCAGGATTCGAACCTGGGTATGCAGGGATCAAAACCCTGTGCCTTACCGCTTGGCGACGCCCCATCAGTTTTTCGCCCTCTCCAGCAGCGGCGAACGGTTCAATCCGCGTGCGACGAACCCCTGCAGAGAGGCGGGCAGCCTCGCCAACACCTCCCGCGCCTCGGCCTCGGTGTCGAAGGCGGCAAAAACCGCCGCACCGGTACCGGTCAGCCGCGGTTCTGCGTATTCACCCAGCACCGCCATGGCGCGCGCCACCTCCGGATACCGCCGGATAACCACCGTCAAGCAGTCATTCTCCCGGCTGCCGGAAAGGAAGTCGGCTATTGTGATGCGGGGCGAGTCACGTGTCAATTCCGGATCGGCGAAGATTTCAGCGGTGGCGACGTGGCAGGAAGGCAGCAGCACCAGATACCACGGTTCGTGCAGTTCCAGCGGAGAAAGACGTTCGCCGACCCCTTCTCCCCAGGCGGCAACCCCCTGTACAAAGACCGGCACGTCGGCCCCCAACTCCAATCCCAGCCGGGCCAGGTCCCCGGTGGTATACCCCAAATCCCAGAGCCGGTTCAGCGCCACCAGGGTGGTGGCGGCGTCGGAGCTGCCGCCCCCGAGACCCGCGCCCATGGGCAGCCGTTTCTCCAGTTCGATCTCGACCCCTGCCGTCACCTCTGCCGTCTTTTGCAGCAGTTGGGCGGCGCGCAGCACCAGATCCTGCTCCTCCGGTACGCCCGGAAGCGCGCGGGTCCGGCGCACTTGACCATCCTTCCGAATCCGAAAATGCAGGGTGTCGAAGATATCCAGAAACTGGAATACCGTCTGCAGCAAATGATAGCCGTCAGGTCGCCGCCCCACGACCCGCAGCATCAGATTCAGTTTTGCCGGTGCCGGCCAATTCAAACTCTCGGCCACGGCCGCTTCCCTAAGGGTCCAACCGTTTCATCGTTTTTATGAGGTAAGCGTTTTCGGGTTGCCGAACCAACGTTTCGCGCCAGATCTTGCGAGCCTCCTCTTTCTTCCCCTGCACCCAGAGGATCTCACCCAGATGGGCCGCCACCTCCGCATCGGGCAACTTCTCGTATGCCTGCCGCAGATAACGCAAGGCGTCCGGCAGATTCCCGAGGCGAAACTGCACCCAGCCCATACTGTCCAGGATCGCCGGGGCATCCGGGTTGAGGGTGAGGGCCTGCTGGATATAACCGAGCGCCTCTTGGTAGCGATCGGTTTGATCCGCCAGGATATAGCCCAGGGCGTTCAACGCGTCGATGTGTTTCGGCTCCTGCTTCAGGATGTCGTTCAGATCCCGCTCGGCGGCCGCCACCTCACCCTGATTGGCGAAGAACAAGGCGCGCCCGTACAGCAGGTCGATATCATTCGGGTTCTGCTCCAGCGCCTTTGCGAATAAAGCGCGCACCGCCTCCGGCGATGACTTCTCACGCAGCAATTCCGCCTCTAACAGGAAAAATTCAATCGCCTGATCGGGGAGCTCTTGCCGCAACTGTTCCAACAACGCCTGCGCTTCCGGGAGCTTCCCCTGATCCGCCAGCAGACCGGCAATCCGTCCCTGGGCGTCAACCCAAAGATCGCCGTCTTCCACTTTGCGATACCAGGCGATCGCCTGCTCCCGCTTTCCCTCCTTCTCGTCGATGCGACCAAGATAGAACGCCGCCTCGTCCTGCTGCTTCTGCATCCGGATCAACGTCAGAAAATGTTCCCGGGCGGCATCCCAATACTCCAGCTTCAGGGCCAACACACCGAGTGAGAAATAGATTTCGTCCGCATCCGGTTTCAGCTTGCGCAACTCCAGAAACTGCTGATAGGCGGCCTTCAGATCTTCTTCATCGAGCAGCAAGCGCGCATAGACGGATCGCAGGGAAATGTTGTCAGGGAACTTGGCCAGCGCCTGCTGTAACTCCTTCTGGGCGCCCTCCTTGTCTTCGCGCGCGATCAGAATCCGCACCAACAGAACGTGCGCCTTGATCAGCCCGGGATCCAGTTTCAGAATCCGGCGGATCTCGTTCTCGGCCACATCGAAACGCTTCGCCAAAAACGCCGCCAACGCCACGGCATAACCCGCCCGCGGATCATCCGCATGGGGTGCCGCCAAGGCCTGCATCATCTCCAACGCGATTGCCGGCTCCTTGCTCTGGATCACTGCCGACAAGGCATGCAGAAACCCGTCCTCACGCTGTTTCTCGCTGATTGCCAGGATCGCCTGGAGCTGAGGCTGCACCTCGGCGCGCTGCCCGGTCTGCATCAAGATGAACACCGCCATCATGCGGGCGGTGAGATCCTCCGGCGCATATTCGATCCAGCGTTTGACCGCGACCGCGGCCTTGGCGTAGTCCCGCTGGAAAATAGCGATCCGGGTGGCGCGCTGGGCCGCCACCGCGTCCTGCGCCAACTCCGCCCCCTGGATCTCATGGGTATAGGCCAGGTCCAGCTGCTGGCGCTGGATGGCGATCTCTCCTGCCAGGATGTGAAAAACGATCTCCGGGGTGAGCGCCGTCCCGGATGACAACTCGCCCCCCGCCTGCTCCTGTCCCGCCCCCTGATCGGCGGGTACGCCCGATTCCTGGTGCGACGACAAACCGCTGCATCCCGAAAGCAGAAAAGCGAACAAGAGCGGGAAAGAGACGACGATACGGAGTGAGGACATACCGAAAAGACCGAAAATGTAAAAATTCATAATAGTACGTTTCCATTCCTCAGGCCATTCGGGGAAAATGGCTTTCTGACCGACACGCTTGAATTCACCCCCTTGAATCAGGGAGAATCCCAGATCCCCACATCGGTAACCCGTAACCCTTCCATGTCGTTACTTACACTTGGCCTGAACCACAAAACCGCACCGGTAGGGATCCGTGAACGGATCACCTTCGGACCCGACATCGTCGTGGGGGCGTTGCGCAGCCTGGTGGGACAACCGGGGGTGGAAGCGGCGGTCATCCTCTCCACCTGCAACCGTACCGAGGTGTACTGTGAGGTAAGCCAGGAAGGTGCGGATGAGGTCAGTTTGTGGCTGAGCGGATTTCACGGCGTGGAGCTGGAGACCATCTCCCCCTATCTGTACAACCATACCGACCGCGAGAGCGTGGAACACCTTTTAAAGGTGGCCTGCGGCCTCGACTCCATGGTGCTGGGCGAACCCCAAATCCTCGGCCAGGTCAAAACCGCTTACCAGATCGCCAAGGATGCGACCACCACCGGCAAGCTGCTCGGCCGGCTGTTTCAACACTCCTTTGCGGTGGCGAAACAGATCCGCACCGACACCGCCATCGGCCGCAGCCCGGTATCGGTGGCATTCGCGGCGGTCAGTCTGGCGCGCCAGATCTTCAGCGACCTCAGTGAACAGACCGCGTTGCTGATCGGCGCAGGAGAGACCGTGGAGCTGGCGGCGCGCCACCTGCATCAGCATGGGATCGGCCGCATTATCGTGGCCAATCGCACTTTGGAGCGCGCCCACACCCTCGCCAACCAGTTCGACGGCTATGCCATCGCCCTCACCGAACTCAGCCATCATCTGGCTGAAGCGGATATCATCATCTCCTCCACCGCCAGTCCGCTGCCGGTGCTGGGCAAAGGAGCGGTGGAAAGCGCCCTGAAGAAGCGACGCCACCAACCGGTCTTCATGGTGGACATCGCGGTACCGCGGGACATCGAAGCCGAGGTGGGAGAACTGCAAGACGTCTACCTCTATACCGTGGATGATCTCGAAGATGTGATCCAGGAGAACATGCGTTCCCGCGAAGAGGCGGCGGAACAGGCGCTGGAGATCATCGAACACCACACCGAGGAGTTCATGGGCTGGCTCCGCTCGCTGGATTCCGTGGAGCTGGTGCAGGATTACCGCCGTCAGGTGGAAACCATGCGGGACGAGGTGCTGGCGCGGGCGCAACGCCAACTGGCCGCCGGCAAATCCCCGCAGGAGGCACTGGAGTATCTCGCCAACACCCTGACCAACAAGCTGTTGCACACCCCCAGCTCCCAGATCCGGAGGGCCGGCTCGGAAGGCCGGCTGGAGCTGCTGGAAGCGGCCAACGCCCTGTTGCGAATCAAGGCGGACGGCAACGGGAAATGAAGCCATCGATCCGCACCAAACTGGAGCAGATCGCCGACCGTTTCGAAGAGATCACCGCCCTGCTGGCTGATCCCGAGGTCCAGGGCGATCAGAACCGCTTCCGCGCCCTGGGCCAGGAGTACTCCCAACTGGAACCGGTGGTGACCTGCTACCGCCGCTACCGGGAGTTGGACCGGGAGATCGCCGCCACCGGCGAACTGCTGAACGACCCGGAGATGGGCGCACTGGCCCGGGAGGAGCTGGAGCAGGCCGAGGCGCGGCGCGCCGAACTGGAACCCCAACTGCAGCTGCTGCTGATCCCGCCTGACCCCAACGACGAACGCAACATCTTCCTGGAGATCCGGGCCGGCACCGGCGGGGCCGAGGCGGCCCTGTTCGCCGCCGACCTCCATCGCATGTACCTGCGTTACGCCGAGACCCGGGGGTGGCGGGTGGAACCCATCAGCGAGAGCCATAGCGAACAGGGCGGCTATAAAGAGATCGTCAGCCGTATCAGCGGAAAGGGGGTCTATTCCCGGCTCAAATTCGAATCGGGCACCCACCGGGTCCAGCGGGTCCCGGAAACCGAGTCCCAGGGCCGCATCCACACCTCCGCCTGCACCGTCGCCATCCTGCCGGAGGCGGAGGAGATCGACGATGTGGCGATCAACAGCAACGACCTGCGAATCGACACCTACCGCGCCTCCGGCGCCGGCGGCCAGCATGTCAACAAAACCGACTCCGCGGTGCGGATCACCCATCTGCCGTCCGGCATCGTGGTGGAGTGCCAGGATGAACGTTCCCAGCACAAGAACAAGGCCCGCGCCATGTCCCTGCTGCAGGCCAAACTGCTGTCACAGGCCCAGCAAGAGCAAGTCAGCGAACAGGCCCAAAACCGCAAGTTACAGGTAGGCAGCGGCGACCGCTCGGAGCGGATCCGTACCTACAACTTCCCCCAAAACCGGGTCACCGACCATCGTATCAACCTGACCCTCTACAAGCTGGAGGAGATCCTGTCGGGGGAGTTGGATCAAGTGGTCGATCCCCTGCGGCAGGAGTATCAGGCGGAACAGCTCACCGCACTGGCCGGGGCTTGACGCCGCGACCCTGCAAATCCCCCCCATTGGTCCGCCCGAGCGGCCCGTTTGTCGCCGAAGTCGGCGATCTTTAACGACGACACTTGACTCCCCTCCCCCCTTTCTTTAGAAAAAGGTATTAATATTGAGAGTAGCAACGGGATGAAGATCCCGAACGACTGGAAAAAGATTTCGGCCTGTCTGGACTATCAGGCCTTCGTGCACACGGTACCGCCGGATCTGCCGGCTGCGGCTCATCAGCAATTGTGCGGAGAGCTGAAGCGGTTGGGCAGGGTGCGGCAGGAACTGCTGGGCGTGGTCTACGTGGAAGCGGAGTGGGGGTTTCTGGTGGTTCCACCCGCGGGATTCCCGGAGATCAAGATCAACTTTTTCCATACGACCGGCGAGCAGCAGGTCAAACAAATACTCCGCCGAGTCGCCGGGCTGTTGCAGACGGCGAAGGACCGTCGGACATAACGAATTGCCAAAGAGGAGAATTAACGCATGGCAAAGGCAACCGGTGACTACTGGACCATTACGCCCATCGCACTGTTTGAGTTGATCAACGAGAAGCGGCGCCAGCTGAATCGCACCCCGATCGACCACGGGGCCATGGTCACGCGCCTGGCACTGAAAAGCAATGTCGCCGCTCCCGGCGTTTTCGATTTCAGCGCCTCAAAACTGAAATTGACGGCCGAACATCTGCAAATACTGGAGGAGATCGTCAACGACCAGTTCGATCTCTATTTGAAAAACACGCTGGCGCGCCACTGTGTTTTCCACTCCGCCTCGGCAGAAGCAAAACCGAAGGCGCGGCCGGCCGCCCCGGCGGCGGAGCCGCAACCGAGCGGCAAACGCTCCAAGCTGAAACGCCTGTTCGGGCGGGACTGACGGCAATCACGATCAGGTAACGGGAGCTGCTATGAGCAAAGAGATTACTCGCCATCACGGCCAAGCGTTTCTGGGGGGCCTCAGCCGCGTTTTCCACTGCAACCATTACAACGCCTATCTGCAGATGGCGGTGATGCTGTCGGACGGGGTGACCGGATGCGAACCTCGCAAACTGTTGACGGAGGCGATCATCCCACTGGTGCTGCACCTGCGGGAACAGGGGTACAGCACCAAGGATCTGCAGGAAGAATTCGCGTTTTGCGGCTTCGGCAAACTGCGGGCGTTGCAGAAGGGGGAATGGGTCACACCCAACTCGCATTACGGCCAGGCCGCCATTATGCACGGCAAAAAAGAGCCCAGCTGTTTTTTTACCGCCGGATATATCTCCGGTCTCTCGGACCAGGTGATTCGCGAAAATCAGTGCAAACAACAGGGTTCTCCGGTGGACTGGTTCAAACCGCAGGGGGAACTGCAACCTCCGGAAAACTTTCTTCACTTCCCCGCGGGTTATACCGAGGTGCCGGCACGTTTCGAGTTCAAGGATTGCCAGGCGTTTCAAACCGCCGTCGACGAGGACGCCATCATCCAGGCGGTCGCGGGGCTGCCGTTGTACGGCAAGAGCGGGGTGAATGATACCGGCCTGATCGACGCCTTCGGGGTAGTGCTCACCAATCACTTCGCCGACTACTACAACTACATCTCCTACGAGACCTATTACGGCATGATCAAGGGCGGGCAACCGGTGAATCACACCCGGGACGTGTTCGTTCAGGGCGGCCACATCTGCGCCTTCAATACCTTCGGCGGCATCATGTCCAGCCCCGAGTGGTACCAGTTGATCGCACCGCACTGCAAAGATGACGCCGACTGGATTCACGGCATGGTAGCGGTGATCAACGCCCTCGGCTGGGGGACCTGGCGGGTGGAGCAGATCGATCCGGGGCATCGTTTGGTGATTCGCATCTACAACTCCTACGAGGGAGTCGGCTACCGCCGCATCTACCCCCAGAGCCGGGAGACCCAGCTCTCCTTCCTCAATATGGGAGCGGTACAGGGGCTGTCCCATCTGTTGTGGAAGATCGACATCAAAAAGCGCCCGACCCTGGATCACGAGTTCTATTCCAGCGTCTTCAACAATCCGCAAAACCGCTTTCACGTACAGCAAACCCACGCCATCGCCGCCGGTCACGAGTATGACCGGATCGTGGCGGAACGGCAGTAGCCGAGAGATACCGAGCGCTGTCGCTACAGCGTTGGTGGTAATTCATCGACCGGGAGGGCGGCGATATCCCCCCCCGGTCGCCCGCCCTCTCTGCGGCGGCCATTAGCCACATGAGGGCATAAGCATTCCCCTGAAGCGCTTCTATCCTTAAACCCATGCGCAGCCTGTTTCACTATCTCTTATCCCTGGGGATCCTGGCCCTCTACGGCGGCCGGGTCTGCCCCTTTCTGGAATCGCTGACCATCGCCCAACTGGTCACACCGCTGGCGGTCGCACTCACCCTCCAGTGGCTGGTGCGGCGCCCGCTGTTGCGATGGTGGGTGGCCGAAGCCCGGTGCGAACGGCAGGTACGCAGGGTGCTGGGACTGGAATTGGGGCTGTTTCTTTTCTCGGGCTTGGCGGTGGCCCTGTTCAACACCCTGGTCTACGGGTTTCCACCCGTCAGCGGTCTCAAGGTGGTAGTGGGCTTCACCGGCCTCGGCTTCTTTGTGGCGGTGGATCTGGCGCTGCAGTGGGAACGCAAACTGGCCCGTCAAATTCAAGAACGACAGCTCGCCGTACAGACCGGACCGGACTACTTCCCGGTCTCCCGCAAACTCGGCCTGATCGCTTCGGTCACGGCGCTCCTGATCACGCTGGTGCTGTTCCTGGTGGTCAACAAAGACCTGCTCTGGCTACTGGAGGTCCACGGACAGGTCACCCTGCCGGAGGCGCAACACTCCATCCTCAAGGAGTTCGCCTTCGTCTCGCTGGTGATCCTGGGGGAGGTGTTGAATCTCATCCGCTCCTACGCCCGCAACCTGCGATTCTTCTTCGAGAGCGAGAATCGGGTGCTGACGCAGACCAACCAGGGCGACCTGAACGGCCGGGTCGCGGTCAGCACCAACGATGAGTTCGGGATCATGGCCCACCAGACCAACCTTATGGTGGCCGCGATCCGCGCCCGCACGGAGGAGATCCAGCGCACCCGGGATGTCACCATCCTCACCCTCGCCTCCCTGGCGGAAACCCGCGACAACGAAACCGGCGCGCATATCCTGCGCACCCAGCGCTATGTGCGCGCACTGGCGGTACATCTCGCCGACCAGCCCGGGTTTCGTGAAGTACTGGACGAAGAGACCATTGAACTGCTGTACAAATCCGCGCCGCTGCATGATATCGGCAAAGTGGGCATCCCGGACGCCATCCTGTTGAAGCCCGCCAAGCTGACCGCCGACGAATTCGAGATCATGAAGACCCATGCGCAGCTGGGCGCGGATGCCATCCGGGTGGCGGAACGGGAACTGGGCAGCACCTCGTTCCTGCGCTATGGACGCGAGATCGCCGAGACCCATCACGAACGCTGGGACGGCAGCGGCTACCCGCGTGGCCTGCAGGGCGAGAAGATCCCGGTCTCCGGACGGCTCATGGCCCTGGCCGACGTCTACGACGCCCTGATCAGCAAGCGCATCTACAAACCGGCCTTTCCCCATGAACAGGCGCGGAAGATTATCCTTGAGGGCAACGGCAGCCATTTCGATCCCGCCGTGGTCGCGGCATTCGTCGCCGTTGAAGAGGCGTTTCAAGAGATCGCCGCCGGCTTCCAGGACGAGGCCTACGGCAGCCGGGGGATCGAGGAATCCGACACACCGCCTCTTTCCGCTGCGAACTTCGAAGGGGAACTCTCGCAATAATTATCGATCTTATTCTCTCGAACGGTGCGAAAACCGCTCGTAGGAAGCGATCCGAGAGGGTGATATTTCACATCCCCACCGCCCGGTGAGGATCGGCAATCCTTATAAAAACAGGCCCAAACGGCAACCTCCCCCACCACCAGGGACTTGCAGCCGAAGCGGCAAATATGTAAACGTAAGCGGGTTTTCGATTACAGCACACCGCCAAAGTGTGTTGTGGGTACCAACAATAAAGTAGGACCGCTACTGGCGGCCAATGGAGGAGATTTACAGCTATGAAGAAGATCACTGCTCTTTGTTTTATCGGTCTGGTGGGCGCCGCGGCGCCGTTTGTTTCCGCCAGCGCCGGCGTCGACGATCTCGTCAAGAAGTGCAACTCGTGCCACGGGGAAGACGGCAACAGCAAGTATGAGGAGGTCCCCAATATCGGCGGCATGTCGACGGTCTATATCCACGACACCATGGTGGCCTACCAGAACAACGAACGCCCCGGAAAAAAGTTCAAGCCTGACGACGGCGAAGAGACCGATATGAACGCGGTGGCAGAAAAGCTGAGCGAGGCCGACATCAACGCCCTGGCCGACCACTACGCCGCCAAACCGTTCGTGCCGCACTTGCAGGAGGTCGATGCGGAGATGGCGGACAAGGGGAAGAAAACCTTCAAAAAGCTGTGCGAGAAATGCCATTCCGAGGGCGGCACGGTGGCCGATGACGACTCCGGCATCCTGCTCGGCCAGTGGAAAAAATACCTGCAGCACGAGTTCGAACTGTTCGATACTCAGAAGCGCGAAATGGTGAAAAAGATGCGCAAGCGCTATGAGAAACTGAGCGCACAGGATAAAGCGGATATCATCGAATACCTGGCCGGCGGCAACAAGTAACATCGACCCGGCACGCCCCGCTG
>JBNKCL010000010.1:0-10784 GCA_050287725.1 Sedimenticolaceae bacterium
TCATCATGGCGTCGACTGCCGCGGCCAGATCCAGCACGCTGTCCACCAGCGTGCCGTCCAGGTCCAGCAGGATCAGTTCGGGTATCGGCATCGAGTGCAGGCTTTGGAATCGGGGGAGATAGTATGCGGTTTTTTGGTTCCAAAATCCTCATGCGGGGCGGGCCTGTCCGAGTCGCACACGCACGTTGGAACGAAACGCTTCGTACCTCTATAGCGATTCACTGTTTTGATGAGAAAGGTCCGAGGATGCCTGCCATCTTCCCGTGCGCTCCTCCCCGCGCGCGGGGAGGAGGCCGGGGGTTCTCCCTTCTTCCAGTCCGGACAGCTTGTCCTGCCCGGGGAAGGGCGGTTCAGGGCCTGTCTGGCTAGAAGGTCAGGCTCAGGCCGAACTCGGGTCTGCCGGTGACCGGGTTGGGCGTAAGAGTATTCCAGGCAAGCTCGAAGACTTCGCCGCTCTCTTTCTGGCTGTAGGGTATATAGAGCACATCCAGTTTGTTCTGGTAGGAGATCCTTCCTCCTTTCTTGTACAGCCCGGAGATTTTTTTGTCCCTGGCCTGTCCAGACATCGCCAAGCGGGCGTCGGTTTCCGCCAGCCAGCTTCTGTTATAGGTGAGGGCGATCGTAGGCCGCGAATAAAACTTGATCTTGGAGTATCTCTCCCAGTTCATGCCGTAGCGATCACGCAATGCCAGATTGAAATTGAATGCGAGCGGACTGCGGTTTGCGGGCAGTTGCCCGTCGTCGATCCATCGGATTTTCTTGATTTCACCCCCCGTTCCGGTTTGGGTTACGGCGAATTCCACGAACCCGAAGCGTGGTTGCAGTCCGTATGCCCTGCCGTTCATCGCGTTGATCGCGGATGCCAGCCTGTTGTGGGAACAGGTGGGATGGAGGTTGTACAGGGTGCACATCTCCCGTTGTGACAAAGGGGTGCTGAACCAATCTGCAAGCACCGGCTTACTCAGGGTGATGCCCGGGACGGCCAGGATAAGAGTTATGAAAAACGGGCCGAAGATGTTTCTTGTTCCTTGAAGTTTCATGGCTGATCTCCCTTTCGTAACAAGGATGATTTCGATTGCACGCAGGCGGACTGCCTTTGAAAACGAACAACAAACTTGCTACTGGCAGCCCGTTCGAGCCCAGTGCTCCATACCCTGGAGTGTAGTTAAGTTCTGACGGGTTCCTACCGCAAAGAGAATAATGTTTTAGGAGATAGATTCTACTCAAGCCCGAGGATAAGCTCCCACTGCTGCTCGGTTACCGGCAAAACCGAGAGCCGGTTACCGCGCCGCAGAAGCGGCAATCCGCGCAGTTCTTCTTCTGCGTACTCTTTCAGTTCCTGCAGTGTGATGATCCGATCCAGATGGCGCCGGTAGCGCACATCCACCAGGTACCAACGAGGATTGTCCGGATCGTTCTGCGGGTCGTAATGGAGGGCCTCGGGATCGAAGGCGGTAGGATCGGGATATCCGGCGCGGGCGATCTCCATGATGCCGACGATTCCGGGATTCTGGCAATTGGAGTGGTAGAAAAAAGCGAGATCCCCTTTTTTCATTTCATCCCGCATCATGTTGCGCGCCTGATAGTTACGCACCCCGTCCCACGGTTCAACCTTAACCCGTTTCAGATCGTCGATACTGAACGCCGCGGGTTCCGATTTCATCAGCCAGTAGTTCATTCTCAGAGTTTGTCAGCACAGTTTGCAGGTGGGGAAACGATATTCTCTCGCTAACACGCCAAGCACGCCAAGGAAGCAATAATTTCTTCCTGAAGTCGATAGATTACGCGGGTGATTCCCATGATTCTTGGGCGCTATGCAGAGGTTCTACGAGCGCCCGCTTCTTTTTCATCAACCTCCCCCTTCTTTCCTGGTGCGCTTTGCGTTTTGGCGAGAACTTAAAGATTTGACGCTGGAACGGATACAACAATCGAGGTGTGATTTTGTTACTGGCCTACCGTCGCCAAGGCGTCGCGCATATCGCGAATCACGGTGTCGTAGCGGTGCGGGTCGCTGTCACGGCCCAGACCGAAGATGCCGGAGCCGGCCACGAAGGTATCCGCCCCGGCTGCGGCGACGGCATCGATGTTTTCGGTCTTGATCCCGCCGTCCACCTCCAGCCGGATCTCGAACCCGGAGGAGTCGATCTGCTCGCGCACCCGCCGGATCTTGTCGAAGGCCGAAGGGATGAAGCTCTGTCCGCCGAATCCGGGGTTCACCGACATGATCAAAACCATGTCCACCTTGTCCAGCACGAAATCCAGAAAGGAGAGCGGGGTGGCGGGGTTGAACACCAGTCCCGATTTGCAGCCGTGATCGCGGATCAATTGCAGCGTGCGATCGACGTGGCGGCTCGCCTCCGGGTGGAAGGTGATGTAATCGGCGCCGGCTTTTGCGAAATCCGGAATAATGCGGTCCACCGGCTCCACCATCAGATGCACGTCGATGGGGGCCGTCACGCCGTGCTTGCGCAGCGCCTCGCACACCAACGGCCCGATGGTCAGGTTGGGGACGTAGTGGTTGTCCATCACATCGAAATGGACGATGTCGGCTCCGGCCGCCAGGACATTGTCTACCTCCTCGCCCAGACGTGCGAAGTCGGCGGAGAGAATGGATGGTGCAAGCATGTAGTCGGCCATGTGAGTCCTCGTGCGGCAACGGGATGGCGGTGATTGCGCTATGCGAACAACTGTAACCCAAGCTCCCCGGTTTTTCATCCGTTTGCGCGATCGGTTGGCTTAAAGAGGTGCATCCCGCCGGTTACAGTTTCCGAACGGCTGGACGCTAGCGCGTTGAAAGGGCGGATTGCCGCTATCCTTAAACATGCATGCATGATCATATTCGGATGAAGCGATGAGATATCTGTCTGTTCTGTTTGTCGGCTTGACCGTGTTCGTGTCCGCCGCCGGGGGTTCCGATCTGGTGCGGGAGGGACGGATCGCCCGGGGATTGACCGAAGAACTGGTGGTGGGAGAAGCGCTTACCCTCAAAGCCGGGGATCTCGAGTTTTTTGCCATTCACACTGCAGCGGAGACACCGGAGGTGCGGGGCGGCGTGATCCTGCTGCATGGCCGCGGCGCCCATCCGGAGTGGCTGGATGTGATTCAGCCGCTGCGGGTCGAATTGCCGAAATCGGGTTGGGAAACCCTCTCGCTGCAACTGCCGTTGGCCGGTGTCGATAGTAATGCCCGGACCTATGAGCAGTTGATTCCGGAGGCCAATCCCCGGATTGCGGCGGCAGTGGAGTTCCTGCGACAGCGCAAGATCCGGAATATCGTGCTGGTGGGCCACTCCCTGGGGGCGCGCATGGGGGTCCACTATCTGGCTTCCGGGCAGGTGCCGCAGGAGGTGCGCGCAATGGTGGCGGTGGGTCTTCACTTCGGGCCGGAGGATTCGCCGGTCGACACCGCCGGGGATCTGGCCAAGGTGAAATTGCCGCTGCTGGATATCTACGGCAGTCGGGATCTGAGCCGGGTGCTCGCCGGCGCCCAGGCGCGGGCCGCCGCCGCACGCAAGGCGGAGAATGGCGCCTATCGCCAAGCCGAAGTGATCGGCGCCGACCATATGTTCCAGGGGATGGATCAGACGCTGGTGGCGAGGGTGCGGGGCTGGATCGAGAAGGTGGTGACCGAGACGGGGCAAACGGCGGCCGACAAGCAAAACTCTTCCCGGCAGCCGTAATACGGTCGCTTATCCGCTTAACTCCGCCAGCAGTCGGTCGATCATCCCCAACGCCTGCCCGCCGTAACCACTGCCGAACAGGTTGAGGTGGTTGAGGATGTGATAGAGGTTGTAGAGGATCTTGCGGGTTTCATAACCGGGATCCAGCGGCCAACTCTCTCCGTACGCGGCGTAGAAACGGCGACCGAAGCCGCCGAACAGTTCGGTCATGGCGAGATCCGTCTCCCGATCGCCGTAGTAGACCGCCGGATCGAACACCACCGCTTGTCCCGCTCGGTCGTAGGCGATATTGCCGCCCCACAGATCCCCATGCAGCAGAGAGGGGACCGGCCGGTGATCGAACAGGGCGGGGAGCCGTTCCAGCAGCAGCGCCCCCCGTTCCTGGAGTCGGCCGGTGTGTCCGTTGCGGGCCGCCAGGCGCAGCTGGAACCCGAGCCGTTGTTCGCGCCAGAAATCGATCCAGGAGTCGGCGGGCGGGTTGGGTTGCGGCGAGCTCCCGATGGCGTTGTCCCGGTCCCAGCCGAAGCGTTCGCGGGTGGTGCGATGCAGTGCCGCCAGTTGCCGGCCGGCCTCTGCGGTGTCGCCGCTTCCTGACAGTTCGAGATACTCCAGCACCAGGAAGGCCTGGTCGCCGGTGACCCCGTGGCAGATCGGTTGCGGAACCCGCAGGGTGTCGCTGGCGGCCAGCTCCTGCAACCCGGCCGCTTCGGCCCGGAACATCTCCAGCAACGAAGGACGATTGAGCTTTACGAAGTAGCGGCGCTCGTCTTCTTCGAGCAAGGCTGTCTGGTTGATACAGCCTCCGCCCAGCGCCCGGGGCGGGCGCGTTACCGTGAAGGAACGGCCGGTGGCGTCGCGGATCGTCTCAGCGATGAAGTCCCAGTCGCTCATGCAGGGGACTGGTGCGGGGGAAGTGGGCGCGCAGAAATTCCATCTGGTCCGCCAGGATGCTGTGGCCCTGAAGATAGAGGTACTCGGCATGGGTGGGCGTGAACGGGATGGCCAACAGTTGCATGCCCGCCGCCTCCGGAGTGCGTCCCGCTTTCTGGTTGTTGCAGTGGGTGCAGGCGGTTACCACGTTGTTCCAGTGATCCGGTCCGCCCTGGCTGAGGGGGCGTACATGGTCGCGTGACAGATGTGCCGAGGGGAACGTTTCCCCGCAGTAAAGACAGATGTAACCGTCGCGCTGAAACAGCGCCTGGTTATACAGCGGCGGGGAATAGCCGTCGCGCATCCGCTCCAGCAGTTTGCTGGCGCCGTGGGTGGCGATAATGGTGTTGAGTTCCACCACGCTGCGGCGACCGGTCCGGGCGCAGATGCCGCCGTGCAGGCGAAACAACACCCCGCCGCAGCGGTATGCAATGCGGTCCTGGATGTGCAGGCGCACCGCGTCCCGGTAGTCGATCCAACCCAGGGGCATACCGGCGATATCGGTGCGCAGGATCTGTTGCGTAAGATCGATCATAACGTTTCACCCTTGCGCGATCGCAAAGGCGATCACTTGGGGGAATACTCTCGCAACGGATCATACACCGTTCGGGGGCCGGTTCAACCGGGCAGCTCCCGTTCGATTCAAGATCGATGCGCAGTCTTGATCCCCGGGCTGCGATCGTGTCCGAAAACGCCGTCCCGGTATCCGGCGAATCGGCTGGACGGTCCGGCAACTGCAACGGGCCGCGGAGGGTGGGGCTGCGGAAAAAACGTGTGTGGACGGTAGGTTATGCACAATCGACCCGGAACCCGGGCGGATAATGTGAAGTCGGTCACGCGAATGGGGAATCCATCCGTATTTATGGCATAACAATATGATTAATAAGACAAAAATAGAAGGCCCCCGGTATGTCCCTGATCCGTGTCCGATGGGCCTGGGGCAACTCCAGTGTATAACCCCGATTCTTTTCCCACAGAGTTATCCACAGCCTGGCTGGGAAACGCATTTCTTCCAATGGTGATAGGGAGTTAACGATTTGTGATGAATTCGATCCTGAATATTTTCGGTTCACCCGGAGGGTCGAAAAGGCAAAGCGCTTTGGCTGCGCGCACGGTCATAAAGCCGGTCGGTCGGTGCCATATACGGGTTAACTGGGGTAGAGTTCCGCCATGTCCAGAGACGCCGTGATCCTGCGGGTCGCCGTTCCGGCCCCGCTCCATACCCACTTCGATTATCTTGCGCCGGAGGGGATCGATCCGATGACCCTGCAACCGGGAGAGCGGTTGCTGGTGCCGTTCGGTCGTGGAAAGTGCTGCGGGGTGCTGCTGGAACGGGTCTCCGAGAGCGCGGTGGAGGCAGGGCGGCTGAAACGGGTTCTGCGGCGTCTGGACGAGGCGCCGTTGTTGCGTCCGGAAGAGTTGGGTTTCCTCTCCTGGGCCGCCGATTACTACCATCACCCCATCGGGGAGGTGATCGCCGCCGCTTTGCCGGTGCGGTTGCGTAAGGGGCTGTCGCGGATGGCAGGCGCCGAACGGGGATGGGGATTGACCGAGGCCGGGAAGGCGGCGGCCGGCCGGGAACTGCAGCGGGCGCCCCGGCAGGCCGCGGTGTTGCAGCAGCTCGGGAAACAGGACGACGGGCGGCTGGCGCAGACGGAGATCTATGCCCGCTGCGGGGAGTGCCGTTCCATCCTGCGGACCCTGGAGCAGAAGGGCTGGATCGAGTCCTGTGAGATTCCCGCCGTCGCCGCGCCGCAGCATGCGGACGGCGGGACCCCGAAACTGAATCCGGCGCAAACAGCGGCGGTGGAGGCGGTGCTGCAGGCGGGCGAAGGTTTTCGTCCGTTCCTGCTCGACGGGGTAACCGGCAGCGGCAAGACCGAGGTCTATCTCACGCTGGTGCGCCGGATGGTGGAACAGGGACGCCAGGTGCTGGTGCTGGTGCCGGAGATCGGGCTTACCCCGCAACTGCTGGAACGGTTCCGACGCCGCATCGCCGCGCCGTTGGCGCTGTTGCACTCCGGGCTCTCCGACGGCGAGCGGGAACAGGCCTGGCTGGCCGCCGCCCGCGGCGAGGCGTTGGTGGTGTTGGGTACCCGTTCCGCCGTTTTTACCCCCCTGCCCAAGCTGGGTCTGGTGGTGGTGGATGAGGAGCACGACCTCTCCTTCAAGCAGCAGGAGGGGTTTCGCTATTCCGCCCGGGATCTGGCGCTGGTTCTGGGCCAGCGGCGCGCTTGTCCGGTGTTGCTCGGTTCCGCCACCCCTTCGCTGGAGAGCCTCAATCACGCCCTGAGCGGACGTTACCGGCACCTGTTGCTGCCGGAGCGGGCGGGCGATGCCGTCCCGCCGCGCCTGGATCTGCTGGATATCCGTACGGTACCGCTGGACGGCGGCCTCTCACCCACCCTGGCCCGCCTGGTGGGTGAGGAGTTGCAGGCGGGGAACCAGGTGCTGCTGTTCCTCAACCGGCGGGGCTACGCGCCCCAACTCACCTGTTACGACTGCGGCTGGATCGCCCAGTGTCGCCGTTGCGATGCCCGCATGACCCTGCATCTCGGCAGCAACCTCCTCTGGTGCCACCACTGCGGTTCTCAGCGCCGCACCGACGAACGGTGTCCGGAATGCGGCGGATCGAAACTGTATCCCGCCGGACAAGGGACCGAACGACTGGAGGAGGTGCTGCGCAGGCGCTTCCCCGATGCGGGTGTCGCCCGGATCGATCGCGACTCCACCCGGCGCAAGGGAAGTCTGGAACAGCTCCTGACCGCGATCCGGAAAGGTGAGCATTCACTTCTGCTGGGGACCCAGATGCTGGCCAAGGGCCACCACTTCCCGAACGTCACCCTGGTGGGGATCCTGGATGTGGACCAGGGGCTGTTCGGGGTCGATTACCGGGCGGCGGAACGCATGGCGCAGTTGGTGATCCAGGTGGCCGGTCGGGCGGGTCGGGCGGAGAAGCCGGGACGGGTGGTGATCCAGACCCGCCATCCGGACCACCCCCTGTTGCAGACCCTGATCCATCACGGTTATGACGCCTTCGCCCGGGAGGCGCTGGCGGAGCGCCGTTCGGCCGCACTGCCGCCGTTCGGTTTTCAGGCGCTGTTGCGGGCGGAGGCGCCGCAGGAAGGTGTGCCGCGCAAATTTCTGGAACAGGCGGTGGCGGCGGCGGGGTCGCTGCCCGCAGGGGTCGAGTTGTGGGGACCTGTCCCCGCGCCGATGGAACGACGGGCCGGACGGTTTCGCGCCCATCTCCTGGTCCAGGCGACACAGCGATCCGAACTCCAGCGGTTGTTGCGGGTATGGCTGCCGCGGTTGCGTGAATTGCGCTCGGCGCGCCGGGTCCGGTGGTCTCTGGATGTGGATCCCCAGGAGATGTTTTGAGCCGTCACGCTTTGAATAAACCGCATTGTTCTAGATTTAAATTGAAAATGGGGGCGTAAGCCCCCGTTTTTATTGAAGCTGGATTTGTGGGCGCAAACGGCATGCTTGCAGGGCGCATTTGACGCGAGGAATCAGCGTTTTGAACGGTGCTTGCTTGCTGCGAAGAGATGGGCTTAGACTCCCCACTCGCTTACAAAGTTATAAAAATTCCATAGATAAAGGAGGGGTCGGAGAATGCATAAAAATCTATCTGCTTTGGCGGCACTATTGTTCGTAGTGGCGCCCAACCTTCAGGCGGGCGAGCTGTTGGCCGAGCCGGTGCCGGCGGCCTATGTCAGCATGTCCTTCGGTGGCGGCGCCAAGGCGACCCCGAGCTACGGTCTGCAACTGGCGCGCCTGGAGAGCGATGCGCAACAGGGCGGGATGTTATTTGACCAAAAGCGTTCCGCCTATCTGGATGTGAAGTTCTCGCAAGGGGATCTGAGCGGCCTGAGCCTGAACGGGACCGATTTCGTGGCGCTGGCCAGGCAGCACGGCTATAACGCCAACGGCGAGAACTCGGTGCAGCAGTGGTGGGGCGGTCTGAGTGACAACCAGAAGGCGTTTTTTGTCGTGGCGGGGATCGGGGTTACCGGATGTCTGCTGGATTGGTGCCGGGGCGGCGGGGGCGGCGGAGACGCGCCTCGGAGGAAGTAGTCGTCTCACGCAAAGAAACGGATGCTATAAAGGACATAGAAAACGGGGGCGCTCGCCCCCGTTTTTTGTTGTGACGCACGCGCCCATCGGGGTTGGGATCGGGCACCGGAGCACGGGGGGACGGCCGGTTCTGTGGTATCCTACCGCAGCTTTTAAACCTCCGTTTTTGAGTCCGAGATGAGATCCCAAATTCAACAGATTGTCTCCCAGGCCCTTTCTCAGCTTGTGTTGGATGGGGTGATCCCGGCGGATGCGGTTTCCAAGCCTGTCATCGAACGGGCGCGCGATCCGTTGCACGGGGATTTCGCCTGCAACGTGGCTATGGTGCTGGCGAAGGCGGCGGGCGCCAAGCCGCGGGAACTGGCCGAACGGCTGGTGGCCGCCCTGCCGGCGGCGGAGTGGCTGGCGCGGGTGGAGATCGCCGGTCCCGGCTTTATCAATTTCGCACTTTCCCCGAGCGCCTACCATGCAGTGGTGCCGGAGATCCTGCGCCAGGGCCCGGCGTTCGGGCGCAGCGATCTGGGACAGGGCAAGCGGGTGCAGGTGGAGTTCGTCTCCGCCAACCCCACCGGGCCGCTGCATGTGGGCCACGGCCGCGGCGCCGCCTACGGGGCGGTGGTGGCGGATCTGCTGGCGGCGGTGGGATTCGAGGTGCATCGGGAATACTACGTCAACGACGCCGGCCGCCAGATGGACATCCTGGCCACCAGCGTCTGGCTCCGTTATCTGGAACTGTGCGACGAGGTGCTGACGTTTCCCGCCAACGGCTACAAGGGGGACTACGTCTGGGACATCGCGGCCACCCTCCATCGGGAACACGCGGATGCCTACCGCCATGCCGCGGACGAGGTGTTCGCGGAGGTGCCCGCGGACGAACCGGCGGGGGGCGACAAGGAACTCCATATCGACGCCCTGATCGGCCGCGCCAAGCAACTGCTCGGTGACAATCGTTACCGCTATGTTTTCGAGCTGGGGTTGAACACCATCCTGGACGATATCCGCGACGATCTGGAACTGTTCGGCGTCACCTATGACGAGTGGTATTCGGAGCGGAGCCTGACCGAAAGCGGTGCGGTCAATAAAGCGATCGCGCGGTTGCGCGAGGCGGGCCATATCTACGAACAGGACGGAGCGCTGTGGTTTCGTTCCACCGCATTCGGGGACGAGAAGGACCGGGTGGTGCAGCGCGATAACGGACAGTTGACCTACTTCGCCTCCGACATCGCCTACCACATGCACAAGCTGGAGCGCGGTTTCGCGCGGGTGATCGATATCTGGGGCGCCGATCATCACGGTTATGTGCCGCGGGTGAAGGCGGCGTTGCAGGCGTTGGGGGACGATCCCGCAAAGCTGGATGTACTGCTGGTGCAGTTCGCGATTCTCTACCGCGGCGGCGAGAAGGTGCAGATGTCCACCCGCTCCGGAGAGTTCGTCACTCTCCGGGAGTTGCGCAAAGAGGTGGGGCGTGACGCCGCGCGTTTCTTCTACGTGATGCGCAAGTGCGAGCAGCACCTCGATTTCGATCTCGACCTGGCCAAGTCGCAGTCCAATGACAACCCGGTCTACTATGTGCAGTATGCCCATGCGCGGGTTTGCAGTGTTCTGGCCCAGGCGGCGGAAAAAGGGATCGAGGTGGAGATCAGCGAAGGCTCGAACAATCTGGAGCGCCTGACCGAAGAACATGAGCAGGCGTTGTTCAAGACGCTGTCACGCTATCCGGAGATGGTGCAGACTGCCGCCCTCAATGAAGAGCCGCACCAACTCACCCACTATGTGCGCGAGCTGGCCAACGACTTTCACACCTACTACAACGCCCACCAGTTTCTGGTGCCGGATGCCGCATTGCGGGATGGCCGAATCAAGCTGATTCTGGCGGTGCGCCAGGTGTTACAGAATGGCTTGAACCTGCTCGGGGTGTCCGCGCCGGAGAGGATGTAGCCATGCCCAGGGATTACAAAAGCCGCGCCAATCCGCAGTCCCAGAAGAGAGCGCCGACCCCCGGTTGGGTGTGGTTCGTGGCCGGTCTGCTGGTGGGCGTATTTGCCAGCGGTCTGACTTGGCTGAAGCTGGGGCCGGGCCTGTCGCTGGCGGGCGGCAA
>JBNKCL010000011.1:0-5328 GCA_050287725.1 Sedimenticolaceae bacterium
C
This sequence comes from Sedimenticolaceae bacterium, assembly GCA_050287725.1. Classification (GTDB taxonomy): domain Bacteria; phylum Pseudomonadota; class Gammaproteobacteria; order Chromatiales; family Chromatiaceae; genus CBFDBF01. Next base: position 2 of record JBNKCL010000011.1, read on the forward strand.
GCGCGGCGGCCGTGAGCTTCGGCGCCCACGGCGCCACCGTGGTGCTGCTGGGCCGCACCCTTTCCAAACTGGAACGGGTATACGACGCCATCGAGGCGGCCGGTGGCCCCCAACCCGCCCTCTATCCCATGAATCTCGAAGGTGCCTCGCCCAAGGACTACCAGGAAATGGCGGAACGGCTGGAGGGCGAGTTCGGGTCCTTGGAGGGCCTGGTGCACAACGCGGCGATCCTTCCGGTCCTGAGCCGGATCGACGATTACGACATCGAATCCTGGTACAAGGTGATGCAGGTGAATCTCAACGCGCCGTTCCTGCTCACCCAGGCCTGCCTGCCGCTGCTGCGCAAGGCCCGGGACGCCTCGGTGCTGTTCACCACCGACCGCGTCGGCAGAACCGGCAAAGCCTACTGGGGCGCCTACGGGGTGTCGAAATTCGGCCTGGAGGGGTTGATGCAGATCCTGGCGGAGGAGACCTCCGGCGGCGGCACCATCCGGGTCAACAGCATCGCCCCCGGCCCCACCCGCACCCGGATGCGCGCCTTCGCCTATCCCGGCGAGGATCACACCCGCGTGAAACCGCCGGAAGAGCTCATGCCGCGCTATCTCTGGCTGATGGGACCGGATAGTATCGGCACCACCGGCAGCGCCTTCGACGGGGACGAAAACTAGCTCCACCGCCCCGAACACCCTGGATACCCCACGAACGGATTCGTCAAAATGCTGGCGCAGCCGGGCATGTTCTGTGATAATGTGACACATCTCACTGTTTTTTAAGGTGATTTATTTTCTGGCATGATTCTGGCTCTCCGAAATGACAGATTATGAAATCGGAACAACCCACCATGAACAGCCAGACACTCCTACAGTCCGCGGACGACCCCGCGCACGCGCCGCCGGTTCAAGTTATGGAAACCGCAGAGTCGGATGACAACAGACGGGTGGCTCCGCGTATCGTGGGCCTCTCCGGGGTGCTGCAAACCACCCTGGAGATCAATGAGTTGATCGCGCTGTTTGCGCGGGAACTTGCCGAACACCTCAGTTTTGACGGTCTCAGCTATCACTTTTCGATACTCAAGATCGACATCCACCTCGGCAGCGAATGCGGCAACAGCTGTAAATACGAATTGATGGTGGCCGGTGAGCGGCTCGGCGACATCATCCTCTTCCGGCATACCCACTTTTCCGATGCCGAGCTGGTGACGATGGAGAATTTTCTCTCGTCTTTGCTCTACCCCCTGCGCAACACCCTGCTGTATCAGCAGGCGCTGCAATCCGCCATCATGGACCCGGTTACGGGGGTCAGAAACCGCGTCGCCATGGAGAGCGCGGTAAAACGGGAAATCGAAGTCGCCAAACGCCAACAGGTCCCGCTCTCGTTCATCCTGTTCGATCTGGACCATTTCAAACTGATCAACGACCGTTACGGTCATCTCTACGGCGACCAGGCGCTCCGGGCAGTCGCAAAATGCGCGGAAGAAACAATCCGCGATTCGGACATGCTGTTTCGCTACGGCGGCGAAGAGTTTTTGGTTCTTCTTTCCGGAACCGCGCTGGCCGGCGCGACACTGCTGGCCGAACGCATTCGCACGAATATTGAGCGCATGAAAACTATTCCCGACCAGGACGTCCACATGACCGTCAGCCTGGGCGTCGTTACCCTGCGCGACGGAGAAGATGCCGTCAACCTGTTCCGGCGCGCCGACGAAGCGCTCTATTACGCGAAAGGAAGCGGACGTAACCGGACGGTTTCCGAACAGGAACTGTCAGAGTAGCTTTCACCGTTTTCCCATTCGTGGTCCAATCCCCAAAGCGCGGATTGGAACGCCGCGTTGTTGTATCCCTAGATCCGTTTCCGGTTTCCGGCCAGAATGCAATCGATCATGCCGCGTCTCATCCTGTTCAATAAACCTTACGGCGTGTTGACCCAATTCACCGATTCGGACAATCGTCCCACCTTGGCCGATTTCATCCCGCTGAAAGGGGTCTATCCGGCCGGCCGCCTGGACCGCGACAGCGAAGGGCTGCTGTTACTGACCGATGACGGCAAACTGCAGCAGCGACTGACCGATCCGCGCCACAAGACCTGGAAAAGCTACTGGGTGCAGGTGGAAGGCACGCCTTCGGAAGAGTCCCTGGAACAGCTCCGCACCGGGATAACCTTGAAAGACGGCCCCACCCTGCCGGCCGAGGTGCGGCGAATCGAACCGCCCGAATTGTGGCCGCGCGATCCCCCCGTTCGGTTCCGAAAGAACATCCCTACCCAATGGCTGGAAATGCGGATCCGCGAGGGGCGCAACCGTCAGGTTCGCCGTATGACCGCCGCGGTCAACCACCCTACCCTGCGGCTGATCCGGGTCCGGATCGGGCACTGGCGCCTGGGGAATCTGAAACCGGGCGAGTGGCTGGAAGTCGATCCGCTGCAGGGCGGTACGCACGGCCGCTCGACCGAGGCGGCAAAGCGATCGCCGTCGTTTCGATCCCGATAGCCGGAGTCTGCTGGGTATACGCCTGACAATACACCCCTTTTCCGGGATAATTCCTCTCTATGCTGAAGAACGCAAACGTACTCGCCGCGACCCTGTCGCTGCTGACCGGACTCGGTCTGGCGCCGGTACTCGCCGGTGCCGGTGATTTACTGGGACCCTACACACCACCCAGCGCCTCGCCGTCTCCCGACCATTTCGAGGTGTGCTACAACCATACCTGCAAGGAGATCGCGCAACTCTCAGTCACCCCGAACCAGTGGCAGCAGGTCCGCGACCTGTTTCAGCCGCCGGCCCGGAGCGCCGCCCAGGAGCGCGAGCAGATCGCCGCCGCGGTCGCCCGCATGGAGGTGCTGGTGGGTAAAAAGATCGATACATCCAATGAGAAGGGCGGAAACCTGCAGGGACTCTCCACCGGCGGCAACCAGTTTGACTGTATCGACGAATCCACCAACACCACCACCTATCTCACCATGATGGAACAGGACGGTTTACTGCGATGGCATAAGGTGGAGGAGCGCAAAACCCGCAATCTCTTCTTCATCGGAGGCTGGCCCCATACCACCGCGGTCATCAGCGAAAAGGAGAGCGGTAAACGCTGGGCGGTGGACTCCTGGTTCTACGACAACGGCGTCCCTCCCGCCGTCCTGCCGATCGAGCAATGGAGCAACGGCTGGAAGCCGCCCGGCTTCAAGGGCTAGAACCTTGAACGAACGTATGCAAGGTAAAGTGATCGTCGGGATGTCCGGCGGCGTGGACTCTTCGGTCGCCGCCCTGCTCCTGCAACAGCAGGGGTGGGAGGTGGAAGGCCTGTTCATGAAGAACTGGGAGGAGGACGACCACGAGGGTTACTGCGCAGCCGCCGAAGATCTGCGGGACGCGCAAGCCGTGGCGGACCTTCTCGGGATCCGGTTGCACAGCGTCAACTTCTCCGCCGAATACTGGGACCGGGTGTTTGCCCACTTTCTGGCGGAGTACCGGGCAGGACGCACCCCCAATCCCGACATCCTCTGCAATCGTGAGATCAAGTTCCGGGCCTTCCTGGAGCACGCCCTGGGACTGGGCGCCGGCTGTATCGCCACCGGTCATTACGCACGGGTAACGCTGGAGCCGGACGGCGCCCATCTGCGTCAGGCCGCGGATAAGGACAAGGACCAGACCTACTTTCTCTACCTGCTTGACCAGCAACCGCTTTTACATACGCGCTTTCCGCTGGGAGAGCTGCAGAAACAAGAGGTGCGCATCCTGGCGAAACAGGCGGGCTTTCCCAATCATAAGAAAAAGGACAGCACCGGCATCTGCTTCATCGGCGAACGGCGTTTCCGGGAGTTTCTGAGCCGCTATCTCCCGGCGCAACCGGGCCCCATTCAAACCCCGGAGGGCGAGTTGATCGGTGAACACCAAGGGATGATGTATTACACCCTGGGACAGCGCAAAGGTCTCGGAATCGGCGGACGCGCCGACGGCGAAGAGAGTCCCTGGTTCGTGGTGGACAAAGACCTGAAGCGAAACACCCTGATCGTGGCCCAGCACCACGACCATCCGTTATTGATGAAAACCGGACTGATCGGGAGCCAGCTCCACTGGATTGCCGGCCATTCCCCCGCCCTGCCGCTTACCTGCCGGGCTCGCATCCGCCACCGTCAACCTTTGCAGGAGTGCATTGTCGAGGCCATGACCGCGGATCGTTGCCGGGTCCGGTTTTCCGTTCCGCAACGGGCCGTCACTCCGGGCCAATCCATCGTTTTCTATCTGGAGGAGGAGTGCCTGGGCGGCGCCGTGATCGAACAGGGTCTGCCGAGCGATGCCGCCGCGACCGGAGCCAGCACGGCATGAACCGAGAGAGCGACCGGAACCGGGATCGTTGCATCGCGCTCGCCGCCGTGTTTCAGGTGGCGCGACTGGTGTCCGATCTCGCGCGCCACGGCGACGCCGATCCCCAGGCGACCGAGGCAAGCATCTACAGCCTGTTTCAGATCGACGCCGACTCCGCCGTCGCGGTATTCGGAGACCTGAACGGCATCGCGCTGGGTCTGCACGAACTGCGAGCGCAGATCATGAACCGCAACATCCACAATACCGATGTCATCCGCTATACCGTAAGCCTGATGCATCTGGAACGGAAACTGGCGAAACGGCCCGACCTGCAGGAGCGGATCGGTGAGGGGATTCGTACGGCCACCCGCCGCCTGGAACACTTTTCGCTACTGCACGACAACATCCTGGCGCAGTTGGCGGACCTCTACAGCGAAACCGTCAGCACCCTGCAACCGCGCATCCTGGTACAGGGTGAGGCGCTGCATCTGCAAAACACCGGCAACGCCAACCGGATTCGCGCCCTGCTGCTGTCCGGTATCCGCGCCGCCCGCCTCTGGCAACAAACCGGCGGCAACCGCCTGCGACTGCTGTTGGGCCGCAAACGGCTGGCGCTGACGGTGGATAAATTACTGACAGAGATCGATGCCTGAAGTTGTTCGCAGTAACACCGCACTATGGCAACCACCTGCCGATGTTATAATTCGCTTTTCAACCTGACCAGTGAGCACGACACCATGGAACTCTCCTCCCTCACCGCCATCTCCCCTGTCGACGGCCGCTACGGCAACAAAACCGAAGAACTGCGGCCGATCTTCAGTGAGTACGGGCTGATCCGGCACCGGGTACTGGTAGAAGTACGCTGGCTGCAGGCACTGGCGGAAAACCCCGGAATCGATGAGGTCCCGCCGCTGGGAGAACACGCCGGCAACATCCTGAATGCGATCGTCGACAACTTCAGTATCGAAGACGCACAGCGTGTCAAAAATATCGAACGCACCACCAATCACGACGTCAAGGCGGTGGAGTA
>JBNKCL010000012.1:0-7233 GCA_050287725.1 Sedimenticolaceae bacterium
GCATTCGGCCTTCCGCCGGCGCCTGCGGGAGAGTGGCCGCTCGGAGAATCATACAGCGGCGATGGCGCGGCGCTCGTCGAAGAGGTGTCGCGACTGCTGCGCCCTGGTTCGTTGAATCCGATGCCCGGGCAACGGCTCCTGGTTCGGCAACGGGTTGCAAACTACGGCTTTGCCAGCCTCTCAGGTGTTGCCGAAGATTCGCCGGGATGGGACTCGGATGATCGGATCGATGCTCTGATCGCGAATGCCTATAGCTGGCACGCCGCGATCGGTGAACTCGAACGCGGCTAAGTGGACCAGCAATGAGCATACCTTTATCAGCCGATTCGGTGCGGTCGCTGCTTGAGCGTGCCGCAACATCCCCGGACGCCGATACCCGCGCCGCCGTCGTTGCGGATATCGGCGCCTCATATGGCCGGTTGTTGGCAAAAATCAATCAAATCCACAAAGGCCGCAATTCCTGGTCGGAAGAGCAGTTTCAAAAGGATATCCAGCGCGATATCGTCGACAATGACAGCAAAGGCGAGCGCAAGGCTGCAGCCAAGCAACTTGCCGCCGTCTACGGGGAAACCTACCGGACCGCCATGGCAGTAGCCGAAAGCGAAACACTGATGGGAGGTCGATCGGGTCGGGTCGCCTACGCCTCAAAAGATACATGGCTGGAAATCAACCCGCGTCTGGAGAGGCTGGTCGATGAGTTGTTCGGCGCGCAGGGAAAACCGCCCGTTGACCGCTCGCCGAGCTGCCCCGCGAAGGGCTATCGTGTCGACGTGCGCAAACCGGCGGACAGCGACCGCACAACCGGTGCACCGTTGCTGGAGCCGGACTTCGTCGCTTATCTTCGCCGACAGGATCGGACCGAGCTCCTCTCCCTCGACGCCTGGGTGCGACGCGCAGATGCCGCCGCCGACGAAAGCCCTGACGACCCGGTGGTGCAGCAGGGCTATGACGTTGCACTGGCCGCCGAGTGGGAAGCCTTCGAGCGTGCCCTCTATGCGGATCGCTACTGCCAACCCTCTGACCTGCCGGCGAGCAACTCCGTGCGCGGCTACCGTTTGTTGCGTCTCGATACCCATCTTTGCGCCGAGGATTTCCGGCCCCAGTCTGACGGCGAAACGCCCCGGATTTATGAGGGGCACTACGGACCGCCGGCGCCGCCCATGCTCGATTATGAGGAGCTGGTCCGCCGTTACGTCGACCAGCTCCGGCAGGAGACCGCGCCGGCGAGCCGGCCGATCGGCGATCCGGAGATAGCTGAGATCGTAGCCGCTCTCGGTTTTGCTCCCGACCGCACGGCCCTCTTTGTACAGGCGAGTTCTCTCGCCCTGCATCTCCATGACCTCGGCTTTTGGGAGGAGATCGCCCGTCGGCTTGGTTCCGCAACCGGCGGCACCGCCTCGCGACCCGCCAGGATACCCAATACCGTCCCCGGTGGTCTGACATTGGTCCAGCCGACATTGCCCCAGCCCGCACCCTTTGGTGCCCCTCCGGCCGGCACCGGTCCAAGCGCAACATCCCCGGCGACGTGGCTGCTCGGCAGCGAGGGCCAGGAGATCCGTGCCGCCGTCGAGCGGCTGTGGCGCAGCCTTTTGCCGGAGCCTTCGGCGGGTCGAACCGATACGGCCATCGGGATCCCGGAGGCGGCCATCGCCGCAAGCGAGATGCAAGCGAGGCTCCAGCATCTTACACTGGCGCCAGGCAACCCCCCATTGGGTCAACGCAATGACTTCTATCCGCAAAACCAAGCCGGCGATCTCGCGGAGCGCATCCGAACCGGACTATCGAACGTATACGAAGCGGTGTGGAACGCGGCCCGCGCCGCGCTGGGCGATGAGGGGTTGCGTGCACGCATGCTGGCGCCGCCCGAGCTGCAAATCGAGTTCGGTCCGCGCGAGTTCGAGACTTGGCTTTTCCACGCGGCAAGACTGACTTACCAGCATTATACCTTTCTGGGCCGCGAGTACGACCAGGTTACATCCGATCTTTCCAGCAACCCGCCGGCCCCTATCGATTTTTCCGAGGTCGCGGCTTTCCTTGGCATCGACACCAGCAGCAGCCCGTTCAGCAGCTCACCCCCCCCTGACTGGGAAACAGTGTGCAACGCCTTGATCAATCGTCTTGGGAGCTCTTACAAAAACGCCCTCGATGCCGTGATGACCCTGAGCCCGGCGACTGAAGCGGCGTCCTCCCCTCCGCCATCGCCTGCGGCGCCCAGCAGTCTGAACCAAGCCGATATTCCCACGCTTTACCATTACTGGGCGCAGCTGTTCTGGCGCGTTGTGGACCGTCTGCTGGCGGTCCGGCTACCGATGGGCGAGGACTTGCTTGTGCTGCGTCTCGCCAAACGCAGCGGCCGTTTCGGCGAGGTGCCGCGCCGCTCGCAGCGCGGCGAGCTCAAACCCGAGCCGAAGACAATTCCCTGGCCGTCTCATCCACGGACGAAGACCGAAAGCTGGATGCTCGAACCGGTTTCGGAGCCCTACTACCGCAGACACCACCCCGGTTTCTACCTGCAGGAATTGTATGCCCTCAAGCTGCGTCACCGCGGCTTCGGCACCGGACGCAATCTTTATTCGGTGAGCCTGCTGCCCGAGGAAGAGCAGAAGATCGTCATCAAATCCTTCAAGGACACCACCTATGCGGTCACCGAAAGCACTGCCGAAAATGTCTTCGAGGAAGCGACTTCGGAGACCGAACGTGACTTCGGCGAGGAGGTCTCCCGATCCAGCGAAAAGGAGTCGACGGGCGAGGAGGCCGGTCATATCGCCTCTAGCATCTCAGGGGGCGTTCCCTTCTTCAGTGGCAGTATCGACGCCTCCTATGACGCAAAGAGCGGGACGCGGGATTTCGCGAAAGATGTCAGCAACGTAACCACGAAGCTGGCCTCCAAGCTCTCCGCCAAACAGTCGGTGAGTGTTGAAACCAAGCGAACCAGCGAACAGAAGGTCGAGCTGCACGCCGAGCTTACCACTGAGCGCACGATCAAGAACCCCAACATGGGCCACACCGTCACCTTCAACTGGTTTCAGATGACGCGCAAATACTCGCAGCGTCTCGAGCTGGAAGATGCCCGCCTGAGCTATACTTCGGGCAAGTACAACGTTGCCCGCATCCTCGTCCCCGATGGGGCGGCGGTGCCGGAGCGGCTGCGCGAACTCAGCGGTGTCCTCCCCGAACAGCTCGATGTGGAACTCGTGAGCACACTGCCGCCCGATGTCGCGGCGCGATTGCCGGCAGGGGTTGCCGTCGTTATTCTTACAGATCCTTACCACGAGATCCTGTCCATGGCGAGTACGAACGCTTTTCTCGCCAAGGTGCTGCGCCCCGCCAAAGCGGTCGAGATCGGCTCAACCCTGTGGCGCCTGCTCGGCGAGTCGGAAAGTGCCCCGGACGGCATCGGCGTCCTCGCCTTCAGCGAACCTCATGGCCTGAAAGCCGCCCGCCCAGCCGGCGGCATCGGCCACAACCATTGGGTCGAGCTTTTCAGCGGCACACCCGAACGGGCGCAACCAACCTGGGCCGGCGACCGGGTTGCCGCGGATCGCATCGAGATAATCCCGAAATGGGACGGCAGCACCGTCGAGACCATCTATCTGCCCAATCTCGATCTGCGTCATAAAATCCGCGATGGCCAACCGCCGGCCCGCTACCTGGCCGGTCCCCACGACGCGCATGCCTTGCCCCGCCTGCTGGGTGCCGAAGAGCGCATTGTCAGCACCAACGGTGTCTACTGCGACGCCATGGTCGGACGTTGCAGCGCCCTTGAGGATTATCTGCAACGGCATCGCGATCTCGACCTGCTCGAGAAGAAGATCCAGGTCGGCAAGCAGGAAATCGAACTGCGCTGGCAGGCGGAGAAGGAAGGTCTTGACGTGGTCCTCCACGAGCGGGACGAGACCCTGCTGGCGGTGGTGGCACCGCGTGACGGCCAACAGTCCTTCGGTGAACGCCTGCAGCTGGAGCGCGCACAGCTTGCCGAAAGCCGCCACATTGCCGAGGACGAGATGGGGCGCCAACGCCAACAAGCCGAGCTCGATCTCCTCCGCCAAAAGGTTGCCCAGCTCCAGGCGCGGCTCGGTCTGCCGCCCGAGGTCAAGATCGACGCACCTGCCGGTTCGAACGTAGCCGTCGAGGCCAGGATCAACATCGATGCCGATGATGATGACGCCACAACGCTGACGGTGGACTAGGACCCGGACGCCTGTCGGCAGCGCTATTGAATTGAAAAGACGATGACAGATCCGGATGCACAAAATACCACCATTCCCGTCAGCAAATGGATCTTCACCTGGGCCCATCTGCAACGTTTGCAGAATTCGGACCGAAACATCGTGTTGGCCGGTGATTCCGCATCGTCCTGGGTTCCGGGAAAGCTCGGGGACAATATCATTGGTACCATCAATTATGTGCTGAATCCGGCAAATGCCCTCGATGGCAAGGCGTTGAGCACCGCTGTCAGTATTTACGACTTTTACCATGGTCACATCGTGCTCCCCAAGGGTGAGCAGATCCCCGATTCCCTGCAAGCAGAGATAAAGGGCTTCAGCCTGGGCTATCGTGACAAGATTTTGGCAATCCACCCCGTTGCCTTTCAGAATCAATTCCCTTTCGGGGAAGGACCATCGGCCGCCCAGCGCAGGGCGATTCGACAGGTGGATGAAGCTATCGCTCAGCCTCTTAAATCATTACTTCGACGAATTACAGGAGAATTGCCGAATTTATGCATCACTTATCACACGTATGAACATAACAAGACGGACAATGGCATAAGGGCAGACTGGAAAGGGAGAAATCTGATGGTGCCTTTTTCCGGAAGCAGGTGCCCCAGAACTCTAAAGGATGCTTATCTGAAAGACCCGGTAAAAACCGCCACCATTGCGTCCAAAAAAACAGTATTGCTCAGTGGCTCATCTACGGCGACTGCGGCGCCCACAGTCGGCGCAACAGACGTTTATCCCCTCGTGCTCAACTTCCATTTTCTGGTGAACACCTTCGGCAAACTGTTTGTGCGGGCCGGATCAATTTCACTGCTCGGGTTGGAATCACCGAGCTGATTATTATGCGGAGCCATTAAATTCAGACAGAGACGGTGGAACCGCGGCGGCAGCGATGACGGAATTCTTTCCCGGATGAAGGCAGCACGTGCAGAATCCGGGCGGCGCTAAGCAATGGCGTAGCTGAAAGCGTGGGGACAGGTAAAGCGAATGACAGAACCGGAACAGGAGCAAACCCTTAAGCGCAAGTTTTTGAATCATCCGCGCGAAAAGGCGCTGGATACCCGAGGGGTTCTAATTTCCGATCCTCAACCCGTATCCGCGCAGGACCAGAGCGGCTCATGCCCGTTGTCACGGGGAAGGTTGGAGTGGAGTATCAAGCCGGTTCGGGGCCGGGATGGTCTCTTAGCCAGTGTAGATATCCGGTTCATTCCACGGACTGATCGGGCCGCCGACGGCACGATAACGTTTATCCAAACGGTTGGGGAGGAAGCCTTGGTGCCCGTGGAATCCGATTTTTATTTAAAGCATAATTCCCCGGACAGAGTGGACGCGATGGATGCTGACACCGATCCGTTCTATGGTGCAAGATGGAAGTCAGGGCGCTGGGAATCGGAAAAGGGAGATTTTGGACATCCGACCGTGAGCGGGGTTCATACAGCGGCTCAGCTTCGAGACAAGCCGATGGTGCCGTGGGCACAATATAAACGATTCGAATCCGCGGCGGTAATAGCGGAAACCGGAGAAGTGCTTGGAGCGCTGCGTTGGGGGCTGCTCTGCAGCGACAATCCCAGCAATGGGCGCGTGTTGATCGGAGGACCGACCGGACTTCACACGGAGCGGTTACTGCCGGGTCTGTGCATTGCGACGGCACCGGAGTGCAGTGAGCATGTCTCTAACAACTTCGACAGCACGGTAGAAGAATTTTACTCCGGGAAATCCAATCTCTCCGTGCTCGACGGCTTCGCGAGTGGACAAACCGACCTGAGCCCGCGGCATCGCGAGCAGCTGGACAAATTGCTGATTAGACTCGCTACCGTCCCCATGCCGGATCGACGTATTCTGATCGGCGGTGCAGCCACCACGGATGAAGGTGAAGGGCAGGATGGGGCAACTGTTTCACGACGTCGGGCGGAATCGGTTAAGCGGTATTTCACGGATCATTTCGTCGACGCGTCAATGATCGACGTGGAAGCATACGGGGCGGCGTGGGCTCGGGTCCCCATCCGCCGAAGCGATTCCGGTCCCTTGAATCGTCGTGTCCACATCTGGGTCTAGTGCCCGGGAACCTTCATATCCGCTTCTTGTCGTAATTGTACTCCATCGCCGATATTGCGATCTGTTTGATATTCAAAAACCAGGACAGAAGCATAAAACCCCAAACGTGACCACATGCTGCGCCTGTCCCTGGCGAAGGCGGCGATGAGATCACGCTCTTTCTGATTGAAATTGAAATCACCCATTTTCGAGTCCAACGCACCGGATCGCCGGGCAGAGGGAAATTAAACCGTCTTTGATGGATTTAAGGTTTCCAAATTTTCATGGCCCGTATTAATGTGGATATGCTTCCACGCAAGGGCAGCCAGGAATCCCGTCCGGCGTCCTTGTTGAACTTTGCAGGTGGTGTGTACTGAAAGACCCGATGAAGGTGCACATATCAGCGCTTGCTCGATTTCACAATCAAAATGTCGCTTATTGCGCCTGACGGCATGGAAACCATTGCGGTTTGGAATGGCTGACATAGGGTTGTCACTGATACCTGCTAACATGCGGAGCGGTTCGAGATTCGGAAAACTATTTTAATTATGAAAGGAGAACGGTATGAACAAGTTTTGTTTTTCATGCGGAGCGCCGCTGGCTATGCCGGAATTTCAGGGGCCCGTGGCGGACTATTGCCGGCATTGCGTGGATGAACAGGGGAATGTACGACCCCGGGAAGCGGTGCAGGCCGGTGTGGTTGAATGGTTTTTGAGCTGGCAGCCGGGTATCGACCGCCAGACAGCTGCGCAGCGGGCGGATTATTACTTGAAAGCCATGCCGAAATGGGCTGATTAGGCGTCTCGGAAAAAGAAGGATATTTCATGGCCGGAGGCAGACGACCCAGGAGTCAGGTGAAACAGCGGATGTTCGAACCCCGTCCGGAGGCGGAGTTGGACACGATCCAGGTTCGGGGCGCGCGGGAGCACAACCTGCAGAACATCGACGTGGACCTGCCCAAGAAAAAACTCATCGTGGTCAC
>JBNKCL010000013.1:0-17679 GCA_050287725.1 Sedimenticolaceae bacterium
GGAGAAGTTTCGTGCCGACCCGGACCGCTATTTAAAGCCGACGCCGGAGGAGCCGCATGCGGCCTGCGCGGACGGGACCTGCTCCATCGACGCAGTCGTTTACACCTGTCCCATGCACCCCGAGATCCGGCAATCCGGACCGGGTGCGTGTCCTAAGTGCGGCATGGCGCTGGAACCCGCCGGCGGAACGCTAGAGGTGAGCCGTACCGAGTATGTCTGTCCGATGCACCCGGAGGTGGTGCGGTCCGGGCCCGGCAGTTGCCCCAAGTGCGGTATGGCCCTGGAACCGCGCATCGTGGCGGTGGAGGAGCGCAACGAAGAGCTGATCGACATGAGCCGGCGCTTCTGGCTGAGTGTGGTCCTGGCGCTGCCTGTGTTCGTGTTGGCGATGGTCGCGGACCTGGCGCCCGCCTGGTTACCGCAAGGGCTCTCCCACAAGGTTGTGCAGTGGATCGAATTCGCGCTGGCCACGCCGGTGGTGCTGTGGTGCGGCTGGCCCTTTTTCGTGCGCGGCTGGCAGTCGTTGCGCACCGGCAATCTCAATATGTTCACCCAGATCGGTCTCGGCGTGTCGGTGGCCTGGGTCTATAGTGTGGTCGCCCTGCTGCTGCCGGGGATCTTCCCGGCCAACATGCACAACGCCGAAGGCAGGGTGCCGGTCTATTTCGAGGCGGCGGCGATGATCACCGCCCTGGTGTTGTTGGGGCAGGTGCTGGAACTGCGCGCCCGGGGCCGCACCAGTGCCGCCATCCGCATGTTGTTGGGGCTGGCGCCCAAGACGGCGCGCCGGGTGCGCGCCGACGGCAGCGAAGAGGATGTTCCTCTGGAACAGGTGGTTCCCGGCGATATCCTACGCATCCGTCCGGGGGAGAAGGTGCCGGTGGACGGGGTGGTGACCGAGGGCCGCAGCAGCGTCGACGAGTCGATGGTCACCGGCGAGCCCATCCCGAGTGAGAAGGGTACCGGCGACGCCCTGATCGGCGCCACGGTGAACGGCACCGGCAGTCTGTTGATGCGGGCGGAAAAGGTGGGGGCCGATACCCTGCTGGCGCAGATCGTGACCATGGTCGGCGAGGCCCAGCGCTCACGGGCGCCGATCCAGAAGCTGGCGGATGTGGTCGCCGGTTATTTCGTGCCGGCGGTGGTGCTGGTGGCGATCGTCACCCTGATCGTCTGGGGTCTGTTCGGCCCTGAGCCGCGGCTGGCCCACGCGGTGGTCAACGCGGTGGCGGTGCTGATCATCGCCTGTCCCTGCGCTCTGGGGCTGGCTACACCCATGTCCATCATGGTGGGTACCGGCAAGGGCGCCGCCCTGGGGGTGCTGATCAAGAACGCCGAGGCGCTGGAGATCCTGGAGCGGGTCGACACCCTGGTGGTGGACAAGACCGGCACCCTCACCGAGGGGGCGCCGCGCCTGGCGGCGGTCCATGCGGTGCACGATTTCAGCGAGAGCGAGGTGCTGCGGCTCGCCGCCAGCCTGGAACGGGCCAGCGAGCATCCCCTGGCCCGGGCCGTTCTGCAAGGCGCAGAGGAGCGCGGCCTGAGCCTGGCGGCGGTGGAGCGGTTCGAGTCGCATACCGGCCGGGGAGTGACCGGCGAGGTAGAGGGCAGGGCGGTGGCGCTCGGCAACCGCAAGTTGCTGGAAGACCTGACGGTTGCACCCGGCGGCCTGCCGTCTCTGGCCGAGGACGGCCGTAACCAGGGGCAGACCGTCATGTTCGTGGCGGTCGACGGCAAACCCGCCGGTCTGATCGAGGTGGCCGACCCGATCAAGGAGACCACGCATCAGGCGATCGCCGATCTGCACGCCGAGGGGGTGCATCTGGTGATGCTGACCGGCGACAACCGCACCACCGCCCAGGCGGTGGCGGACAGGTTGGGTATCGACCGGGTCGAGGCCGAGGTGCTGCCGGAGCAGAAGGCCCAGGTGGTCAAGGCGCTGCAGGCCGAAGGACGCACCGTGGCCATGGCCGGCGACGGCATCAACGATGCCCCGGCACTGGCCCAGGCCCATGTCGGCATCGCCATGGGTTCCGGCACCGATGTGGCAATGGAGAGCGCCGGGGTGACCCTGGTCAAGGGCGACCTGCGCGGCATCGTGCGCGCCCGGCGCCTGAGCCGTGCGGTGATGCGCAACATCCGGCAGAACCTGTTCTTCGCCTTCGTCTACAACTCCCTGGGAGTGCCGGTGGCCGCAGGTGTGCTCTATCCCTTTTTCGGCTTGCTGCTGTCCCCGATCATCGCCGCAGCGGCCATGAGCTTCAGTTCGGTGTCGGTGATCAGCAATGCCCTGCGTCTGCGCAGGGTCGATATATAAATTGGATAAGGGGGTGAACCATGTGGCAAGGAACGGGCTTTTACGGTATGGGAGGAGGCATCTTTATGTGGCTGTTCTGGATCCTGTTGATCGTCGCAGTCATCTGGGCAGTGCGCTCTGTCGCAGCCGGTGGCGGCTGTGCACGGGAGCAACGCAGGTCGGCGCTGGAGATCCTCAAGGAGCGCTACGCCAAGGGTGAGATCGACGAGGAGGAGTACGACCGAAAACGCGAAAAACTGAATGAGTGAAACAGAACCATCTCAAAACCTAAAACAAAATCTCGAATTTTGAGACCGGTTCCAGCGAGGAGAGAGATCATGCAGAGACACAACTCTTTAAAACCCGAAGGCGCCTGGGAGGTGCGGCGCAGCATCGCCGTGCCGACATTGGACAAGTTCGGTGATGCGGAAAAGCTGGAAAGTGAACTCGCGGAACTGGGCGGGGTGTGTAAGGTGGTGGCGGATGCGGAACGGCACCGGATCGAGCTGTGCTACGACGCCAGCCGCACCGATTATCAGGCCGTGGCGGCGGCCCTGAAACAGGCCGGATTCCCGCCCTCGGGCAGTTGGTGGAACCGCCTCAAGGGTAACTGGTTTCAGTTTACCGACACCAATGCTCACGACAATGCCAGCGCGCCGCCGCCGTCCTGCTGCAACAAGCCGCCCAAATAGGATCGACAGGTGTTGGCGAGCAGGAGACATTAGTAGCATTACGCAACGACCTGATTCCGGCCGTTAGACTTGGCCCGATACAGATTGTCATCACAGTGTTTGATCCATTCTTTCCAGTCAATGCCTGACTTGAGACCTGAAACTCCGATGCTGACAGTTACTGTATGATCCGGGATTAGAGAGAGATTTTCAATTTCACTGCGTAGCTTCTCGGCGATAGCCTGACATTTGGTTTCATCTGTGTTGTGGGTGATGACAAGAAATTCCTCACCTCCGATTCGAAACACCATGTCGCTTTCACGAAGTGATTTTTTAAAAATTCGCCCATTCTCTCTAAAACCGAGTCTCCTGCCTCATGACCATATTCATCATTTATTGTTTTAAAATGGTCAACGTCGAGCATCATGAGAGACATCTTTGTGTTTGTGCGAATGCTTTGATGAATCGCATGGTTAAGAGAACTTTTAAGCAGAGAGCGGTTATATACTCCGGTAAGGGAGTCTGTAGCTGCTTGTTCTTTCAGCATATAGTGTTGATTGGTTATTTCTCGCATTGATACATATGCGTAAACACTCGTCCCAAAAAGTACGGCAAAGAAGCGCATAGCTACAGGTTGTTCAAGAGAGTGCAATGCCACAGGCACAACTGCAGCTATAAAAACAAGATTGGCTATCAACGCTTGTTTTTTGGTAAGTATGAAATAGAAGGAGAGGACACCCAGGAAGGCCCAGTATGATGCCGGCACCCCCAGCTCATGAATAGTTGATACGATACCTATGATAACGGCAGGTGCTATAAAATACAGATTAATTCCCTTATGGTATCGGCCCCGATAACATAGGAAGGCATCTATAATGGCGAGTACCGTTATAATAAGAATAAACGCTCCCAGGTAATAACGCCCTTGAATGAAATTATTAACGGTAAACGGAGTTAGTATAAAGACAGATATCAGTGCGCAGCCTAATGTCGACTTCAACATAAAGTCTGGTACATCTTTATGATTTGGGATTTTTTGCTTCATTATTATCCTGGTAGAAAATATTCCCAGAAAGAATCCATTCCGCCATTCTGGTTTTGCCAAATGATCCCACACTAGTTATGCGTAATATTTTTTTTGTAACACAAAGCCAGCGAAAGGGTGGCGGCTGCTATCCTGTTTCATCTCACGTGTGGTTCGCTGCTGACCGCTTCCTGTCTATATCGCCCTTCAGACGCCGCTCTGTCTGCATCAGAGGCTACCTGACCAAAACTATAGCATTGAGCGGCAACAGGGAATAGAACGCTTCTGATAGGCAACCCAGTGGCGATTCTTTGCCTATATGCCTGCGGTAATTTTGCGGCATCCTGGAGTTCAGAGAGCAATTTATTCTAATATGCGAAAATGTCGTCTCTGACCGGGTTTTTAGACCCGGTTTTTAAGGATATTGAGGAAGCAGCATGAAACAAACCCTTGCGGTCAGTTTCCCCGGCGGGAAGAAGGTCGATGTCGACCTGGATGATGTGAAGATAGCGACGGATCAGTCCCCGGCGCATGGCGGCGAGGGCTCGGCTCCGGAACCGTTTACCCTGTTTCTGGCGTCCTTGGCCAGTTGCGCCGGGATCTTCGCCCTCGGCTTCTGCCAATCCAGAGAGCTTCCGACCGAAGGTCTGGCCATCGACCTGGATTGGGAGGCGGAAGACAAACCGCCATACGCCGCCAAGGCTACGTTTCGGGTAACGCTGCCGCCGAATTTCCCGGAGAAATATCGTCCCAGCATTATCAGAGCGATCGAGAAGTGCAAGGTGAAGTACTACATCCACAACCCGCCGGAGTTCAGTATTGAGGTGGGGTAGGGCGAAGAAAAGGGGGGATGTTTGATTCCGTGGATCTGCGGATTCGTAAAAAACGAATCCCCATAACAGGCACATGGGAACAGACTACGTTAGTAGCCTGTTCCCATTGGTTAACTTACTGCTTCGACAACCTGATATAGGCGCGTGCTCGCCGAACCTTGTCGATACAGTTGGGGTATTTCCCGAATTCCTCTTGGATCTTGGCCGCCCCCAGCAGACTTGCGGCCTTGGTATATTCCACAGTCCCGTCAAGGCCTTTTGTTTTTGCGTAATTCAGCTCCTGATTGGCTACGGCCAAACCCTCATGACACTGTTGGGCCAAAGAGCTGGCTGGATTTCCTGCGCACCCGGTAATGGCAACAATAAGCGCGGCCAGGGTAAGGATTTTATATTTCATTTCAGTCACCTTTAATGGAATGATAAAGATAATCTGATGGTGCGTAACAGCAACAGTATACACCAGGATTTTTCATATAACGCATATTTTGGCAGGAGGTTAAGTCAGCATGTGGAAGAAATCAGGCACAGTCCACGTTTTCCCAATATGCATGAGTGTAGTGAATCCATAAAAAACGCGACATCAGTAAATTATTGTAAATCTTACAGAAGATTACTTAACAATAGACTTTCCTTATCGCCGACCAAAATCATGGCGCTGATGACCCCGCCGGGTTTTCCGTCCTTCGCAACAACGGTCCAGAAGTCCGGACGCATTTTGATCCTATTATATCTTCCGGCCTTGGCGATTACCTGGATATTCAGTATCTGTCCTGCCGAGACAGGCGCCCCTTGCCCTTGCTTCCCGTATCCGAGTACCTGCGGGTCCTGGATGCGTTTCTTGCCCATGCCATAGCCGCAATACTCTCTTATGACGGATTCACCGCTTTCCTCTAATGCCGACTGGATCGAGTGTCCGATGTCGCCCAGTAAAGTGCCGTGACGAATCATAGATGTGGTGTTCGATAATGCATGATGCATCGAGTCGAGTAATCTCTGTTTCTCTTCCGATGCTTCGCCGACTGTGAAAGACCAAGCCTGTGAGGCGTAGGCGGACGGTGTAGAGATAGATGTCTCGATAGAAACCAAAGAGCCGTCCTGAAGTGGGTCGTCTGTCGGGAGGCCATTCAATATCTCGTCGTCGACTGAAATGCACGCGCAGGCGGGAAAGCCGTTGTAGCCGAGCATGGCAGGCGCATAACCCCTGCTCAAAATGGATTCGAGTATAAGGTTATGCAATTCGTATTTTGACATCCCAGCCTTTATTGAAGCGCCGGATTCTTTGAGGATATCGGACAAGGCCGGGGCGATTGTTTTGCTTTCCTTTATGATTGACGCTTCCGAACAATCTTGTATTGACTCGGCGTTCGATCTGTTCAAGCCGGTTAACTTGCGGCGTACTTTTTCATCGATGAATTGCATTCCGGGTTCATTGCCGGGATCGATTTCCCTGTACGGCGATTCTCCTTTTGACGCATAGATGGCCGGCGCAGTCGAGAGCAATGTTGTGGTAAATATATATTTCAGCGCTGTGCGTCTCGAAAACATAAGTAGTCCTTGTGAATTGCCTGGGTTTACATTGAGCGTCTCATACCCGCGTTAATCCACGAACAAAAGGCGCGGAACTCGTCGCACATACAGGGCAGGGCTGAAGACGGGGTCGGCTTCGCCTTTATTCTGACGGGTAAGTTTCAAGATATTTTTTCATCTCTTCGTCTATGGTGCGCTGAGCCCGGACCACCTCTTCAATGAGGGCTCGGTCCTCCGGGTGGGTTTTCGGAAGCATAAAACTCCAGTCCTTTGGAGAGCCTGGCAGTTCGAATGTCAATGATTCCAGAATCTCTCTTGCATTCGATGCGTTCTTGAAAAGTTCCAGTGATTCTTTGTCGATATTCGCGAGGTCTTCGTTGACGTCAGCTAATGTCGCTTTCTGGTTTTGCGACAACTTAACCGGCTCTTCGCCCCGGTTGCTTTTGTTTGCGGCGATTTTCGCTGGAATGTCATGCTCCAGTGCAGCTAACTCGCGGGCCAAGGCCTCGATCCGTTCCAGGTGCTCGCGCGCCTTGGGATCGGAGGTTTTCTCGATTGCGATTGCGATGTATTGCGGGTTGATCATTTTACAAATCTGACAGGAGATCGTGTTGCGCGCGCCAAAATTGTGTTATGCCGCCGGCGGTTCGTTTTCCGGATTCTTATAAAAAACTCGTATCGAGACAAGGGTTCGCCCTGCTTGTCGGTGTGCGTCAGGCGATGAGATAAGCCAGCACCTGTTCCATCAGGCGGTTGACGGCGTTATAAGCGGCCACCGGGGTGTTGCGCAGTTCCGCTTCGCTCTGGATGTACGGCGCGCCGGCCACCAGTTCGTCCCGGCAATTGGTGATGATGGAGTCGGCGCTCTCCGGGGTGGTCTCCAGGTGAAACTGCAAGCCGATCACCCGTTCCCCGATCTGAAACGCCTGGTTCTCGCATACGGCGCTACGCGCCAGCCGGACTGCGCCGGGCGGGAGGTCGAAGGTCTCGCCGTGCCAGTGGAACACCTCGCTCCGCTCCGGGAACCGGAAGCGGTCATCCGGAACCGCTGTCCCTTCGATGGGGAACCAGCCGATCTCCTTTTGGGTGTTGGGATAGACGCCTGCGCCGAGCGCGCTGGCGATGAGCTGCGCCCCGAGACAGATCCCCAGCACCGGCACACCCCGGCCGATCGCCTCCCGGACGAACTGTTTCTCCCGGCGCAGCCAGGGGAATTCCTCTTCATCATTGACGCTCATGGGCCCGCCCATGGCGACGATCAGATCCGGTTCGTCGGGTGACGGCAGGTCCGGTTCCCCGAAGAAGCGGGTGTATTGCAGCTCCGCTCCCCGCGTTGCGAACCAGCCACGCATGCTGCCGATATCCTCGAACGGCACGTGTTGCAGTACCTGTACCTTCATTCCTTCAATCCCTGTGGGAGCCCAGTCCTCTAGGCGAAAAATGGGTTGATAAATCGCCCGGGGGACCGGGCTCCTACACGCAAATAATGGGTTATTGAATCGTCTGGCGAGCCGGGTTCCTACAATAAATCAATCCGGGCATTGTGACGACCTTATACTGTTTCGTCTCCGCTGGACAAGCCACAAACCTAAGCGCAATATCCGGCAGTCGCCGTCTCTCTGCCAATGAGGAGGGGATATGTCTGCTGAACAAGTGATCCAGGCGCACGCCATCCTGCTGGGGGAACGGCTCCATACCCGCCCGCTGGGATGGATCGCAGGGGGCAAGATCGCCTCCACACCCTTGATGGTCGCCTGCGGCGACTCCGGGTCGGCGGTGCTGTTCCGGTTCGGGGTGTTGGTCTTTTTCGACACCGCCGCGGAGGAGCGGGCCGAATTCGTGTCGCGCCTGGAGGCCGGGATCGTCGGACGCTTCGATACTCCGGTGGAGGAGACCCTTGCCGTCTATCTGTCCCCGGAAAGCGGCGACGGTTTGAGCGGGGAACGGGTGACCATCCGCGAAGCGACCCCCCAGCGGTTACAACTGATCGCCGAGATCCTGGCCAAGAGCCTGGCGCTGGAGGAGTACGAGAAAAAGCTCACCGCCACCTTCGATCAGATCGAGCCGCTGGCGCAGCGGTTGCGGTGGAGGGGCAGGCGCATCTGGCGGACCGGCGTGTTGATGGATCACATCGGCCGGGCGCTGCTGACGGAACAGCGCATGGTGGGGCGGGTGGAGATTCACGAACGGCCGGAGGTGCTGTGGGAGCACCCGGAACTGGAGGGGCTTTATCTTCAGTTGTTCGACGAGTACGAACTGGGCGAGCGCGGCACGGTGCTGGAACAGAAGCTGGAGCTTATCACCCGTACCGCCGAAACCCTGTTGCGCGTGGAGGAGGGTCGCCGCTCCCTGCGCGCCGAGTGGTACATCATTATATTGATCGGGGTGGAGATCGGGTTGACGTTATACGAGATGTACAGGCACTGAAAAAACTTCATTGGGGGAGACGATTTTCTTTTTGACTCCCCACCCTGACCCTCCCCGCTTGCGGGGAGGGAGCGAGTTGTTCGCTGTTTGATTCTCCCGGATCTCGGCCTTCGCCGGGATGACGGGTGAATAGGAATCTTCGAAATCTCGGTAGGAGCCCAGTCCTCTGGGCGAAACATAGAGCGCAACAATCGCCCGGTGGGCCGGGCTCCTACAATGAAACGCTCAGAACAGGGTGGCTAACGTATTAAGTTGCCATACGCTTCCGCTTTCCCCGGAAGCGTGGTTTCTCACTCGTCGTCTATATCCCAATCGCCGTCGTCATCTGCGAATTCCGCAATTTCCTCTTCTTCCTCAACCACGGGAGCTGCCGCTTTTTTGGGAGTTACCGGCTGCGGCGTCAGGGTGAAGTTGCGCTTTTTAATGTTGGTGAATTCCGTGCGCGCTTTGGGAAACGCCTTGTCCAGTTCGGCGATGAAGTGTTCTTCGTCTTTCTTCAGTTCGCGCAGCTTCGAGCCCACGATCTGAAGGCTGTACTCGCTGATCTTGTTTTGGTTCAGATTGAACAGATAGACGGTTTTCGAACTGCCGGTTTCAAGTTTGTCATCCCGTATGACGGGGGAACTTTTTGCACCTGCCTCGAGAAAGCCATACCAGACGTTATTTTGTTTGCTCATGGTCTGCCGTTTTGCATCAAAGAAAACAACTTCCCGGAATGATCGACGATCTTCTCCGGAGTCCAGGGTTTGCCGGTCAGGCAGGGGCGGACGCCTCCTTTGATCCTGCTGCGGTGGCGAGTATTAACCGCAAATGGAATCTTGTCTAGATACTTTTTTGAAATTTTTCCCGCCCGGGAATCGGGCGGCCGGGAACGGCGTTCGGAGCGAGGAACGGAGGGGAAAAGCGAAGGGCCGGGGCCGGGTTACTTGTTGGCGGAGATCAGTACCAGGGCGCCCATCATCGGGTGGTCGAAGTAGTGCACCTCGCCGCTGCGCATGCGGCGACTCTCCTGGAGCCGGTAGCCGCCCCGGGAGGAGGAGAAGTAGCTGCCGCCGCTCTTGTTGTTCAGCAGCAGATCCAGGTCCGCGTGCAGATAGCGCTCCACCGACACCTTGACGGTCCCCTCCAGGGGGGTGACGGAGGAGTGCAGGTGGATCGATTTCGTCTCGTCGCGCCCCACCGCGGGCTGACGCCAGGCGGTATGCAGCAGCAGCTTCATGCCGCCGGCGGAACCGATACGGGTCGCCTCCCTGCTCAGACGCCAGCGCGATTTCGGCAGGACCGAGTAGGCGCCGGAGCCGTCATTCAGCGACGAGGCCTTCTCCAGGGCCGGGCGGCCCGGATCGTCCGGCCACTGCTCGCCGGCGACCTCGTTACCGGAGGTGCGTTCGAACACGATCACCTCCACATCGTAACTCTTGGCGGCCAACGCGGGTCCGGCCGTCAACAGGGTGAGCAGCAGGAGTACGAAACGGGTGCGGAATGAGATTCGGTGTGGCATCTGCGTAGTGTGCGGTTCCTTCAACAGGTTGTTATTGTTTCCCAGCGGGCGAAAAAAAGCGAGGGTCACCCGGCAATTTCTTCCAATAGTGCGGACACCTGTTCGATCCGGCGGTTCCGTTCCGGCATGGCGCGGAAGAACCGCAGCTTGTCGCCGCCCTCCAGCTTGAACTCCTTGGAACGGGTCTGGATCAACCGGATGATATGGCCGGGGTCGATCCGCGGTTCCGCCGTGAACTGGATACGTCCCCCCTCCGGGCCGGCCTCCAGCTTGCGGATACCGAGGGGGTTGGCCTTCAGCTTCAGTCCCGCCAGCCCGAACAGCGCCTTTACCGGTTCCGGCAGCAGTCCGAAGCGGTCGATCATCTCCACCTGCAGCTCTTTCAGCTCCTCCGGGGTGGCGGCGCTGGCGATGCGTTTGTAGAGCACCAGCCGGGTGTGGACGTCCGGGATGTAGTCCCCGGGCAGCAGCGCCGGCAGTTGCAGGTCGATCTCGGCGCCGTGGTCGAGCGGGCGGTCCAGTTGCGGCTGTTCCCCCGACCGCAACGCCTTCACGGCCCGTTCCAGCAGTTCGGTGTAAAGAGAGAAGCCGATCTCGTGGATTTCGCCGCTCTGCTCCTCGCCCAGCAGCTCGCCCGCGCCCCGGATCTCCAGGTCGTGGGTGGCGAGGGTGAAGCCCGCCCCCAGCTCTTCCATGGATTCGATCGCCTCCAGCCGTTTGCGCGCATCCACCGTGAGGCTGCGGACCGGGGGGGTGATGAGGTAGGCGTAGGCGCGGTGGTGGGAGCGGCCCACCCGGCCGCGCAACTGATGCAGTTGCGCCAGCCCCAGCTTGTCGGCCCGGTCGATGATGATGGTGTTGGCGCTCGGTACGTCGATGCCGCTCTCGATGATGGTGGTGCAGACCAGGATGTTGAAGCGCTGGTGATAGAAGTCCCGCATCACCGCCTCCAGGTCCCGTTCCCGCATCTGTCCGTGGGCGATGCGTACCCGCGCCTGGGGCAGCAGTTTCTCGAGGCGGGCGGCGGTGTTGTCGATGGTGTGCACCTCGTTGTGCAGGAAGTAGACCTGCCCGCCGCGCTTGATCTCGCGTTGGCACGCCTCGCCGATCAGCGGGTCGTTCCAGGGGCTGAGGAAGGTCTTGATGGGGTGGCGCGCCACCGGCGGGGTGGCGATGATGGAAAGATCGCGCAGCCCCGAGAGCGACATGTTGAGGGTCCGGGGGATCGGGGTGGCGGTGAGGGTCAGCAGATCCACCTCCGCCCGCAACTCCTTGAGCCGCTCCTTCTGACGCACTCCGAAGCGGTGCTCCTCATCGATGATCACCAGCCCCAGGCGTTTGAAGTCGATCCCCTCCTGCAACAGCTTGTGGGTCCCTACCACGATATCCACGGTGCCGTCCGCCAGGCGCTTGATGATCCCCTGCTGCTCCTTGGCGCTGCGGAAGCGGGAGAGACTCTCCACCGTGATGGGCCAGTCGGCGAAACGGTCGGAGAAGTTCTGGTAGTGTTGCTGCGCCAGCAGGGTGGTGGGCACCAGCACCGCCACCTGACGTCCGGCGTGGGCGGCCAGGAAGGCAGCGCGCATGGCTACCTCGGTCTTGCCGAAACCCACATCGCCGCACACTACCCGGTCCATGGGATGCGGGGACTCCATATCGGTCAGCACCGCGTCGATGGCCTGCTGCTGGTCCGGGGTCTCTTCGAACTCGAAGGCGGAGGCGAAGGCGGCGTACTCCGGGCCGGGGGGCGGGAAGGCGTAGCCCTGGCGGGCGGCGCGGCGGGCGTAGATCTCCAGCAGTTCCGCCGCCACATCCCGCACCTGTTCCGCCGCCTTGCGCCGGATACGGGCCCACTGGTCGCCTCCCAGGCGATGGAGCGGGGCGTTCTCCGGGGAGGCGCCGGAGTAGCGGCTGATCAGATGCAGCGAGGAGACCGGCACGTAGAGCTTGTCGCCGCGGGCGTACTCCAGGGTGAGGAATTCGGTCTGCAGGCCCCCCACCTCCAGGGTCTGGAGGCCGAGATAACGGCCCACGCCGTGCTCTTCGTGCACCACCGGCGCGCCGGGGTGGAGCTCGGTGAGGTTGCGGACCACCTGTTCGGAGTCCACGATCTTTTCGCGCCGCCGCCGCTCCTGGCGCACCCGCTCTCCCAGGAGCTGGGTCTCGGTGATGACGACGATCCCTTCCTGTTCCAGCCACAGCCCCTCTTCCAGCGGGGTGACCGCCAGCGCCAGTTCCAGGTCGGAGTGCAGAAACTCCTTCCAGCCGGAGACCACCCGCGGCCGGATGCCGAACCCGCCCAGGGTCTCCAGCAGCATCTCCCGCCGGCCGGCGCTCTCGGCCGCGAACAGGATGCGGCCGGGTTTGCCTGCGAGGAAGGCCTGGAGCGCCGCGGCCGGTTGTGCGGAGCGCGCCTGAAACGCCAAAGGCGGCGGGGCCTTGGTGGCGAAGTTGTGTTCCACGGCGTAGCCCTTGCGGCGTTCCACGATCTCGCTGCGTTGCAACCGGATCGATTCCCCCCGGTTGAGAGCCGCGGCCAGTTCGTCCCGCCGCTGGTAGATCGCTTCGGGTGGCAGCAGTGGCCGTTCCATATCGTGGCGCCGTTGCTCGTAGCGTTCGCCGGCCTGATCGAGAAACTGTTCCGCCTGATCCAGCACCGACTCCAGGCGGAGCGTCAGCCGCCGTTCCGGCAGGAAATCGAACAGGGTGGCGGTCTGTTCGAAAAACAGCGGCAGGTAGTACTCCAGACCGCCCGGGGCGTTGCCGTTGGAGACTTCGCGGTAAATGACGCTGCGCTGGGGGTCGCCTTCGAAGGCGGTGCGGAACGCCTGCCGGAAGCGGTTGATGCCGTCCTCGTCCAGCGGCAGTTCGCGTGCCGGCAGCAGTTCCACCCGCTCCACCTTCTCCAGGGTGCGCTGGGTCTCGGGATCGAAGGTGCGGATGCTCTCGATCTCCTGGTCGAACAGGTCGATGCGGAAGGGCTGGGTGCTGCCCATGGGAAAGATGTCGAGCAACGAACCGCGGGTCGCCAGTTCGCCGTGGCTCAATACCTGGGAGACGTTCTGATAGCCCGCCTGTTCCATGCGCCGGCGCAACTCCTGGAGCGGCAGCCGGTCGCCGGTTTTGAACCGGAAGCTGTGGGCGTCGATATAGCTGCGGGGCGGCAGCCGTTGCAGCAGCGTGGCCACCGGCACCACCAGGATGCCTTGTCGCATGGCCGGCATCCGGCTCAGGGTGCGCAACCGTTCCGAGACCAGCTCCGGAAGCGGGGAAAAGACGTCGTAAGGC
This sequence comes from Sedimenticolaceae bacterium, assembly GCA_050287725.1. Taxonomy (GTDB): domain Bacteria; phylum Pseudomonadota; class Gammaproteobacteria; order Chromatiales; family Chromatiaceae; genus CBFDBF01. Next base: position 13,568 of record JBNKCL010000013.1, read on the forward strand.
AGCGTCTCCCAGTCCGGGAAGGAGAGCACCTCGCCTTCCCATTCGCCGAGGAAGAACCGCAGGGCGCGTTCCAGGCTTACCGCCTGCTGGATCTCTTTCGCCACCACCAGCAGCAGGCCGTCGAAGCGGCGCGCCGCGGCGGCGATCTCCAGGGCGAGGCTGCTGCCGTAGAGCCGGCCCCACTGGACGCGTTCGTCCGGCCGGGAGGGAAGGGGCGGAGTGGCGGTGTCGGTGATTGTGGTACGGTCGGACATACTGCGGTGCGTGTAGCGCTATCTGGTAAGGATGGAATTTTCGCATATTTAGCAGAGCAACGGTGCTTTGTTGTGAAATGGAACCATGCAGCGACAAATTTGCTCGCAACTGCCGGTTGTCGGGCTTGTATTTTTTTCTGAAACCGGGAAGAATCGGCGATCAGGTTGGCACAGAAGACGCATGTCAAGGAATAAGAACAAAATGAGGGAACGGTTGTTCGGATGGATACTCGACCACCGGGGCGTGGTGTTGTTGCTTTCCGTGTTGCTATCGCTGCTGGCGGGAAGCGGCATTCGGTTTCTGCACTTCAGCAGCGACTTTCGAATCTTCTTCAATCCCGATAATCCCCAACTGCAGGCCTTTGAGGCGCTGCAGAACACCTTCACCAAAAGCGACAACATTCTGTTCGTGCTGGCGCCGAAGGACGGCAACGTCTTCAGTCGCGAGACCCTGGCGGCGGTGGAGGAGTTGACGCAGGAGGCGTGGAAGATCCCCTATTCGCTCCGGGTCGATTCGATCACCAACTTCCAGCACACCTACGCCGACGGCGACGATATGGTGGTGGAGGATCTGGTAAAGGATGCGGCCACCCTGAGCGACGCGGAGTTGGCGCAGAAACGGCAGGTCGCACTGGACGAACCGCTGCTGCGTGACCGGCTCATTTCGCCGGACGCTGCCGTGACCGGTATTAACGTGATGATCCAGGTGCCGGGCAAGTCCACCTCCGAGACACCCGAGGCCGCGCGCTACGCCTGGGCGCTGAACGATCGCATGGCGGAGAAGTATCCCGACATCGGGTTCCATCTTACCGGCATGGCGATCATGAACTACGCCTTCGCGGAGGCGGGTCAGCAGGATGTCATCCATCTCTATCCGTTCATGTTCGCTGTAGTGTTGGGGGTGCTGGCGATCCTGATCCGTTCCATCCCCGGCACCATAGGCACCCTGGCGGTAATCATTTTGATGATCGTCGGCACCATGGGGATCGCCGGTTGGATGGGGATCCAGATGTCGCCCACCACCACCGGTGTGCCGATCATCATCCTGACCCTGGCGATCGCCGATTGCGTTCATCTGTTGGTGAATTTTCTGCACTTGATGCGAGAGGGGCATGAACGGCGTGCCGCGATGATCGAGAGCCTGCGTATCAACCTGCAGCCCATTTTTCTCACCAGTCTCACCACCGCCATCGGTTTTCTCAGCCTCAATCTGGGAGAGGTGCCGCCGTTCCACGACCTGGGGAATATGTCTGCCATCGGTGTGTTTATCGTTTGCGCACTATCGATCACCTCCCTGCCGGCCTTGATGATGGTGCTGCCGGTCCGGACCACGCACACCGGGGAGGAACATGGCAAGGCGATGGCGTGGATCGCGGACTTCGTGATTCGGCGCCGCAAGCCGTTGTTGTGGCTGATGCCGGCGTTGGCGCTGTTCCTGATCGCGCAGGTTCCACGGAACGAGTTGGACGATCAGTATGTCAAATATTTCGACCCTGCCATCCGCTTTCGCGCCGATACCGATTTTGCAGTGAGTCATCTCACCGGTATCTACATGGTGGAATATGCCCTGGACTCGGGTGAGCCCGGCGGCATCAGCGATCCGGAATTTCTGAAGCGGGTGGCGGCGTTCGCGGAGTGGTATCGGCAGCAACCGTTTGTGTTGCATGTCAACACCTTTACGGATGTCATGAAACGGTTGAATCAGAACATGCACGGTGACGATCCCGCCTGGTACCGGTTGCCGGAGGATCGAAAACTTACGGCGCAATATCTTCTGCTCTACGAGATGTCGCTGCCGTTCGGTCTCGACCTCAACAGCCAGATCAACATTGACAAGTCGAAGCTGCGTTTTACCGTCAGTCTGAAGCCGCTTACAACCAATGAATTTCTGGCGCTGGAGGCGCGCGCGACCGAGTGGTTACAACAGAACACGCCACCCCCGATGCACGTTCAGGCGGTCAGCCCGGCCGTGATGTTCGCCTATATCGGTTATCGCAACATCCGCGCCATGCTGAAAGGCTCGGCGCTGGCATTGCTGATGATCTCGGGCGTACTGGTGATTGCGTTGCGCTCGGTGCGTATCGGATTGCTGAGCATGATTCCCAATCTCATTCCGATGTCGATGGCGTTCGGTGTGTGGGGGATGTACAACGGCCGGGTGGGGCTGGCGCTCTCAGTGGTGACCGGGGTTACCCTCGGTATCGTGGTGGACGACACCATTCACTTTCTAAGCAAGTATCTGCGTGCGCGAAGGGAGCAGGGCAAAAGTCCGCAGGAGGCGGTGCGTTACGCCTTTATTACGGTGGGCAACGCGCTGTGGGCCACCTCGTTCGTGTTGGTGCTCGGGTTTTTGGTGTTGACGCTCTCTGATTTTCGTATGAACGCCGATATGGGGCTGTTGACCGCCATCACCATCGCCCTGGCGTTGGTGGCCGATTTTCTGCTGTTGCCGCCGTTGCTGATGCAGTTTGGAGGAAGAGGTAATGAAAAAAGTACTGCTGCTGATCCTGTTTAGCCTGACGGCGCTGCCATTGCATGCCGAGACCCCGGAAGAGCAGGGGCTGGCCATCGCGCAGGAAGCGGATCGGCGCGACAGCGGTTATCACGACTATCGGGCCGAGATGACCATGCTGCTGCGCAACAAGCAGGGCGAGGAGAGTCTGCGTCATATGCGGACCGAGTCGATGGAGGTGGCGGGCGACGGCGATAAATCCCTGATCGTTTTCGATCGTCCGCCGGATGTGAAGGGAACGGCGCTTCTCACCTATTCCCACAAACAGGGGGATGACGATCAGTGGCTCTACCTGCCGGCTCTGGCGCGGGTGAAACGCATCTCTTCCAGCAATAAGTCGGGCCCCTTTATGGGCAGCGAGTTCGCCTACGAGGACCTCTCATCCCAGGAGGTGGAGAAGTACACTTACCGTTTCTTGCGGGAAGAGGAGCTGGACGGAAAAATGATGTATGTCAGCGAACGCTACCCGGTGGATTCCGACTCCGGTTATACCCGCCAGGTGACCTGGGTCGATAAGGAGGAGTACCGGCCCTTCAAGATCGAGTTCTACGACCGCAAGGAGAGCCTGCTCAAGACGCTGGTGTTTCGCAAGTACAAACAGTATCTGGGGCGTTTCTGGCGGGCGCATGAGATGTATATGGAAAACCACCAGACCGGCAAGAGTACACTTCTGACCTGGGACGATTACCAATTTCAGGTTGGTCTGGAGGATTCCGACTTTACTCGTAACAGTCTTAAACGTACCCGTTGACACCCCGAAAGATACTGTTGCTTCTCGTACTTTGCGCGTCGCCGGTTTTCACGGCGGCGGGGGAGTGGAGCGGCCATCTGGATGCGGAGGTGCGTTGGTTCACCCAGAGCCCGTTCGACGATCGCCAGCCGGAGAGCGCCCTCTCGCTGGCCTTCGCCCCGGAGTATTACAACGAATGGAACGAGGGTGAGGACAGTTTCAGCTTCAAACCTTTCTTCCGCTGGGACCAGCGGGACAGCGAGCGTAGCCATTTCGATCTGCGCGAACTGTTGTGGATCCATGCCGGCGACGGCTGGGAGTTGCGGGCCGGTGTCGGCAAGGTGTTCTGGGGAGTCACAGAGGCGCTGCACCTGGTGGACATCATCAATCAAACCGATCTGGTGGAGAACCCGGACGGTGAACAGAAACTGGGGCAGCCGCTGCTGAAATTCTCGTTGGAGCGGGAGTGGGGGACGCTCGACTTGTTTCTGCTTCCGGGGTTTCGTGAGCGCACCTATCCCGGCAGTCACGGCCGGCTGCGGCCCCAGCCGGTGGTGGAGACCTCCGATGCGGAGTATGAATCCGGAGCCGGCCGGAAACACGTCGATTTCGCCCT
>JBNKCL010000014.1:0-24472 GCA_050287725.1 Sedimenticolaceae bacterium
TTATAACGCCAACGGTGTGGCGACCACCGAGAACGAGATCAACTGGTGGCTGGTCGGCGGCGCCGTCGTACTGACGGGCCTGTGCGTCGGTGACGTAATCTGTGATTTCGGCGACGACGATAACGACGACTACTTCGGAACGGTAGAGGGTGCGGTAGACTGATTACGCTTTTCTCTATCTGAACGGCTTCTGTGCGAAAGCAGGGCGCTCCGGTAACCGGAGCGCCCTTTTTATTGGCTTCAGCAAGAGATATCCGGGTCAGATCTGTTCAAAACGCGCAAAGATGGTGGAAAATTGCCCCCGTCCCTGCGTCAGACTGCGCAGTTCGGTGCTGTACCCCAGCAGTCGATCCAGCGCCACTTCACAGCGGATGGTGGCGGTATCTCCCCATTTGCTGGTGTCAAGGATGACCCCGTGACGCCCCTGCAGATCCCCCAGCACACCTCCCAGGTTCTCTTCCGGCACCACCACCTCGACCGACATGATCGGGTGAAGCAGTACCGGTGTCGCTTCCCGGATCGCTCGATTGACGGCCATGCCGGCGGCGGCCCGCAGCGCATCGGGGGAGGATGCCTTTCCAAACAGCTCCACCCGTTCCACCGTTGCGGCGAGGTCCTCCAGAGGCGCTCCCTCCAGGGGGCCGCTGGCAAGCGCCAGCCGGACGCCTTCCTGAATCGCTTCCGACTGGAGCGGGGAGAGTTGCTGATCGGGCGGCTGGATCTCGGGTTTCACCGTAATGGTGACACCGCTTCCGCGCTCCAGCGGTGTGACTTTCATCAGCACGCGCGCCTTGAGCTCCAGCCCTTTTTGCGTCGCCTCCGCAGGCGGCTGGAACAGAACCTCGGCGGAGGCGGGGAGGGCGATCGTTTCATGCAGCGCGACTGCCGGTTTACCGGTGCGTACCCGCAGATGGAACTCCCGTTCCAGCCTTTCCCGTACGATCTGCAGATGCAGTTCCCCCATCCCGCTCAGGACCCACTGGCCGGTGTCTGCGTTCTCGATGAGGCGCAAGGTGGGGTCCTCTTGCTGCAGCTTGTCGAGCGCCTCCAGCAGCTTCTCCCCGTCTTCACTGGATTGCGGTTCGATCGCCAGGCTCAGTACCGGCTCTCGTGCCTCGATCCGTTCCAGCGCGAGCAGATGCCCCGGGTGACAGAGGGTGTCTCCGGTGGTGATGTGGCGCAGCCCGGCAAGCAGCACGATCTCTCCGGCAATCGCTTCGTCGAGTTTGCTCTTACGGTTTGCGTCCAGGTCGAAGATACGTGCTACATGTTCCTGCAGCGGCGGTCCTCCGGGTCGCAGCACCGCGACGGTGTCCCCCGGTCGGATGCGGTTGCGGTAGACCCGGACGAATACATGGCGGCGCCCCTCCCACAGCTGCACCTTGAACGCCATGGCTACCAACGGGCCCTGTTCCCCGACCTCGATCCGTTCCTGGCCGCCGTCCTCAAGCAACGCGACGGCGGGAGCCCGCTCCTGGGGCGCCGGCAGCAGCCGGATCACCCCGTCCAGGAGCGGCTGGACCCCCAGATTCCTGAGCGCAGAGCCACCGAAGCAGGGGTGAATCCTGCCGCTCAGAGTACCGCGGCGGAGGGCGTCCCAGAGTAGCTCAGGTTCCGGCTCCTCGCCCGCCAGTACCCGGTCCGCCAGGTTCTCATCGATGTCCGCAGCGTTCAGCAGCAGATTTTCACGGTATGTGGAAAGGGTGTCCCATAACGCATCGTCACAGGGTTCTTCCCTCGCGATCTCGCCGAACTCGCCTTCGAAGCGCAGGATGGTTCGGTCGATCAGGTGCACCACGGCGTGTTCTTCCGGCAGCGGCACCGTTATCACCACCGGTTCCGCCTTCAGGCGTTTGCGCATACTTTCCAGGGCGTGTTCAAAGTCCGCGCCGGGACGGTCCATCTTGTTGATGAAGAAGAGGCTGGGCAGGTCGAATTTATTGCGCTGATGCCAGACCGTCTCGGTCTGCGGTTCCACCCCGCGCACCCCGTCCAGAACCACGATGCAGCCGTCCAGCACCCGCATGGCGCGTTCCACTTCGATGGTAAAGTCCACATGGCCGGGGGTATCCACGATCTGGATCAGGTGGTCGCGCCAGGTGGCGCGGGTGACGGCCGAGGTGATGGTGATACCGTGGGCCTGCTCTTCTGCCAGGTAGTCCATATGGGCCGCGGCGTCATGGACCTCGCCGATCTTGTAGGAGGCGCCGGTATAGAACAGGATCCGTTCCGTCAGGGTGGTCTTGCCGGCGTCGACGTGGGCGGCGATGCCGATATTCCGGGTATGGGCGAGGTCGAGCTTTCTGGCCGCGTGGGTTGGATGGCTCATGGTTTGGGGGGGATCCCGTCGCTCAGGGGACCCATACCCCTTCCTCCTGCAACATCGTGACCAGCCGGATCAGCGGCAGACCGATCAATGCATTGGGATCGTCCCCCTCCAGGCGCTCAAACAGAGAGATTCCAAGCCCTTCCGACTTGAAGCTTCCGGCGCACTGGTAGGGCTGTTCCCGGTCCAGGTAGCGTTCGATCCGGTCCCGTTCCAGGGTTCGAAAATAGACCCGAAAGGGTTCACACACGACCTGTGACCGGCCGGTCGCGCTGTTCAGCAGACAAAGGCCGGTAAAAAACGTGACGCAACGCCCCGAGGCCTGTTCCAGTTGGAGGATTGCGGTTTCCCGAGTGCCCGGTTTCCCGAGCACCCGGCCGTCGCAGCACGCCACCTGGTCCGAACCGATGATCAATGCATCGGGATGGTCGGCCGCCACCGCAGCAGCCTTTGCCAGCGCCAGACGTTGCACCAACTCTTGCGGCGGTTCTTCGGTTTGCGGCGTCTCGTCGACCGCGGGGGAGGCGGTGACGAAGGGCAGGCCCAGTCGACCCAACAACTCCTTGCGGAACGGTGAGGTGGAGCCGAGCACGAGGTTAGGAATGGGGGATCGTTTGTTATTCATGCACGATATGCTAAAAACGAAGATAGGGGAAAGTGTAACAGAAACGTTCGCATGTCCAGGGCGAATTAGATCGCCGGTCCGCGGGTCGGCAGCGAGCAGTGAAGGAGCGCTATGAATTTGTTGTTGCAAGGGGTGGAACTGATGCTGCTGGGCATGGGCACGGTGTTTCTGTTTTTGACCCTGTTGGTACTTGTCATGAGCGGTATCCTTCGCTTCCTGGATCGAATCCTGGAACGAGTGACAGCGGTCGATTCGAAAACGACTCCACATGAGAAGCAACCGGAAGTCGATCCGGAGATGATCGCCGTCCTGACTGCGGCGGTACGCCGATATCGTTCCCTGCATCGATGATTACCATCGGCAGCAAAACAACAGGAAAGTGGATCTATGGGTGAAGCAAAACCACTGGGTTTGACCGATCTGGTCCTACGCGACGGCCACCAGTCGCTGCTCGCCACCCGCATGCGCATCGAGGATATGCTGCCTATCGCAGCGAAGCTGGATGCGGTGGGTTTTTGGGCGTTGGAGACCTGGGGCGGGGCGACCTTCGACGCCTGTATCCGCTATCTGGGGGAAGACCCCTGGGAACGTCTGCGACAACTGAAAGCGGCCATGCCCAATACCCCGCAGCAGATGCTGCTGCGGGGACAAAATATTCTCGGATATCGGCACTACGCCGACGATGTGGTGCAGGCCTTTGTGGAGCGGGCGGCCGCCTGCGGGATGGACGTCTTCCGGATCTTCGACGCCCTGAACGACCCGCACAACCTGGAGATCGCGGTCCGGGCGACCCTGGCGGTGGAAAAGCACGCCCAAGGCGCGATGGCCTATACCGTCAGTCCGGTCCACGACCTGCAGTACTGGCTCGATCTGGCGCGTCGCTTGGAGCAGATGGGATGCCACTCCATCTGTATCAAAGATATGGCCGGCCTGCTGCGGCCCTATGCGGCGTATCAACTGGTGCGCCGCCTGAAAGAGACGGTCTCCGTCCCGATCGCGATCCACAGCCACGCCACTACCGGCATGAGCACGGCGACCCTGATCAAGGCGGCGGAGGCGGGGGTCGACCTGGCGGACAGCGTCATCTCCTCTCTGAGCATGACCTACAGCCACTCCGCCACCGAATCGGTGGTGGCGATCCTGGCGGGGACCGAACGGGATACCGGCCTGGATCTCTGTCTGCTGCAGGAGATCGCCGCCTATTTCCGCGAGGTACGGAGGAGATATGCCCGGTTCGAGGGTTCGCTTAAGGGGGTCGATTCCCGGATCCTGGTGGCGCAGGTCCCCGGCGGCATGCTGACCAACATGGAGAACCAGTTGCGGGAGCAGGGGGCGCAAGATCGGTTTGACCAGGTGTTGGAGGAGATCCCGCGCGTCCGCAAGGATCTCGGATATATCCCTTTGGTCACCCCCACCTCCCAGATCGTCGGTACCCAGGTGGTGTTGAACGTGCTCACAGGCAAGCGCTACCAGACCGTGACCGAGGAGACGCAGTGCCTGCTGCGGGGCGAGTATGGCGTCACGCCGGCGCCGGTGAACGAGGAGCTGCGCCAGACGGCGCTGGCGGAAGGCAAACAACCGGACAGCGGCTGCGAACATGACCGGCAGAAGCCGGAGTTGCCGCGACTGACCGAAGAACTCTCCGTTCTGGCGGAAGAGAAGGGGATCCGGCTGCAAACGGGGGAACGGGCACTGGATGACGTGTTGACCTATGCCCTGTTTCCGCAGGTAGGGCTTCACTTCCTGGCACATCGCGGTGATCCCGGAGCGTTCGAATCGCCGCCCGGATCGGAGATATCCCCGGCACCCGCTCCGACGGCAACGGCCCCCGAGTCCTATCGGATCGTGGTCGACGGCAACAGCTATGAAGTGACGGTCAGCCCGTCCGGAACCCTTTCCAATGTCACCCCCGCCGATACCGCCGCACCCGCAAACGTCGAGCGGGAGAAATCGGCGCAGGCGGAACAAGTAACGGCTCCGCTGGCGGGAACCGTCGTCCGGATCCGGACGGCGGAAGGGCAGGCGGTCAGCGCAGGCGAGGTGCTGCTGGTGATGGAGGCGATGAAGATGGAGGCGGAGATCCGGGCGCCGGCCGCCGGGACGGTATGCTCCGTCCTGGTACAGGAAGGGGACAGCGTGCAGGTGGGCGACCCACTTTTGGAGTTGAACTGAGAGATGGAACAGCTGTGGCAGTCCATGGGAATCCTGCATCTCACCTGGGGCGAGGTGATGATGATCGCCCTGGGGTGCCTGCTGGTCTATCTGGCGGTGCATCGCAGGTATGAACCCCTGTTGCTGCTGCCGATCGGGTTCGGCGCCATCCTTGCGAACATCCCGGTCGCCGGGATCGCCGGGCCGGACGGTCTCCTGGGGTATCTCTATCAAGTGGGGATCGAGACCGGGGCGTTCCCGCTGCTGATCTTCATGGGGGTGGGCGCAATGACCGACTTCACCGCCCTGATCGCCATGCCGGTCACCCTGCTGCTGGGGGCGGCCGCCCAGTTCGGTATCTTCCTGACCCTGTTGGGCGCCCTGGCGCTGAACCTGATTCCGGGCATCGACTTCAGTCTGGCGGATGCCTCCGCCATCGCCATCATCGGGGGTGCGGACGGACCCACGGCGGTATTCCTGGCATCCCGCTTATCACCCGATCTGTTAGGGGCTATCTCCATCGCGGCGTACTCCTATATGGCCCTGGTGCCCATCATCCAGCCGCCGATCATGCGGGGTTTGACCAACGAGCGGGAACGCCGGGTGGAGATGCCGCAACTGCGCCAGGTGCATCGGCTCGAAAAGGTGGTTTTCCCGTTTGCGGTGCTGTTTCTGACCGTCCTGTTCGTACCCACGGCGGCGCCTCTGATCGGGATGCTGATGTTCGGAAATCTGCTCCGGGAGTCCGGCGTGGTGGAACGGCTCAGTCAGTCGGCCCAGAACGAGATCATCAATATCGTCACCCTGTTTCTGGGGCTGGCGATCGGTTCCCGGCTGGCGGCGGAACGGTTTTTGACCCTGGAAACCCTGGGAATCCTGATGCTGGGCGCCGTCGCTTTTTGTATCGGAACGGCGGCCGGGGTCCTCATGGGCAAGCTTCTGCACCGCATCACCGGCGGTCGGATCAACCCGCTTATCGGCGCTGCCGGGGTCTCCGCCGTCCCCATGGCGGCGCGGGTGGTCAACCGGGTGGGTCTCGAGAGCAATCCACGCAACTTCCTGCTGATGCATGCCATGGGTCCCAACGTCGCCGGGGTGATCGGTTCGGCGGTGGCGGCGGGGGTATTATTGGCGCTGGTGGGCGGCCGGTAGCGGTTTTCCTAACTTCGCGAAGCCACTGTCATTTTGACAGGAATAGGGGCGCGTAATATCATTACGCGCTTATGTCGTCGCGTACGCCTGATTTTCTGGATCCTTGGCAGTTTGCGGATCTCGGAAAGCGGATCTCCGGCACCATATTGCTTGCCAGCTTTCCGCGCTTGTCCCAGGCCCTGGCAGACACGGCCGGGCAAGCGGAATACGAGCTGAAATTCACCAGGGATGACAAACGGCGGGCCTGTATCAGCGGGGTTGTCACAGCAACGCTGACCCTGCAGTGCCAACGTTGTCTGGGGGCGCTGGCCTGGCCGGTGCATGCCGAGATCAACCTGATCGCTGTGGAAGGACTGGAGGAAGCGGAGCGGCTGCCGGAAACGGCGGAACCCCTGCTTCTCGCTGAGGCGAGGGTACGTGTGAGCGACCTGCTGGAAGACGAGCTGCTGCTCTCTCTGCCGCAGGTGCCGAAGCACGGCCCGGGAGAGTGCGCGACGGACAACCGGAAATCCGACCGGCTGGCAACGGGAGAGGAGGCGTCTGAGGAGGCCCCGAATCCGTTTGCGAAGCTGGCAGAGTTAAAAACGACACAGAGTAGTTGAACAGTTACAGTTAGGAGCTAGAACAATGGCGGTCCAGCAGAACAGAAAAACCCCTTCCAAGCGCGGTATGCGTCGTTCGCACGATGCACTGAGCGCGGAGACCCTTTCCATCGATCCCACCTCCGGTGAGACCCACCTGCGGCATCACGTCACGGCAGACGGCTTTTATCGTGGCCGTAAGGTATTGCCCGGTAAAGGCGAGTAAATCGGAATCAGCCGGATCGCTGCGGTCATATACGCACGCTCCGGTCCTGAACTGCCGACGAAACAGCACACAAGCTGAATTTGGATGAATCTATCCAAACGTATCTCTATTGCGCTTGACGCCATGGGTGGCGACTTCGGCCCTGAGGTTGTGGTGCCGGCCGCCCTGGAGTATTTGGGTCGGGATCCGGATGTGGAGTTGATCCTGGTCGGGCAGGAGGAACGCATCCGGGAGCACCTTACCGCGCACTCCTTCGGCGACCGGCTGCGCATCCATCACGCCTCGGAGGTGGTGGAGATGGACGAGCTTCCCTCACGCGCGCTGCGCGGGAAGAAGGACTCCTCCATGCGGGTGGCCATCGATCTGGTGAAAGAAGAGGTGGCGGATGCCTGCGTCAGTGCCGGCAATACCGGCGCGCTGATGGCGATCGCACGGTTCGTGCTTAAGATGCTGCCCAACATCGACCGGCCGGCGATCATCACCGCACTGCCCAGCATGGAAGGGCATACCTGGATGCTGGACCTGGGCGCCAACGTCGACTGCAATGCCGATACCCTGTTCCAGTTTGCGGTGATGGGAAGCGAACTGGTCGCCTCGGTGGACGATGCGTCCGCACCCCGGGTCGGTCTTCTCAATATCGGTCAGGAAGAAATCAAAGGGAACGAACAGGTAAAGGTCGCGCATGATCTGCTCTCCTCCAGTTCGCTCAACTACATCGGCTATGTGGAAGGCGACGACATCTATAAAGGTGGTGTCGACGTAGTGGTGTGTGACGGGTTTGTGGGAAATGTCTCACTGAAGAGCAGCGAAGGGGTGGCCAAGATGGTGGCCCATTTCATCAAACAGGAGTTTCTGCGGAATCCGTTGACCCGCCTGGCCGGGCTGGTGGCGATGCCGGTTCTGCGGCGTTTTCGCCGCAGTATGGATCCGCGACGCTACAATGGTGCAAGTCTGCTCGGATTACGCGGTATCGTGATCAAGAGTCATGGCGGAGCCGACACCCTGGCGTTCGAAAACGCCATCGGCATCGCCAAGAAAGCGTTCATTACACATGTGCCGGACCGCATCGCCCAAGGGGTGGAAGAACAGCTCAATAAAAGGGACGACGCGTGACCTATGCTCGCATAACGGGGACCGGCAGCTATCTTCCGGAAAAGGTGCTGACCAACCACGATCTGGAGAGGATGGTGGACACTACGGACCAGTGGATTCGGGAACGTACCGGCATTCACAAACGGCATGTCGCCGCCCAGGGTGAAACCACCTGCGATTTGGCCGAACATGCGGCGCGCGCCGCCATGGAAGCGGCCGGCAAGGGTCCGGACGATATCGACCTGATCCTGGTCGCAACCACCACCCCGGATCAGATCTTTCCCAGTACCGCATGTCTGCTGCAGCAACGTCTGAAAATCAGCGGTTGCCCCGCCTTCGATCTCCAGGCGGTCTGCACCGGTTTTGTGTACGCCCTGGGCGTGGCCGATAAGTTTATCCGTTCCGGAGAGGTGCGCACGGCGCTGGTGGTAGGGGCCGAGACCTTGTCGCGGATCGTGGATTGGAGCGATCGCCAGACCTGCGTCCTGTTCGGAGACGGCGCGGGTGCGGTGATCCTGGAGGCGAGCGAAGAGGCAGGTATCATCTCCAGCCATCTGCATGCGGACGGCCGTTATGAGAGTCTGTTGCGGGTGCCGTACGGGATCTCGAAGGGATACGACCTGGTGCAGGAGAGCGGCGCCTTTATCGAGATGCGGGGCAATGAGGTCTTCAAGGTGGCGGTGACCACCCTGGGGCAGATCGTGGACGAGACCCTGGACGCCAATCACCTGAAAAAAACCGATATCGATTGGCTGATTCCGCATCAGGCCAATATCCGGATCATCAACGCCACTGCCAAAAAACTGGGGATGCCGCTTGAGCGGGTGGTAGTTACGGTGGACGGACACGGCAACACCTCTGCCGCGTCCATCCCGCTGGCGCTGGATACCGCGGTGCGCGACGGCCGGGTACAGCGGGGCGAGACCCTGTTGATGGAGGCGTTCGGCGGGGGATTTACCTGGGGTTCGGTGTTACTGACCTATTAACGGGTCCGAAGAACTGCGAGGGGGGACAATGATGCTTAAGAATGAGATTGCCCTGGTGACAGGAGCCAGTCGCGGGATCGGTGCCGCCATTGCGGATACCCTGGCGGCGGCCGGCGCGGTCGTGATCGGCACCGCCACTTCTCAGGCGGGCGCCGACCGGATCAGTGAGCGCTTCCGGGGAAACGGCGTCCAAGGCAGCGGCATGGTGCTGGACGTGGCGGATCCGGACTCGGTGGCAGCGCTGATGGGTGCGATCACGCAGACGTTCGGGGCGCCGACCATCCTGGTCAACAACGCCGGGATCACCCGTGACAACCTCCTGATGCGGATGAAGGACGAGGAGTGGGATGCCATCCTGCAGACCAATCTGACCTCGGTTTATCGTCTTTCCAAGGCCTGCCTGCGCGCCATGACCAAGGCCCGCAAGGGGCGCATTATCAATATCGGCTCGGTGGTGGGCGCCACCGGCAACCCGGGGCAGACCAATTACGCGGCCGCCAAGGCGGGCATGGTGGGATTCGCCAAGGCCCTGGCGCGTGAAGTGGGCTCCCGCGGCATCACGGTGAATACCGTGGCCCCTGGATTTATCGATACCGATATGACCAAGGAGCTGTCGGAGGAGCAGAAACAGGCACTCCTGACCTCGATTCCTCTCGGCCGTCTGGGTGACGCCCGTGAGATCGCGCAGGCGGTATTGTTCCTGGCTTCCGATGCGGCTGCCTACATTACCGGCGAGACGCTGCATGTAAACGGCGGCATGTTTATGGGTTAAACCTTTAATTTACATTAACTAATGTAAATAACTAATTGTAATTAAACGAAATAAATTTAATTCCGCGAATGGGTATTGAGAGAGATTTAGGCTTTTCTCTCGACAGGTTTGTGAATACAATATCCCACCGATCGCGGAAGTGGTCTTTTCATAGAAATCGGAGGAATACAAGAATATGAGCTCTATCGAAGAAAGGGTTAAGAAGATTGTTGTTGAACAGCTCGGCGTCAAGGAGGACGAGGTTACGCTGGAGGCTTCTTTCGTTGACGACCTGGGTGCCGACTCTCTCGATACCGTTGAGCTGGTCATGGCACTGGAAGAGGAGTTCGAGACAGAAATCCCCGATGACGAGGCGGAGAAAATCACCACCGTGCAGCAGGCGGTCGACTATATCAACGCGCACAGCAACTAATCCCACCGCTTTATGATCGAATTGGCCGCAGCGATGCGGCCTTTCGCTTTTGATCCCAGTCGGGGAGTAGATCTCAGATGACAAAGAGAAGGGTTGTAGTCACGGGGCTCGGCATGGTCGCTCCCGTCGGACTTAGTGTGGCAGCGGCCTGGGAAAATATCCTGGCCGGTAAGAGCGGCATTCGGCCCATTACCCATTTCGATATCGCGCCGTTCAGCACCCGGTTCGGGGGGACGATCGAAGATTTCGACATCACCCAGTACATCACGGCGAAAGATGCCCGCAAGATGGACAAGTTCATCCACTACGGATTGGCCGCCGGCTGTCAGGCGATCGAAGATTCCGGACTGGAGATCACGGAAGAGAACGCCCCACGGATCGGGGTGGCAATCGGTGCCGGTATCGGCGGCATCACCGGAATCGAGAACAGCTATGCCGCCTATCTGGAAGGCGGTCCGCGCAAGATCTCGCCGTTTTTCGTTCCCGCCAATATCATCAACATGGTGGCGGGTAATCTCTCCATTAAATACGGTCTGAAGGGTCCCAATTACTCCATCGTCTCAGCCTGCAGCACCGGTAGCCACAATATCGGCGAAGCGGCGCGCCTGATCCGCCACGGTTACGTGGATGCGATGGTCGCCGGCGGTTCGGAAATGGCCACCTCGCCGGTGGGACTGGGCGGATTTGCCGCCGCCCGGGCGCTCTCCACCCGGAACGATGATCCCCAGCGCGCCAGCCGCCCGTGGGACAAGGATCGGGACGGATTTGTGCTGGGTGACGGCGCCGGAGTTCTGGTGTTGGAGGAGTATGAAGCCGCCAAGGCGCGTGGCGCCAAGATCTATGCGGAACTGGTGGGTGTGGGTATGAATTCCGACGCCTACCACATGACGGCCCCGTCCCCGGGCGGCGAAGGGGCGCGGGACTGCATGCTGCTGGCGCTGCGGGATGCCGAATTGAGCCTGGAGCAGGTGGATTACATCAACGCCCACGGTACCTCCACTCCGGCGGGGGATCTGGCGGAGACCAACGCCATCAAGAGCGCCTTCGGCGACCATGCCTACAAATTGGCGGTCAGTTCCACCAAGTCCATGACCGGTCATATGCTGGGTGCGGCCGGCGGGGCCGAGGCGGTTTTCACCATTCTGGCCATCCAGGACCAGGTGGCCCCGCCCACCATCAATCTGGAAACCCAGGATCCGGAGTGCGATCTCGATTTCGTCCCCAATACGGCACGTGAGATGAAGATCGAAACCGCCATCTCGAACTCCTTCGGCTTCGGCGGCACCAACGGTACATTGGTGTTTCGCCGGTTGCAGGGTTGAAGCGAACCCACGGCCGACGGGTTATCCGTGCTCATTAACGGAGAGTCCGGCGACACCATCTCCGCTTTCGACCGCGGCCTGCAGTACGGTGACGGGTTGTTCGAGACCCTCGCCGTCACCGCCGGTCGTCCCTGTCTCTGGCAACATCACTGGAACCGTCTGCAACTCGGTTGCACACGTCTCGGCATCCCGGCGCCCGATCCGCAGTTGCTCTATCAGGAGGCACTCCGGGAGATCGGTGATCAAGACCGGGCGGTTCTGAAGATCATCATCACCCGTGGCGCAGGCGGCCGTGGTTACGCTCCTCCCCGCGATCCGCAAACCATTCGGATCGTATACTGTTCCCCCTGGCCGGATTATCCGGAGAAGGCCGCAAACGAGGGCGTCGTCGCCCGGATTTGCACCACCCGTATCCCCCGTGACCCGCTTCTGGCCGGTATCAAACATTTGAATCGCCTGTCACAGGTGCTGGCGCGCCAGGAGTGGGACGATCCGGTCATTGCGGAAGGTCTGATGCTGGACAGTGAAGATCGGGTCATTGAGGGCACCATGAGTAACCTGTTCCTGTTGAAAGGGGAGGAGGTCTGGACTCCGGATCTGAGCCGAAGCGGGGTTGCGGGGATCATGCGGGGTGTATTGCTGGAACAGTTTCGAGAGCGCGGGACCGTGGTCCGGGTCACCGATATCGATCTGGCGGAGCTGTGGCAGGCGGACGGTCTGTTCCTGACCAACTCCCTGATCGGTATCTGGCCGGTGCGTGAGCTTGCGGGTCATCGGTTCCGGGTGGACCCGCTTGATCCGGTCCTGGTACAAAAGGTACGGGAACGCGCCTTCGGTCACGGTAAATCGGAGTGATTGCGAAAAGATACGGCTTACATATGTGGCATCGATTGTTAGGTATTACGATTCTCTTGCTCAGCTTCGGCGCAGCCTGGCTGATGATGGAGCTACGGCAATTCACGGAAACCCCGCTGCAGTTGCCGCCGGAAGGCATAACCTACGAGTTAAAACCGGGCACCTCATTCGGTGTCATGGCCCGGGATCTGGAACAGCGTGGGATCGTCCGTAGTGCCCTCTATTTACGGCTGCTCGCCCGTTGGCGGGGTGAGTCACACCAGATCAAAGCAGGGGAATATCGCCTGGCGGTGGGTACCACGCCGAACACCCTGCTGCAGCAGATGGTGGCCGGCGACGTGATCAGCCATCGTTTCACCCTGGTGGAGGGCTGGACCTTCCGCCAGGTACTGGCAGCGATCGGTGAGAATGAAACAGTTCGACACACCCTGGAAGGGTTGTCGGAGGAAGAGATCATGCGTCGTCTCGATCACTCCGGAGAGCGTGCGGAAGGGCGCTTTCTCGCCGATACCTATCAGTTTCCCAGGGACGCCACCGACCTGGCGCTGTTGCTGCGCGCCTATGACGCCATGCAGACGTTTTTGCAGGCGCAGTGGCGGAACCGGGAAACGGGTTTGCCGCTGAAAGATCCGTACGAGGCGTTGATTCTCGCCTCCATTGTGGAAAAAGAGACGGCGGTGCCGGCGGAACGTCCGCTGATTGCCGGGGTGTTTCTGCGGCGCCTGCAAAAGGGTATGAAACTGCAGACCGATCCGACCGTGATCTACGGGATCGGAGAGAAGTACGACGGCAACATCCGGCGCCGCGATCTGCTTCAGGATACCCCCTACAATACCTATACCCGTAGCGGCTTGCCCCCCACGCCGATCTGTATGCCGGGACGGGCGGCGATCGAGGCGGTACTGCATCCGGCGCCCGGGAAGGCGCTCTATTTTGTGGCCAAGGGCGACGGAACCCACTATTTTTCCGCGACCCTTGAGGAACACACCCAGGCGGTGCGTAAATACCAGTTACGAAGACAATAAGCGGCGACTCCGAAAGGGCAAGCGACAATATGAACGTAACCAGAGGAAGATTCATCACGGTGGAAGGGATCGAGGGAGCCGGCAAGAGCTCCAATCTCGAGTTTATCCGTCATCAACTGGAGACTGCGGGATGCGAGGTGTTGTTTACCCGGGAACCGGGAGGTACTCCGTTGGGGGAGGAGATCCGGCAACTGCTGCTGGGGCATAAACACGTAGGTATGGCGGACGACACCGAACTGTTGCTGATGTTCGCCGCGCGGGCCGAGCATCTGGAACAGAAGATCCGGCCGGCCCTGGATGCCGGAATCTGGGTGTTGTGCGACCGGTTTACCGACGCCTCCTACGCCTACCAGGGCGGGGGACGCGGCATCGACCGGGAACGGATCGCCGGACTGGAGAGTTGGGTCCAGGGGGAACTGCGTCCCGATCTCACACTATTACTGGATCTGCCGGTGGAGATCGGTCTGGAACGGGCGGGACGCCGTTCCGATCCGGATCGCTTCGAACAGGAACAGACGCATTTTTTCGAGCGGGTGCGAAACGCCTATCTCGAGATCGCCTGGAAGGAGGCGGGGCGGGTGAAGGTGATCGACGCCGCGCGGCCTCTGTATGAGGTGCAGGCGCGTATCGCAGACGTTCTGCAGGATTACCTGGCCGAATAACGGACAGGACGGTACCGGTGATCGACGAAACCTTTCCGCCATACCCCTGGTTGCAGGAGATCTGGAACCAATTGCAGAAGGCGCGCGCCGCGCAGCGGCTGCCGCATGCGCTACTGTTCACAGGTAGCGCGGGACTGGGCAAACGGGCGTTGGCGGATCTGCTGGTCGCTTCGCTGCTGTGTGAAACCCCCGATGCCGACGGCCGGCCCTGCGGGACCTGCCGTGGATGCCAACTGATGCAGGCGGGTACCCACCCGGATTTTCACCGGATTGAACCGGAAGAACCGGGTAAGGCGATCCGAATCGACGCCATTCGGGAGTACATCGGGAAGGAGGGCCTTACCTCACATGCCGGCGGTTACAAAGTGGTTCTGATTGAACCGGCGGAAGCGATGAATCAGGCGGCTGCGAACAGCCTGCTCAAGACACTGGAAGAACCGTCCGGTACGGCGCTGATCCTGTTGCTCAGTTCACGGCCGACCAGCCTGCCGGCCACGATCCGAAGCCGCTGCCAACGCATAACCTTTCCGGTCCCGCCCCAGGAGTCTGCCGTAGGTTGGCTACGGGGTAGGGTAGGGGAGCAGGATCCGGTGGCTCTGCTACAGTTGGCACATGGTGCACCGTTATTGGCACTGAGGTTGGCCGAGGGGGACGTTCTGCAGTTGCGACAACGGATTCTGAAGGAGTTTACCGCCCTGGTGGCGGGAAAGCAGGATCCGGTGACACTCGCAGGACGTTGGGAAAAACAGGACCCGGCACAACTGTTACAGTGGATTAGTGGCTGGGTGATTGATATCCTTCGACTCAAGGCGGACGGAAATCCGCCTGCTATGATTGATCGACAGGCACAGAGGGAGCTGCAGGCAGCCGCTGTCCAGTTGGACGCGCGGCGATTATTCGCAGTGTTGGATCGGGCCTATCGGGCAATCCAGGCGCTTGACGGGACGTTGAACATCCGCCTGCTGCTCGAAGAGCTGCTGCTGGAGTTGATCGCGGCCAGGGCCGTTGCATAACGAGACATTCAGAACGATGGATGAGAAAAATTTTCCCGGATCGCGCCAAGGCATCCTCTCCTTGACCATCAAGGACAAGAACGCCCTGTATGCCGCATACATGCAGTTCGTGAAAAACGGCGGCCTGTTCATCCCCACCAACAAGAAATACAAGCTGGGAGATGAGGTGTTCATGTTGCTTAACCTGATGGAGGAATCGGAACGCATCCCGGTCGCCGGCAAGATCATCTGGATTACACCGATGGGTGCGGAAGGCAACCGGGCCGCCGGGATCGGCGTACAGTTCAGCGATCAGGACGGCGGACTCGCACGCAATAAAATTGAAACCTATCTGGCGGGTGCGCTCGGCTCGGATCGTCAAACCCACACCATGTAGGAGTCTCGCGCCGGTCTGCAGCAATGCTGCGGAGCGGCGTTTGCCCCTTGTAGTATTCCCACGTTTCACCTATGAACGGATTGGTCGATTCACACTGCCATCTCGATCGTCTCGATCTGACGCCGTACGACGGGAGCTTCCAGCAGCTGCTGGAGGCCACCGAGGCGGCGGGGGTCACGCATATGCTGTGTGTCGGGATCGATCTGGAAAGTTATCCGGCGATGGTGGCGTTGGTGGAGGAATATCTGCAAATCTCGATTTCGGTGGGTGTGCATCCGAACGAACAAAAACGTCGGGAACCGGAAACGGGAGAACTTGAAACGCTTGCCCGGCACCCTCGTAATGTCGCCATCGGTGAGACGGGTCTCGATTATTTCCGCAGCCAGGGAGAGCTGGTGTGGCAACAACAGCGGTTCCGTGCTCACATCGCCGCCGCCCGAACCGCCGGCAAACCCCTGATCATTCATACCCGCGCCGCCCGCGCCGATACCATTCGGATCATGGAAGAGGAGGGGGCGCGTGATGCTGGCGGTGTGATGCATTGTTACACCGAAGATTGGGAGACCGCCAAGCAGGCGCTGGATATGGGGTTCTACATCTCCTTTTCCGGGATCATTACCTTCAGCAATGCCGAAGAACTGCGGCAGGTGGCCCGTAAAGTGCCGGCGGATCGCCTGTTGATCGAGACCGACGCGCCGTATCTGGCGCCGGTTCCGCATCGTGGAAAACCAAATCAACCGGCGTATGTGGGCTATGTTGCGGATTGTCTTGCGGCGGTCAGAGGTTGCACCCGGGAGGAGATTGTAACGCTCACCGGAAACAATTTTCAGAATCTGTTCAAGCCGACGTTGAAGTGACCGCTTGTATTATTTCTCGCCGCGCCTGATTTTAAGGCGTTCTCCGAAGAGCCGTCCGGTAAGGCTCTTGTGACTTCTTTCCAGCCACTCCTCACGCTCCCGCAGTATCTGCCGAGTCAGAAACAGAACGGAACGAACGGTTGGGGTTTTTGTAATCTCGAGCCGTAACTCCTCCTGATCTTTCGGCGAAGGCCACGGGCCGCCACCATGTTTGCGAATGAACTTGCGCACCTGCTGGTGCAGATTGTTGCGCAGTTCCGTCACCACCTCCAGTTCGGCCTGTCGCACCTCTTTTCCCGGGAATTGCCGCACCAGATACTGGGCGCGCTCAAGATTCAGTAATCCCAGTTGTACACAATCCTCCATAACCAGTCGTTGGATCGGCTTGCGTTCCGTGGCCAGCTTTACAGTCATATCCCGGCTTCGTTGCTTGACTGGCTGGGGATTCTCCGATTCTTTTGCTGCTGCCACATCCTTTTGGGACTCGACCGGTTTTGCATCCGGAGGCCTGATGGACGGAGTGTTTTGCGGAGAGATCGATACCGGCGGAGTGACGATCGTTGCTGCCGGCTCGGGTTCGATGCTTTTGGCGACTTCCGGTCGGCGCAGTTCTTCCGGCAGCTTGCGCAGGCGCTCTTCCAGTACCCCGGAAAGGGCGCTGATATCGAGGCTTTGCTGATCCATGTGGGTCAAAATCTCCTGTGTGACGCGCTTTTTGATATTCTGGATCTCTGCCTGATCCCGAATACCGAGACTGTTGCAGAGCAACAGCACACGTCCGGAGACGTTCAGTTCTACCATTGTTCGTAGCGTTTCATCCATATCGTACACTCCGGATCGGATGTCAGCCTTTCTTATGCGTACTGGAAAAGCATGCTGATTTTCGCGGTTGCGTCTCTTTTTCGTGCAACTGGATTCGTAACTGATCACAAACGGTCTTCAATACTTCAATACGCGCAAAGCGCTTGTCATTTGCCGCAATCAGGGTCCAGGGCGCAAATTCGGTGCTGGTTCGAACCACCATCTCATTGACCGCCAGCTTGTAATCATCCCAACGCTCGCGGTTGCGCCAATCGTCGTCGGTAATCTTGTGTTGCTTATAAGGGATCTCTTCCCGTGCCTTGAAACGTTGCAGTTGTTCTTCTTTGCTGATGTGCAGCCAGAATTTGAGAAGAATGATTCCGCTCTCTACCAGTTGTTCTTCGAATTCGTTGATTTCGAGATAGGCGCGGCGCCACTCCGCTTCAGTGGCATACTTTTCCACCCGCTCCACCAATACCCGGCCGTACCAGGAACGGTCGAAAATGGTGAAGCGCCCAGCACGTTGAATATGTCGCCAAAAACGCCACAAATAGTGGTGTGCACGTTCTTCATCGGTTGGTGCCGCTACCGGTATGCTACGGTAGAGGCGGGCATCGATGGCGTTGGTGACCCGTCGGATGGCGCCGCCTTTGCCGCCTGCATCCACCCCTTCGAATACCAGAACACATGAACGTTTTTGTTGATAGGCATGCCAGGCCAGGACGTTCAATTCGGTCTGCAATCGCTCGAGCTCAGAACGGTAATCCGATTTCTCCAGCGATTTGGATAGATCGAGATGGTCCAGGACCGTAATCTGGGCATCCGGATCGGTGGGCAGGGCAGGGGCGTGCGAGGGGTCGCCGGAATGTACCTCCGCCTCCGAGGCAGCCAGACGTTCGCGTATCGCCTTCAGCAAGGTACGTCCGACGGTTAGATCCCGGTAATGTTCATCGGTGGCTTCAATCAGATACCAGGGGGCAATCCCGCTATCGGTCTGCCGAATCATGCGCTCCGCGACGGTTTCGAACTTTTCATAATGTTCGGAAAAACGGCCTTTTTGCGGAGCCATCTTCCAACGGCTGCGATCGTCCCGTTTGAGCTTTTTCAGGCGCTGTTTCTGGATGTCTTTTGGGAGGTGAAACCAGAATTTCACAATCAGGGCGCCGTCCGCGGTCAACATCCGTTCCAGATCGGAGATTCGGGTCAATTCCGCGTCCAGCTCCCCATCCGAGCAGAGATCTTCCATCCGATGCTGGAGCGGGGCCATGTACCAGGATCCGAAAAGTATGCCGATCTCGCCGCGTCCGGGAAGAATGCGCCAGAATCGCCAATAACGGGGACGCTCTTTTTCTTCGTCGGTTTCATCCCAGAAGGCGTGTGTCTGCATCCCGCGGGTATCCAGCCAATCCATCAGGCGGTTGACGACTTCACCTTTGCCGGCGCCTTCGACTCCGGAGACGATCACCACCACCGGAATATTGCTTCCACGCAACTCCCGTTGCGCCTCCAACAGTTCCGTGCGTAGGGTCGGCACATCTTCCTTGAAGATCGCCTTGCTGACCTTGCGTCCCAGTTTTGCGGCTTCAAACATCAGGTATCGATTCCCAAAATCGCTATACACTCTGAACTAAAGAAGTATATGCCTACCAATCAGACAAGATAGCGGCAGCGCGCAGGGTAGATAAAGCCGCAGATTCTGATTCGCCCGGTGGAGCTGCGATCCCGTCACCTTAATGCAAATAGCGCATAATGTATATTATGTTAAATAATATATATGTATCCCGTATTGTCTCTCCAGCGGCATGCCCCCATCAGCTGGAAAGGCCCTCTCCAATCCCACGGTTCGCATATCACCCTACGATTCGGCGTATACAACGTAATCACCATTCTTAACAATAAGTTAAAGAGTTTAATTAATGCTTTTTCTCTTTTAGACACGAAAACACCCGGGCGCAAACTGCATCCGGGTGTTTTCTGCTTTTTGCGGGATTCGCGTGTTCTGGCTGCTAATAGGTCCGTTCGTCTTCCTCTTCCGCATCTGTGTCCATTTGTTCCGGTTCCGGTGACATGTCGTAAGCGGGTTGTGTGGGGACATCATAGCCGTTCGGTACCGCAGTACCCGGATACGCCGGTTGGCCGCTTCCCGGCATTTGCGGGATCGGGACGATAAACCAGTAATAGGGACCGTACGGTCCGTATCCGTAACCCATCATCGGTTGCATGGGTTGTCCATTTTGAAACGCCGGGCCTGGAGGATACGGTTGCATGGAGTCGGGATTCGCCGGTGCGATCGCGTGCGGCATCATCGCCCCCCCCATGGGCGGTGGCTGCATCCCTTGTTGTCCATATCCCATTATCATCCCTCCCCTCCCGTCCATCATGCCCGGCGGGGGAGACATAGGAGCGGGGGCTTGAACCTCGGAGGGTGCCGTGCCGGCAGCGTCTTCCGGCGGCGTGCTGCTGTCGGTCGGTGATTCTGCGGAGGCGTCGGCCGCGGCCAACGACAGATCGTTTTGCGGCTGTTGCTCGACTTGGGCGGTTGTGTCCGCCGCCGTCGAACGGTGCGAGTTGGCGCGGATAAAGAAAACGGCAACCACGAACAGCGCCAGCGCAGCCAGAACCATGATTCTGAAGCCCCAGGCCGAAGGTACCGTCGCGGATGATTTCTGTTCTCCTGAATCGATCATACCCATCTCCTCTAATCGTCGTTGTGCGGCACTCATGGCGACCCGCCCGGACTCGGTGCCGGCAGGCGCCTCTGGCTGAGGTTTGTTTGTGTCCCCAGCCGCGGATTTCGTCTTGGTCGTAGCCCTTTTCTTCGCAGGCGCTCGTTTCTGCGTACCCGCTTCGGTTTTTGCATCATCATGCTCTTCGCTATTACTCATTCCTTCTTTCCTCATGGGTTTACGAGAATGACTGTTCAACTGAGTATAGCCGCGTCCGAAATTCTTACGAGAAGAGCGGTTTCAGAAGGGCGACGCAGTGGGAATGATGGTTAAAGCACGACATACCAGAGGAAACAAAAACAGTTCAAAATCGCGTAGGAACCGTTTTTAACGCCCTCCTCTCCCGCCGCCGGCGGGAAGGGTGTAAGGGGGTGTGTTAGAGGATTTTGATGAGATGAAACAGCAGACGTCGCGCTTGTTCCAGGCCGGTCTTGAGATTGCGGTCGATCTCATCCATGGTGATAGTGCCCTCCCCGCGGCCTGCAGCCCAGTTCGCAACCATGGCGCAACAGGCGTAGCAAAGACCCAATTCACGTGCCAGAGCCGTTTCCGGCATGCCTGTCATACCCACCAAATCACAGCCGTCCCGCTCCAT
Organism: Sedimenticolaceae bacterium; assembly: GCA_050287725.1. Classification (GTDB taxonomy): domain Bacteria; phylum Pseudomonadota; class Gammaproteobacteria; order Chromatiales; family Chromatiaceae; genus CBFDBF01. Next base: position 20,556 of record JBNKCL010000014.1, read on the forward strand.
CCGGTTGATCTCCATGGCGCTTTCGAGACGCGGCCCCTGGGTGGCGCCATAGGTACCGTTAGGAATAACCTCCAGTTCCGCCGCTTTGCCGGCATCAATCAGAGCGGTGCGTAACTCCCGGCAATAAGGCTCGGTGAAATCGACGTGGGTTACGTGTGTTAAATCTCCCTCAAAGAAGGTGTGGCCACGGCTCCAGGTATAGTCGATGATCTGGTCCGGCAGGGCGATGCGACCCGGTTCCATATCCTTTCGGATGCCGCCCACCGCAGCCATGGCGACCACCCGTTCCACCTCGATCTGCCGGAGCGCCCAGAGGTTGGCGCGATAGTTGACCTGATGCGGCGGGATGGTGTGGCCCTGACCGTGGCGCGGCAGGAACACCACTTCCCTACCGTCCAGGTAGCCGTAGGTGAGCGGAGCGGACGGTTCCCCGTAAGGTGTGCGCACCACCTCCCGGCGGGTGATCTGTAACGACTCCATGGTGGTAAAGCCGGAGCCGCCGATGATTGCGAGTGCTACTGCCATAGATCAAGGTTTCCTGAACCATCCCGGAGACCGGGTGGTGACGGGGTTTGCGAATGAATACCTACAGCGGATGATAACCCGCGCCGGCGCTTCTCCAGAATCTTTTTTCCGGGCTGAAACTCACTTCTCTTCGACTGCAAAGATACCGGGGCTGTTGCGCAGATAACCCTTGTAATCCATACCGTAACCGAAAACATATCGGTCGGGTACCGTGAGTCCTACGAAGTCGGCCCGGAAGCCGTTACTGCGATCGTGTTCTTTCTCCACTACCACGGCGCTGAAAACCCGATCGGCCCCTTCCTTTTTGCAATATTCGGCGATCGCTGCCAGGGTGATTCCCTCGTCCAGGATGTCGTCGATGATCAGTACCGTTTTTTCTTTCAGGGATTCGTGGTGGCGCTTGAGCCACTGCAGATCGGCACCGGTGGTTTTGTCGCGATAGCGGGTGGCATGGAGATAATCCATACGCAGCGGAAAATCGAGACGCAGCACCAGGCGGCCTGCAGGTATCAGTCCGCCGTTCATGACACACAGCACCACCGGATCGAGATCTTTCAGCTCCCGGCTGATTTCAAGTCCCATCCGATCCAGGGCCGCTTCCACCTCGGCCTCGGTATAGAGTCGGTCGGCACTCTGATAAACGGCTAACGCCTCGCTTGCATCGATGCTCATTCTGTATTTCCGTCTTTAAAGTTCCAGGGAAAGCAGGGGTGTTTCTTCATACTCCGCGATGGCATCCAGCGCCGTCCGCCAGCGCGGGTCCAGATGCACCTCGTCACGGCTGACCGGATGTCGCCCGTGCATGCGCACCAAGCGCATCTGAGAAGCGGGATCCGAGTGATCCGCCAGTGCGGAAAGCACCTGTTCCACACCGTCGCGATTGTTGCATACCAGTACCATATCGCAGCCGGCCTGGAGTGCGGCATGGGCTCTCTCCGGATATTCCCCCGCCTCGCCGGCAGCCGCCATGGTCAGATCGTCACTGAAGATGACCCCCTGAAACCCGAGTTCCTTTCGTAACACATCCTTCAACCAGTAGGGAGAGAAACCGGCCAGTTCCGGCGTCACTTTTTCAAAGATGACATGCGCCGGCATCACCGCTTCCAGGCCCGAATCGATCAAGCGCCGGAACGGTACCAGGTCTTCCATCCAGATCTCCTCGGGACGCCTCCGGTCCACCGGCAGGGCGTGATGGGAGTCCTCTTCCACCCCCCCGTGACCGGGAAAGTGTTTTCCCACCGCCGGCATGCCGGCCTCGTGTACCCCCTGCATCCAGGATTGGGCCAGTTCCGCCACCGCCTCCGGCCGCCGGTGGAAGGCGCGGTCGCCGATGACGCTGCTGATGCCGCGTCCCAGATCCAGCACCGGCGCGAAACTGAAATCGATCCCCACGGAACGCAGCTCCGAGGCCATCAACCAGGCCGTCGAACGGACCACGTTGCGTGCGTGCCTGGCGTTACGGTCATACAACGCGCCATACCAGGCGGCGGGCGGCAGACGTACGAAGCCTTCCTGAAAGCGCTGCACCCTGCCCCCCTCCTGATCCACCGCTACCAACAGTGCCGGTTCACGCAAAGCGTGGATCTCGGAGACCAGACGGCGGACCTGTTCCGGCGATTGAAAATTGCGCCGGAACAGGATTACTCCGCCGGTTGCGGGGTGCCGGAGAATCTCTCTTTCCGGAGGGGTCAGTTCCAGACCCTCCAGGTCGACCATCAGGGGACCGTGACTCATGGGGATTTAAATTATGTTCCTGTCTGCCGATAACCGGTTTGCAGGTCTTTATAACAGAAATGGAGTAGAAATATGCGCCTCTTCCTTCTCATCGTCGCCATTGTTTCGCTGTTCGGTACCACCATCGCGTCCGCAGCCGACGAGGACGGTGCGGAAACAAAACCGGTGGCCTATTTCTCTCTTACACCATCGATTATCTCCAATGTGCAAGGGGACGCCCACTACGCCCGCTGTGATATTCAGTTGATGACCAAGGATGAGCGGAACGTAGAACTGATCAGGACCCATGCGCCCGCCATCCGGCATGAGTTACTGCTGCTGTTGGGGGATCAGAAGGGAGAGAATCTGCTGACCCCCGCCGGACGGGAAGGTTTTCGGAAAAAGGCCCTGGCAGCGGTGAAAAAGGTTCTGGAGAAGCAGACCGGGAAGAAGGGACTGGTGGATGATCTGTTCTTTACCAGCTTCTTCGTTCAGTAATGCAGCGATTCCCATACTACTGCGGATGACGTTCGCCCCGGACGTCCAGCCGATCCCGTAACCGGTCCCCGACCAGGTTGACCGCCAGCACTACCAGCAAGATTGCAACCCCGGGCGCGATTACCAGATGCGGCGCCACCAGCATATAACGCGCTCCTTCCTGGATCATGCTGCCCCAGGAAGCCCCCGGCGGCTGTACGCCCAACCCGAGATAAGAGAGTCCCGCTTCCGCGATCACGATTCCGGCGATTCCGAAGGTGGCCTCTACGATCAACGGCGCCAGGATCAGCGGTAATAGGTGGTGACGCATGATCGGAAATCCTCTGCGGCCCAGGGCGATGGCGGCGGCGATATGGTCGCGATGTTTCAGTGACAGTACCTGCGCCCGCGCCAGCCGGGCATAGCCCACCCAACCCACCAGCGACAAGGCGATGACCAGGTTCTGAAGTCCCGGACCCAATACCCCGGCCAGGGCGATGGCCAGCAGGATGCCGGGGAAGGCGAGGAAGATATCGATGATGCGTACCAACAGTTGATCCGCAAGGCCGCCGCGGTAGGCGGCCAGGGTGCCCAGCAGGGAACCCACCATCGCCGAGATCGACACCACTCCCACCGCCACCAGGAAGGAACTCCTGGCGCCCAACAGTAGACGGTCGATGACCGAACGGCCCAGTTCGTCCCCTCCCAGCCAGAGTCCGGCCTCGGGTCCGGCCAGGATCCGGGGGAGATCCACCTGGTTCGGATGCAACGGCAGGATCGGCGCCAACAGTGCGATCAGGGCCCACAACAGCAGGATGACGACCGGCAGCGTTCGACGCATCACCCCTCCTCCCCCAAACGGATGCGGGGATCTGCCCAGGCATAGACCAGATCGGTAGCCATGTTCACCGCCACATAGATCAGGCTGATCAGCAGCACGCACCCCTGGACGACCGGATAGTCCCGTCGCTGGATCGACTCCACCAGCAGGGAACCGATCCCGGGCCAGGAGAACACGGTTTCGGTGATCACCGCGCCCCCCAGCAGCGCCCCCAGTTGCAACCCCAGCAGGGTGATAACCGGCAGCCAGGCGTTGCCCAGGGCGTGCCGCCAGATCACCGCGCGTTCCGACAACCCCTTGGCCCGGGCGGTCCGGATGTAGTCGTCGCTCAACACCTCCAACAGGCTGCTGCGCACCATGC
>JBNKCL010000015.1:0-35112 GCA_050287725.1 Sedimenticolaceae bacterium
CGGGAACGGAGCAAACTGCTCTTTTCCCTTCTCTTGACCCTGCCGCTGGCCCTGCCGATGCTGCTGATGCCGTTCGGGATCAATGCGGCGTTACCGCCCTGGACCCAACTGCTGCTGGCCACGCCGGTTCAGTTCTGGATCGGTTGGCGCTTCTACCGGGGGGCGTTTCTCTCCCTGCGCGGCGGGGCCGGCAATATGGATGTGCTGGTGGCGATGGGCACCAGCGCCGCCTGGGGGCTGAGTGCCTGGAACACCATCACCGGCAATCCGGCGGGGGGACTCTATTTCGAGGCCTCCGCGCTGTTGATCACCCTGGTGCTGTTCGGCAAGTGGATGGAAGGGCGGGCCAAGCGAAGCGCCGCCTCCGCCATCCGGGCGTTGCTGCGGCTGCGGCCGGAGACGGCCCGGGTGGAGCGGGACGGAGTGGTGGTGGAACTGCCGGTGGAGAGCGTGGTCCACGACGACGTAGTGGTGATCCGGCCGGGCGAACGGGTGCCGGTGGACGGTGAGATCCTGGAGGGGATGAGTCAGCTGGACGAGTCCATGATCACCGGCGAGAGCCTGCCGGTCCCCCGGGAACCGGGAGACCGGATCACCGGCGGTTCCTTGAACGGCGACGGTCTGTTGCGGGTGCGCGCCACCACGGTGGGGGCGGACTCGACCCTGTCGCGCATCATCCGGCTGGTGGCGCAAGCGCAGGCGGGTAAGGCCCCGGTGCAGCGGCTGGTGGACCGGATCTCCGCCGTCTTCGTGCCGGTGGTGGTGGCGATCGCACTGCTCACCTTTCTCGGTTGGTGGCTGTTCGGCGGGGCGGCGCAGACCGGGTTCCTGGCCGCCGTCTCGGTGCTGGTGATCGCCTGTCCCTGCGCCCTGGGTCTGGCCACTCCCACCGCCATCCTGGTGGGCACCGGGGTGGCGGCCCGGCGCGGGATCCTGATCAAGGATATCGAGGCGCTGGAGCGGGCCTACCGCAGCGACACCATCCTGTTCGACAAGACCGGCACCCTGACCCGCGGCACCCCGGCGGTGGCGGCGTTGCACGCCGTGAGCGGGACGGAGTCCGGTCTGTTGCAACTGACGGCGTCCACCCAGCAGGGGAGCGAACACCCGCTGGCGCGGGCGGTCCTGGACCGTGCGGCGGAGCAGGGCATCGCGCTGTTGCCGGTGAGCGGGTTTTCGGCCCTGCCGGGGAGGGGCCTGTCCGCCCGGGTGGCGGAGCGGGAGCTGCTGGTGGGCAGCCGGCGTCTGATGGAGGAGCAGGGGATCGATCTCACCGGTTCCCTGGCTGCGGCAACGGAGCATGAGGAGCGGGGGGAGACCCTGCTTTGGGTGGCGGAGCGTGGAGCGGGCGGCAAACCGCTCGGTTTCCTCTCGGTTCACGATCCGCTGCGCGAGGGTGTGGCGGAGGTCATGGCCGCGCTGAAGCAGCAGGGGCTGCAAACGGTAATGTTGACCGGCGACAACCGGCATGCCGCAGGCACCATCGCCGAGGCCGCCGGAATCGGCCGGGTGGTGGCGGAGATCCTGCCGGAACAGAAAGGGATGGAGGTGGAGAAACTGCGGGCTGAAGGCCGGGTGGTGGCGATGGTGGGGGACGGCATCAACGATGCCCCGGCCCTGGCGGCCGCCGATGTGGGCATCGCCATGGGGAGCGGTACCGATGTCGCCATGCATACCGCCGGCGTCACCCTGATGCGCCCCGACCCCGCCCTGGTGGTGGATACCCTGGCGTTGTCCCGCGCCACATTCCACAAGATCGCGCAGAACCTGTTCTGGGCCCTGGTCTACAATGTGGTCGCCATTCCGTTGGCCGCCTTCGGTTTTCTTAGCCCGGTGATCGCCGGCAGCGCCATGGCGTTCTCGTCGGTGAGCGTGGTAACCAACTCGCTGTTGTTGCGGCGGTTCCGTGGCTGGCGGGATTAGACTCTAGGTATGGTGAATGATTGCAATGAGATGGAGGAGATTAAACGATGGCAAAGACCTATAAAGTTAACGGCATGAGCTGCGGCGGTTGCGCCACTTCGGTGGAACGTTCCATCAAGGCCACCACCCCCGGCGCTTCGGTGCAGGTGGATCTGGAGAACGGCCTGGTGACTGTGGAGGGTGTGGCGGAAGATGCCGTGGTGCAACAGGCGGTGGAAGAGGCCGGCTTCACCTATGCCGGTCCGGCCTGAAAGGGCAACTCTTTGCGGCGCCGGAAATCAGCACCTACGGTCTGTTAAGGAAAATCCGGCCGAAACCATATGCGGAATCCCATAACAATAAAACAAGTTTAAAGTCCGTGCGGTAAAGTGGTTCGAAACGGGACTGCAAAGCTGCGATTCAACGTAGTGTGATAACTCCGCGCTAGCGGAACCGTAATGCGGAAGCACAATATCAATTATCGAAAAACGCTGTTTCTTATGGGATACTCGATCCGGCGGGAGTCGGAAGCCGCATACAATAAAGCGTTTCCGGTCTGATGTGATGATGATCGGGCGGGCAGCCGCTTTATTTGAGATAAATAATATAAGGGGAAATTAAAATGCGAACAAATGCTCCAAAATCTATTGTTTGGCTGATTGCGGTAATTATCGGTGTGTTGGGTATTCTCGGTGCTCTTATATCGATACCGGTTGTGTCTGCAAATGCCTTTTGGTTGGTAACGGTGGGCTTTGTGATTCTGACTCTGAGTACCGTAATTAAGGGGTTGTAGCGCACCCGATACCTCTGCGGCAGGCATGGGCCTGCACTGTGAAATCGGACGCATCGTCGGGTCGATCGGAATCCGCAGGTCGGGGTGCTGCTGAAATGAGAAAGGGGCGGTGGGAGTAATACCCGCCGCCTCTTTTCTTTCGAGCATTTCCCAGTAGTATTCGGAGTCTCTCCATCAGCAACAAAGATTGCTCTTTTCCGGGTTTTCCTTTTAATCTTATTCTCCGAGGCGCTCACAGAAAAAAGATTCCTTCTGGGTCAGTATAGAGATTGAAGCAGTGAGTGGGTGGTCGGCGCAAAAGGGGAACGCGATATGAAAAAGCGCGCATACAGACGGCCATGGCCGGAAGCCGGGACAGTGCGGCTGTTGGTGTTATCACTGTTCTGCGGGCTCCTTATCGCCGGTTGCGGCAATTCGGCGCAGTCCAAATTCGAGGGGAAGCTGGACGAACTGTTCGACAGCCTGATCGAGGATCTGGAGGCCTATGCCGCCGGGGATACCTCCGAAGAGAAGGCCGGCACCGCGACCTGGTTCGAGGATGGCCAACCCATGATGAACCCGGATGTTTCAATACCGGCCGATCGCTCCATGGATATCATCTCTGCGGCCAAAGAGATCCAGGATCACTTCAGTTATGTATCGCTCGAGTTTTTGCAGCAGGACCCGGAAGATCTCGATGATTGGGGAGAATCCTTTCGGGAGCGTTACGACGCCCGGCGTGCGGAGGTCGGGGTATTGCTCGATCAAATCAAGGAGCGGTACCGATCCAATCCGGACGACTATTTGTCGTTTATGTTCGGATCGACATTGGGTCTCTCCAGAGACGATCATCTCTATTTCAGACAAGGAAATACCGGTTACTATATCGACGAGATGATCGATATCGATTTTGACGAGTGGCTTGCGGCAGTCAAGGAGCAGATGCGGAAGTTGCAGTAACGGTCGTCAGAACCGGCGGGCAAAAGGGGCGTGACGAAGGAACGGCGCATTCGGCTGTTCGGGTTGACGGTGCGGTCAGGCGAGTTATGTGCGCAACGCGACAAATTCCCCGCTGAGTCTGCCTGCCACTTGTCCCGCATGCTCGAGTACCGATATGACGGTAATTCTGGCTCTTCCCTTTTTTTCCAATATGCGGATAAACCTTGTCCAGTGATCTTCCTGTTCCAGCGATGATCGTGCAGTAAACCCGCCAAATATAGGTTTGTCATATTCCATGGTATTGCGCTGAATCACCAAGCGCGTATGGATGCCTTTTTCTTGCAAGCGAGTATGCAGCAGGCACCATGCGGCGAGAATCGCCAGCGCGGAGGCGCTCCCTCCGAATACGGTCTCGCGGTGATTAATGTTTGGCGCCAGCGGAGCTTGCAGGATAACGGCGTCCGCATTCGCGGATACGACGGTCACGCCCATCGCTTTCGATAGGGGAATGTGGTCGTGAAGGTATTGTTCGAGTTCCGCGAGTGGCACTTTCCTCCCCTTTTTTCATGTCACGCGTCTCAGTGAGGGCGCGCTGTTAGGTGGCGTGTTTCAATCCAATCACTGGGTAATGCTTTGGTACCATCGCTCGGCGATGGCATCATAGCCGGCGCCGTTCGGATGGTTGCCGTCCTCCGCCAATGTCGCTTGTTCCTCGAACAGGGTGGTGTTCAGAAAATCCACCGTACTCGCCCCTTGCTGTTCGGCCAGTTGGCGAACGATCTCGTTATATTTGGCGGTCTGGGCCGACATGCGCGGGACGTCGTCGGCGGTAATCAGATCGAAGTTGTTGGTGCGCAGTTCCGGGTTGCTCATCACCGGGCGTTTTGACTGATCATCGAGGAGGGCGATGTAGACCTGCGCGCCGGTCCCCTTCAGGGTGGAGAGGATTCGTTGCAGGTTGTTGCGGAAGTTTTGCTCGCCGTCCCGTTCGCAGGCGGCGAAGTTGTTGTGATAGTCGTTGTCGCACACCCAGTTGTAGAGTCCGAACAGGTCGTTGCTGCCGATCCAGACCAGGGCTACCGGGGTATGGCCGGAAGGCGCCGACCGCAGCGCCGCCACCGCCGGTTCCAGTTGGGTGTTGATCAGATCGTCCGAGGTCCAGCCGGACTGGCCGAGATTCCGCACCGTAGAGCCAGGGTGGCTCGCCGCAAGCCGCTGTTGCAGCCGGGCCGGATAGCCGCCCCCGATCCCGTCGTCGCCGTCCCCTTGGGTGAGGCTGTCTCCCAATGTCACTACGGTCAGGGGTTGCGCCGCCATCACCGGTAGTCCGAACATCAACAACAGTAACAATACGAGATTCCGCGCCATGATCGTTCTCCCTTCGGTTGGGTCGGTACACTCTCTCTACCGGCCAATCATAGCCGGTTCTTCCGCTCGGGATAGGGTGATGATCACAACTTGCCGCCAACGGCCGTCCCCCGCAGAGTGGACGTCGATTTGCTCTGAAATGAAGCTCGAGAGTTCGTTCGCTTTCTGCTGGTGGGAGTGCCGAATACACCGGTCTGCTGCCCGGCGTTTGTTCTCCTGTTTGCGGTTATGCGGACTCTGACGGCACCATGGGCGTATTCGTTGATAGCAGATTGTCTCCCCTATCCCTTAATATTCGTCCAGGTGCCGCCATTCGGCGTTCTCCAGCCACTCCTTGGGGCGGGAAACCAGTTCCAGGATGTTATCTATGATCAGATAATGGGTCCTCTCCTCGTCGGCGATTACTAGGCACAGTTCCTCCTGCATGGGATCGGTTAGCTCCTCCGCCTGTTCCCGGTAGAACTCCTCGCTTTTTCTCTCGAGCTCCCGGGCTTCCCGGTAGGCGTCGGCCTGATCTCCGGAAATATTCTGCCAGTTTTCGCTGTCGCGTATCTCCTGGAATATGTTTTTTATATCCGGCAGGAGCTTGACGTCCGTGACCGGAAGAGGTTGGGGTTTGTTGTCCTTGAGCATCCGAAACGCTTCGTAATGTCTCCTCTCTGCATTGGCCAGCAGACCGAAGATCCGCTTCACGCCCTTGCTGTTCGCTTTCTCGGCGAGTGCCCGATAATAGGCTTCTCCGTCCTTTTCCATTTGCATGGCGTATTCGACAATGTCCACGTTGGTTCTCCTCATGCTTGAATGGTTTAACTGCCAGGCTGTTGAAAAAATCTTATACGGCACGATACGGCATTACAATCCCAGTTCACAGTGTACATTTACTCCTTGTAAACCGCGCCTGTCCGCTGAATTTTGCTTTGTCTCGCACTCGTTGGAGGCTTTTCCAGCAGCCTGCTATAGGATATACCGCTCTTCCGGCAGCCGCTTCAGAAACATGCGCATCTGCTTGTTACGCATGCACACCACCGGCCTGAATTTACTCGACATGCGCGGTCCGACGTTCCGGGAACGGATAGAACCGGGGGGCGGCTATTCCTCTTTTTGCGGTTGGGCGTAGTGCTGACGCAGGGCGATCCACTCGGCGAGCCGGAGTTGGATGCTGCCGTTGATGCTGTCCGGGGGGTAGATTCCGTCGGCATCCGGGATTCCCGCTTCCAGGCCGGTGAGCAGCTCCATCGCCTGGTCCGCGTGGGTTACCGCATAAATGGCGAATTTACCCTCTTTTGCCGCCGTCACGACCTCCTGTCTCAGCATCAGGTCCTTGAGGTTGGCCTGCGGGATGATGACCCCCTGGCGCCCGGTCAATCCCCGGGCGTTGCAGATGTCGAAGAATCCCTCGATCTTCTGGGAGACACCGCCGATCGCCTGAATCTCGCCGTGCTGGTTGATGGAGCCGGTGATGGCAAGCGATTGGCGAATGGGCAGATCGCCGATGGAGGAGAGCAGGGCGCACAACTCGGCCATGGAGGCGCTGTCCCCTTCGATCTGGCCGTAACTCTGTTCGAACACCAGGCTGGCGGAGAGCGAGAGGGGTTGATGTTTGGCATAACGCTCGGCGAGATAGGAGGAGAGGATCAACACCCCCTTGCTATGGATCGGGCCGCCCTGTTCCACCTCCCGTTCGATGTCCACCAATTCGCCGCTGCCGAGGCGGGCGGTGGCGGTGATGCGGGTGGGGACGCCGAAGGCGTAGTCGCCGAGCTGGAGGACCGACAGGCCGTTGATCTGCGCCAGTTGCACCCCGTCGGTGTCGATTTTGATGGTGCCCCGGATTACCTGTTCCTGGATCTGTTCACGCAATTGGTCCACCCGGCGGTTCTGGGCGTCAATGGCGTCCTGGACATCTTTCGGACGCACCAGCTTACTCTCGGCGCGCCCCGCCCAATAGTCGGCTTCGCGCAGCAAATCGAGCAGACTCCCCATGTGCAGTGACAGCTTTTCACCGTCCCAGGCGCGACGCGCGCTCTCCTCGATGATGCGGGCCACGCCGTCCCGGCTGATATCCCGTAGCCCCTCCTGATGTTGCAGGGTGGCGATCAGCCGGGCGTACAGGAGTTCGTTGTCATCCTCACGCGGCATCTGCTCCGAGAAATCGGCAGTGACCTTGAACAGTACCCCGAACTCCGGATCGTACTCTTTCAACAGGTAGTAGAGCAGGCGATTCCCGATCAGGATCACTTTGAGGTCGATCGGGATCGGTTGCGGTTCAACCGAGACGGTGCTGATCATGCTGAGTTGCCGTTCCAGGGATTCGATGCGCACCTCCCGGGAGTGAAGGACACGTTTCAGGGCCATCCAGGCAAACGGGCTGGTCAACAACTTCTCTGCGTCCAACAGCAGGTAGCCGCCGTTGGCGCGGTGCAGGGCGCCCGGTTTGATCAGGGTGAAATCGGTAAGCAGCATCCCCATGCGGGCCAGATGCTCCACCCTGCCGATCAGATTCTGGTAGGTAGGGTTGTCCTCGAAGATGATGGGCGCGCCTTCGGTTCCGGAGTTATCCACCAGGACATTGATGCGGTAACGGTTGAATTCTCCGTCGCGGCTGGAGGGTGATTTTCCATCCTCCTCTTCGCCCTGACGGAACAGCACGTTGTTGTCGATGATGTCATGCTTGGTATCGGCCAGATACTTCAATACCTCCGGGAATTCGCGGTACTCTTTCTCCAGTTCATCGATGAAGTGGCTGACGGTGAGTTCCACGATTTCGGTATCCAACTCTTTGAATCGGTGTCGCATCTCACGTTGCCATTCGGGCAGTTGCGCCATCACCTTCTTCAGTTCGTCCTTGATTCGTTCCAGCATCTCTCCGATCTGTTCCTGTTCTTTTTCGGAGAGTCCCTGGAACTCATCCGGCGACAGGATCTTGCCGTCTTTCTGCGGCGCCAGGGTGTAGCCGGTGGGGCCGTGCAGCAGGGCGATGCCCTGCTCCTGGGCCTTGCGTCCCAGTTCGTTGGCGGTCTCTTCTTCCCGTGCCTTGAAGTCGTCGTTGATCTCCTTGGCGCGGCGTCGGTATTCATCGCTCTGAAAGGCCGACGGAATGGCGTTCAGCAAATCATCCACCAGCTGCTCCATATCGCGCCGCAACTTGGAGCCTTTGCCCGCCGGAAGGGAAAGGATGAAAGGATTGTGGGGGTGCTCGTAGTTGGATATGTAGCACCAGTCCGGTGGTATTGGCGCCTCCTTGGCCTGTTGCTGGATCGCGTCCTTGACCATAGTGTGGCGTCCCAGGCCGGTGGAACCCATCACATAGAGGTTGTAACCCTCGTGCGGGATGCCGACCCCGAACCGGATGGCGTCGATCGCCCGTTCCTGGCCGATCGTTTTGTCTAGATGCCCAAGCTCGGCGGTACTTTTGAATCGTAGCCTGGCTGGGTCGCAGGCATGATAAAGCTCAGCGGCGTCGAGGGGCTTGATCACCCGGAACTCCTCCTGTCGTCCAACGAAAAGCGATTTAAAGATATTGCGGCAGACTTTTGCGAATCTCAATAGGAGTGAGTGTGGAGAGGTTCTTGGAGATTTCTGCGGCAACCATTTTCCGTAATGCGCTGTTTTGTTGTTTTCTGAGCAATCCCAGGAAAGAGGGAGCTGCGATCACATAGATTTTGTCGAACTGGCCCCTGCAGCGCCCGTCTTCCAGCCGTTCGCAGACCATGGCGGCAAAGCGCAACGACTCCTCTTCTTTGGCGTCGGTTTCGTGCCCCATATTGTGGCTGCCGTAACTGGCATTGTTATCGCGGCCCGGTTTGTCTGAGACCAGGTCACCTTGGTGCAACCGGCCTTCCGGATGAGACAGGGTCTGGATTTCTTCAAGTGGGCTGGAGGGTTTTTCTGCGGAGAAGATGCGGGCTCTGCTTGAATCTGCAACGACTACCCAAGTTGTGCTCATACAGGTGTCTCCTTTCTATTTCTCGCTCTTGTATATAGTAAATATAGGTCAAGAATCGATTCGGTATCTGCCTTCCGCTTTTTTTGCCCGGTCATGGAGCCAATTGCCGGATCAACACCCAGGTTGCCGTTTCAGTAACCCCCGGATGCACTCCAGATAAGCGGATTCGTCCGGCGGGGTATTGGCCTGCTGAGCCTCCCAGAGCATGGCTCCGAGACACTCCATAAGCTGGTGGTCCGCAGTGTGCGCATCTCCGGTTTGCCGGATCAGTTGTTGATACAGGGCTGAGATACCGGCGGGCCGGTCGGTGGAGATCTGCTCCTGCAGGCTGAGATGCATCGCCAGGTGTAGAAAAGGATTGGTGTTGCCGGTCTCCGGAAGAAATTCCTGTTGCAACGATTGCTCCGGTTTTTCCAGGATCCGGTGGTACTCCGGGTGTAGTCGCTCGATATGAACGATGACCTGTTCCAGCGGTTCCAGCGGCTCTCCGGCCTGTTGTTTGCGCCAAGCCTCGGTAAAAACCCGCCGCATTCGGGTTCTGTCACTACCAAACATTTCGCTCTCCGGTGGGTTTCTGAGTCATCTGTCTGGCAACCGAGACACAGGGGTCGCAGAGTGATCGTGAAAGACCATATGTACAGGGTGTTCGCCGGGGTTGGGGTGATGGCGCACGCATTCGGACGGCGCCCACGTAGGCGACGATAACACTTTGTAATTCCTGTGGTATTTGTGCTCGTTTCGGTGCTCTAACATGTTTTCTCGCCGTATTCACACAGATCTTCGATGATACAGGAACCGCAGCGGGGTTTGCGCGCGATGCAGGTGTAGCGGCCGTGCAGAATCAACCAGTGGTGGGCGTTCTGAAGAAATTCGGCGGGAACCATCCGCAGCAGTTTTTGTTCTACCGCCAGCGGTGTACCCCCCGGCGCGATCCCGGTGCGATTGGCAACCCGGAAGATATGGGTGTCCACCGCCAGGGTAGGTTGACCGAAAGCGGTATTGAGGACCACGTTGGCGGTCTTGCGTCCCACTCCCGGCAATGCCTCCAACGCTCCTCGCTGGTCGGGGACATCACCCCCGTGTCGCTCCAGCAACAGACGACAGGTGGCGATAATGTTGCGTGCCTTGGTGTTGTAGAGTCCGATGGTGCGGATATGATGCTTCAGTCCCGTTTCACCCAGGGCCAGGATTTCAGTCGGTGTGTTGGCCTTGGGAAACAGCGCGGCCGTCGCTTTGTTGACACTCCGATCGGTGGCCTGGGCGGACAGCATTACCGCCACCAGCAACTCGAATGGGGTGGTATAGTGCAGTTCGGTGGTGGGAGCCGGATCGGCTTCCTGCAATCGCCGGAATATCTCGCGCCGTTTTTCGCTATTCATGGTTGAGGGGTTATTGCCAAAACAGATGGTGGATAATCGTTGCCATTGCGTATCTATTTTCGGTAGTTTATCACCGGTTGAGTTTGGGATGCTTTTCCAGTGAGAAAGACAGGGAGACAGTCAGAAATTCCGGGGACGGGCGCGGATATAAGCCCTGTGCGGTGTTTTCGCCCGGCTGTCCGGTTGTCGGCAAAACAGGGATTTTCTTATGCGTATGTTCCGTAAGCGCGGACTTTCGGTGAATCCTGAATTCCAGGCGGCCTTGATCCGGCTGGGATTCTGGGTTTTCGCTTCGATCTATATCGCACTGGGCGAGGCATCCGGGCGCTACCAGGTAGCGGATATTCATTACTATATTCTGTTCAGCGGCTATCTGATCGCTTTCCTCGGATTTCTGGCCAGCATCTACGTGCGTCCGGTCTGGGAGGAGCGACGTTATCTCGGGCTGGCTATCGATATCTCCGCCACCACCTTCTGCATCTATATGACCCATGTGGCGGTCCATCCTTTTTACCTGATCTACATCTGGATCTTTTTCTCCTATGGAACGCGCTATGGAACACAGTTCCTGAAAGCCGCATCCATCATGAGTGTGGTTGCTTACGCGAGTGTGGTGACGGTTCTGGAGCAGTGGCAGCAGCATGGTCTGGAGGCGATGTTTTTCCTGTTGATATTGGTGATTCTTCCGATGTATCAACATATGTTGTTACGTCAGCTCCATCGTGCCCGTCAGCAGGCGGAGCAGTCCAACGAGGTGAAGAGTCTGTTTCTTTCCAATGTCACGCATGAGCTGCGCACCCCGCTTCGGGGTATCGTCGGTATGACGCAGATTCTTGAAGATAGTGAGTTGAAGCCGGAGCAACGCGATTATGCCGAGTCGATCGGCGCCTCAGCCGTGGTTCTCGATGCCTTGATTGGCGATATCATCGACTTTTCTCGGATTGAGAGTGGCGGCCTGGAGCCGGAAGATGTGCCGTTTCGGTTGGGTTCGGTATTGTTGGAGGTCTGTGGGGCAGTAGGGAAAGAGGCGCAGGAGAGGGCGGTGGAGCTGGTTTGTCTGATGGATGAGCGATTGCCGTCGCTGTTGATCGGGGACGAACTGCGGTTGCGCCAGGTGCTCCTGAATCTTGTCGGGAATGCGGTCAGGTTTATCGACAATGGGGAAGTGATCGTGCGGGCGCGTTTGGCGGGACCGGATGGTGAAGATCTGCTGTTGGAGGTGGAGGATACCGGTGTCTGTGTTTCGAAAGAACAACAGGATCGGGTGCTGGACAGTTTTTGGAAGACCGATTTTTCCGTAACCGGCCAGAACGGTGACAATGCCCTGGGTACTGCGATCACGAAAAAACTGGTGGAATTGATGGGCGGTGAAATCGGATTTCATGGTTCCCATGATCAGGGTACGCTGTTTTGGGTCCGTTTGCCGTTGCGGCAGGCTGAGTTGACGCGTGAGGAGCCGCCATACCCGCGCTGCGACGGCAAGAAGGCATTGATCTACGACGCCAATGAAACAAGCACGGAAGCAATCGTGGAGAGTTGCCGCAGGATGGGGCTGGCAACGGTTTCGGTAAAAAAAGTGGCGGATCTCGCTCCGGTTGTTGCGGCTGCGGGGGAAGAGGGGGGGATCGATTTGGTGATTATCGCCGATTCGGCGCGCAGGCAGGATGTGGTGCGGATTGCGGAAGTGGTCCGCGGTCATCTCGGTGCTGAATTGCCGGTGGTGTTTCTCGGATATGCCCGCAATGGGTTGCAGCTGGAGAAGCAGAAGCGCGTTGTGTTTGTGAAGAAGCCGTTCCTTGCGGAACAGTTGGCGCAGGCGGTTACGCAGCTTCTGAACGGAGGGCGCGGGAAGCGTGTCGCTTCTTCAGCGGCACGGGCGATGGTCTCCGGGCCGGTATCGGCGATCCGTACGGTTCGGGTACTGATGGCGGAAGACAATCTCGTCAACGGGAAGGTGCTGCAGACGTTTCTGACCGGTCTTGGATGTGAGGTGACCTGGGTTCGGGACGGGCGGGAGGCTTTGCGTGTAAGCGGGGAACGAAAGTTCGATCTGGCCTTGATGGATCTGCGCATGCCGCACCTGGACGGCCTGGGTTTCAGCAGGGCCTATCGCGATCAGGAAGGGACGGGCAGTCATCTTCCCATCATCGCGTTGGCCTCCGGGGAAGAACCGGACCTGGAACAGGCCTGCCGCGATGCGGGGATGGACGGTTGTCTGACAAAGCCGATCGATTTCCCCGCCCTGGAAGAGTTGTTGCGTCGCTATATCGGGCCGGGTTAGGCGGTACTGGGCTGGGCGGCGATCGCCTTGATCTTTGCCGACTTGGCTGCACGGGCATCGAGCAGGTTCTTGGCGGCGATCAACAGGCCCATACCCAGGAAGGCGCCCGGCGGCAGAATAGCCAGCAACATGCCCCGGAAACCCTCGATCTTGAGGGTCAGGCCTGCGGCCATTTCACCGAACATCAGGTGTGCCTGCGAGAGCACGGTACCCATTCCGATCAACTCCCGGAAAGCGCCCAGCACCGTCAGGACCAGGGTGAAGCCGATCCCCATGGCAAGGCCGTCCACCACCGAACGAAGGAGGGTGTTTTTGGAGGCAAACGCCTCGGCCCTACCGATGATGGCGCAGTTGGTGACGATCAGCGGGATAAAGATGCCCAGAATCTTGAACAGCTCATAGAACCAGGCGTTCATGCTCAACTCCACCGCCGTTACAAAGGAAGCGATCACCAGCACGAACACCGGCAAGCGGATCTCCTGGCGTACGATGTTCCGGATCAGGGAGATAGTGAAGTTGGAAAGCACCAGCACCACCGTGGTGGCGATTCCCAGACCCAGACCGTTGATGGCGGTACTGGTCACGGCCAGCAGAGGACAGAGTCCCAGCAACGCCACCAGCGCCTGGTTGTTGTCCCACAGTCCGTTTCGAATCACTTTGCCGTAACTTTCCGCCATCTTGAGTGCCTTTCTGGTAGTGGCTGAAATCTTTATTGCCCGGGCTCGGCTGCCGTTTGCGCAAACACCTCAGCCTGATGCTCCTGGAAATAGAGCAGGGTATTCTTGACCGCCTTGACGATGGCGCGCGGGGTAATGGTGGCGCCGGTGAACTGATCGAATATGCCGCCGTCCCGCTTCACCTTCCAGCCGTCGAGATCGGGATTGGTCAGGGAGCGATCGGTGAAACCGAGGATCCAGTCGCTTTTTTCCACTTCCGCACGATCGCCCAACCCCGGGGTCTCTTTATGCGCTACCACACGCACACCGCCCAAGGTGCCGTCCGCCCGTACCGCCACCAGTAGCTTGATCTGGCCGCTGTAACCGTCCGGCGCGATGGAGGTGAACACCGCCGCCACCGGCTGGCCGTTTTTGCGGCCGCGGTAGATCTGGGTCTCCTCTCCTCCCAACATCTCGGGATCGCGAACGGTGAGGGTATCGCTGACGATGTCGTTGTCGATGGTGCTTGCCGGAACGATTGCGCTCAGGCTGTTGAGCAGCGCCTGACGTTCGTTTTCGGCGATTTGATCCTTGGTGACCAGGTGGGTGACCGCTACCAGTCCGGTGCCGAGAATCGCAAACATGGCCAGCAACAGCCCGGCCACCGTGATCTTGCGCTTAGTCATGCTCCGCACCTCCGTGACCGAAGGTCCGCGGGCGGGTAAAGTGTCCGAGCGACGGAGCCGCCGCATTCATCAGCAGTACCGAGAACGCGACCGCATCCGGGTAGCCGCCCCAGGTGCGAATGATATAGATCAGGACGCCGATGCAGGCGCCGTAGATCAGTTGTCCGGCATGCGTGTCGGGAGCGGTGACCGGGTCGGTGGCGATGAAGAAAGCCCCCAGAATGGCGCCGCCGCTGAACAGGTGAAACAGTGCCGAGGGGTAAGCGTCCGGGTCGAGGGAATGGAATACCGTGGCGATCAGGAACAGGCCGGTCAGCAGCGAGACCGGGATATGCCAGCTGATCGCACGCTTATACAGCATGAAGAGTCCGCCCAGCAGGTAGAGACCGAAGACGATTTCCCAACCCCGACCGCCGAACGCGCCCAGGACCGGGTTCTGACTGATCTCGCTTACGGTACTGTCGAGGGAGAGTTGCGTGCGCATGGTGTCCAGCGGAGTGGCCATGGTGACTGCGTCCCAACTCAGATCACCCGGCAGGGTACCCCCGAAGATGGCCTGCAGGGTATCCAGAAAGCCGAGCGGGTGCTCATTCAGGCCCATGGGCGGCAGCCAGGAGGTCATGTCCACCGGGTATGAGACCAACAGCAACACATAGGCCGCCATGGCCGGATTGAATACGTTGTAACCCAGTCCGCCGTATGCCTGTTTTACGATCAGGATGGCGAATGCGACACCCAAAACGGTGAGCCACCAGGGCAGCAGCGGCGGTACCGCGATGGCGAACAGCAGGGCGGTCAGTATCGCACTGAGATCGCGGATCGCCGGGAGAGCCGGGCGTTTGCGCAGCCGCATCGCCAGCGTCTCGGCCGCGATGGCGGTGCTAACCGCCAGGATCATATTGATCAGGATGCCCCAACCGAACAGCCAGATCATGGCGATGGCGCCGGGCACCAGGGCCACGATCACCCACAGCATCGCCAGGGTGACTGAGTTGGGACGATCCGTATGCGGCGGTGTGATGGTCGAGAATTGCATCGTCTATCCGTCCTGCTCGGAGGAGGTGGTGTTCGTTTCGCTGGAACCGGCGGCAGGCTGCTGTAATGCGGCTTTCTTGGCGGCAAGTTTCGCCTGCTTCTCCGCCTCCAGTTTTTCCAGCCGCGCGTTGCGGGCTGTGGTGCGGCGTCGGGCGCGCTCGCTCTTGCAACTTTCCAGTTCCTGGAGCCGGATGGCGGCCTTTCCATGGCGGAAATACTGCACCAGCGGAATGCGGGACGGGCATACATGGGAGCAGCAACCGCATTCGATACAGTCGAACAGATTGTACGCTTTCGCCCGGTTGGGTGCGGCGGCTCGGATATGCCAGTACATCTTTTGCGGCAGCAGATTCATCGGGCAGGCGTTTACGCAGCGCAGGCAGCCGATACAGGCGCTGGCGCTGCCGGGATAGGGTACCTCTTCGGCGCTCGGCGACAGGATGCAGTTGGTCGCCTTGACCATCGGGATCTCGTCCTGGCGCAGCGCGAAACCCATCATCGGGCCACCCATGATCAGCCGGGAGGCGTCCGGGGTGTAGCCGCCGGCCTGTGCCACCAGTTCGGCAATCGGGGTGCCCACCAGGGCTTCCAGATTGCGCGGTTCGGCGATCCCTTCGCCGGTAAGCGTTACATAACGGGAGATCAGCGGTTTGCCCTCCAGCACCGCATCCGCTACCGCCGCGGTGGTACTTACGTTGTGGCAGACGAAACCGATATGCCCGGGCAGTCCGCCGCTGGGCACCTCCTTGCCGGTGAGGATGTAGATCAACTGCTTTTCGCCGCCGCTCGGGTAAAGGGTCGGGATGACCACCACCTCGGTATTCCGGAGATCGCTCTCTTGTACCGCCTGGCGCATGGCGGCGGCCGCCTCGGGCTTGTTGTCTTCGATCCCGATCAGGCAGTTCTTCACCCCCAGCAGGTGAACCATGATCCGGATACCTGCGATGATCCGGTCGGCCCGGTTGCGCATCAGCAGGTCATCCGAGGTGCTGAAGGGTTCGCATTCGACGCCGTTGATCAGCAAGGTGTGAATCCGGTTATCGGGTCCCGGATTCAGCTTGACGCTGGAAGGGAAACCGGCGCCGCCCATGCCGACGATGCCGGCAGCGCGAATGCGTCGCAGAATCTCCTCTTTCCCCAGGGTGGTGAAATCGGTTACCGGTTCCGGTAAATCGATCCACTCCTCCCGACCGTCGGTTTCGATGACCACGCAGGTGCCTTCGAGCCCCGAGGGGTGGGGAATGGGGTAGTGACCGACATCCGTCACCGTGCCGGAACTGGAGGCGTGCACCGGCGCGCTGATGAAGCCGTTCGGTTCACCGATCATCTGGCCTTTGCGCACCCGCTCCCCTACCGATACCAACGGTTTTGCCGGATTGCCCAGGTGCTGCTGCATCGGGATCACCAGCCGTTTGGGCAGGGCCGCAGTCGTCACCGGACGAGTGACGGACTGTTTCTTGTTGTCCGGCACATGGATTCCGCCGGGAAGGGTCCAGAGTCTGCGGGCAGGCGCTTTGTGCTGGGTCTTATGCATGATCGTACTGCTTCCTTCTTAGCCTGCCTGCGCCGCGATTTCGCTGGGCTTGCCCGGTCCGGGGAGCGGCCAGGCCCAGGTGGTGAGATCGGTCTTGATGGGGCGCATACTGATACAGTCGACCGGGCAGGGCTTGACGCACGCCTCGCAGCCGATACATTCATCCGCGATGATTGTATGCATCTGCCGCGTGGTACCGAGGATGGCATCCACGGGACAGTGTTTCAGACAGACGGCGCAACCGATGCAGAGCTGTTCGTCGATATTGGCCACCAGCTTCGGTTTTTCGCACTCGCCTTCTTCTCCGCCCATGGGGACGGGGTCGATCCCCAGCAGTTCGGCGATGGAAACCATGGTGGCTTCGCCGCCCGGCGGGCAGCCGTTAATGGGGGCCGCACCGCTGGCGACCGCTTCGGCGTAGGGGCCGCAGCCCGGAAAGCCGCACTGACCGCATTGGCTCTGGGGCAGCAGGTTGGCGATCTTGTCCGCCAGCGGATTCTCCTCCACATGAAACCGGATGGAGGAATACCCCAGCAACAGGCCGAAAGCCAGAGCAAGTACTGCAAGCAGCAGGACGGCGATCAGAACCGACAACATCCCTAAAACGCTCCTTTAGCTGGAAACCAGACCGGCAAAGCCGAGAAACGCCATGGACATCAGCCCGGCGGTGATCATGCCGATGGCGCTGCCCTGGAACGGTTTGGGTACATCCGAGACATTGATGCGTTCCCGCATGGCGGCAAACAGCACCAGCACCAGCGTGAAACCCGCAGCCGCGCCGAAACCGTACAGTGCCGATTCGATGAAATCATGCTGTTCCTGCACGTTCAGCAGGGCGACGCCCAGGACGATGCAATTGGTGGTGATAAGCGGCAGGAAGATGCCCAGGAGCTGGTATAGCACCGGGCTGGTTTTGTGGATCACCATCTCCACGAACTGGACCAGTACCGCGATCACCAGGATGAAGGTGATGGTGCGCAGGTACTCCAGTCCCAGCGGGATCAGCAGGTACTCGTTGGCCAGATAACTCATGATCGAGGCCAGGGTCAGTACGAAGGTGACGGCAAAGCCCATCCCTACGGCGGTGTCGATCTTCTTGGAGACACCCATGAAGGGGCAAAGTCCCAGGAACTTCACCAGAACGAAGTTGTTCACCAGCACGGTGCTGATGAGAATGAGAATGTACTCTTTCATCGGGATCCTGCCTAAAGAGTTCGCTTACCCATGCTTGCTGGTGATATATCAAGAAGATGCTTCCGCAAGCGGGCGGATTTGAGATACGCGACCCAAGTTTCCGAGAATATCAGATATCTCTGAATTGCTTCCAGAGTTTATTACTCGGAATTATTGAGGTTATTTCCTGAAAAACTGTAGGGATTGTTAAAGGAATGTTATTTCACCTTCATCCCGGGCTCGGCACCGGAATCCGGGCTGAGAAGAAACAGGTCGCCTCCGCCCGGCCCTGCCGCCAGCACCATCCCCTCTGAAACACCGAAACGCATCTTGCGCGGTGCCAGGTTCGCCACCATCACCGTCAGCCGGCCCTCCAGCGCCTGCGGGTCGTAGGCAGACTTGATGCCGGCGAAGACGTTGCGGGTTTCGCCGCCCAGATCCAGGGTCAGCTGCAGCAGCTTGTCCGCGCCCTCCACCGGCACCGCTTGGACGATCCGCGCGATGCGCAGATCCACCTTGGCGAACTCTCCGAACTCGATCTCGTCGGCGAGCGGGTCCTTGGCCAGATGTCCCTCCGTCGCAGTCTCGTGCGGTTTGGTCTTTTTGGCGTCGGTGGCGGTCAGGTCCTCTTTCGAGGCGGCCACCATGGCTTCGATATCTTTGGTCTCGATGCGGGTCATAAGATGCTCGTAACGGTTGATACGATGGCCGCCGGGCAGCAGGGTCTGCGTATCCGTCCAGGTCAGGGGTTCGACCCCCAGGAACTGCTCCGCTTGTGTCGCCAGCGCCGGCAGGATCGGCTTCAGATAGATGGTGAGCAGCCGGAAACAGTTGATCAGCACACTACAGACGAACTGGAGCTCCGCCTCTTTGCCTTCTTCTTTCGCCAGCACCCACGGTTTTTTCTCGTCGGTGTAGTAGTTCACCTCGTCCGCCAGGCGCATGATCTCCCGGACCGCCTTGGAAAAGTCCCGGCTCTCCAGGAATTCCGCAATCGTGGCTGCCGCAGCCTGCAACTGGGACGTGATGGAATCAAGCTGGCTTTCTTCCTGTCCCGGCTCTTGTACTGATGCAACTACACCGTCGAAACGCTTGGCGATGAATCCGGCGGCGCGGCTGGCGATGTTGACGTATTTTCCCACCAGGTCGGAGTTCACCCGGGCGGCGAAATCCTCCAGATTGAGATCGATGTCTTCCACCCCCGCTCCCAGCTTGGCGGCGAAGTAGTAGCGCAGATACTCCGGATTGAGATGGTCCAGATAGGTGCGGGCCTTGATGAAGGTGCCCCGGGACTTGGACATCTTCTGGCCGTCCACGGTGAGGAAGCCGTGCGCGAACACCGCGCTGGGTTTGCGGAATCCCGCGCCCTCCAGCATGGCTGGCCAGAACAGGCAGTGGAAGTAGACGATGTCCTTGCCGATGAAGTGGTAGAGCTCGGCATCAGAGTCCGCACCCCAGAAGCGGTCGAATTCCAGATCGTCGCAGCGATCGCAGAGATTCTTGAAGCTGGCCATGTACCCGATGGGGGCGTCCAGCCAGACGTAGAAGTACTTGCCCGGATGGTCCGGGATCTCGAAGCCGAAATAGGGGGCGTCCCGCGAGATGTCCCACTCCTGGAGACCCGCCTCGAACCACTCCCCCAGCTTGTTGGCGATCTCGCTCTGCAGGCGGTCGCGGGTCCAGCCCTTGAGGCTCTCCTCGAAGTTCGCCAGCTTGAAGAAGTAGTGCTCCGACTCCTTCTCCACCGGTTTAGCGCCGGACACCGCGGAGACCGGGTTCTTCAGTTCCGCCGGAGAGTAGCTGGCGCCGCACGCCTCGCAGTTGTCACCATACTGATCCTGGGCGCCGCACTTGGGGCACTCACCCTTGATGAACCGGTCCGGCAGGAACATCTCCTCCACCGGGTCGTAGGCCTGGGTGATGGTGCGGCTGGCGATGTGTCCGGCATCGCGCAAGCGCTCATAGATCAGGCCGGAATAGCTGCGATTCTCTTCCGAGTGGGTGGAGTGGTAGTTGTCGAACCCGACATGGAAACCGGCGAAATCGGCCCGGTGTTCCTCGGCCACCCGGGCGATCAAGGCCTCCGGTGAAATCCCCTCCTGGCGCGCCCGCAGCATGATCGGGGTGCCGTGGGCGTCGTCGGCGCAGACATAGATACAGTTCTGCCCTTGCATTTTCTGGAACCGCACCCAGATGTCGGTTTGGATGTACTCCACCAGATGGCCGATATGGATCGGTCCGTTGGCGTAGGGCAGGGCGCTGGTGACCAGGATGTTGCGGGGTGTCGTGCTCATCTCGTTTGCAGTTTTCTGGGCTGGCATACAAAGCGTGTCATTATGGCATGAAAGCCCGCCGGCGTGAGAGTGAAGCAAAGGCGTGCGCAGATGCAGGATCCGGTTGCGGGCTTGATTCCTATTTTTGTGCCGGGCCGGGTGGAGATGGAATCCGAAAAAGACCGACTGTTTTGGTTGGGAAAAGGGGCGGGAATGCGGTAGAATGCGCGCCCTATCATGATTAACCGATTTTCCGCGGCCGCTGCGGGCGGGTCCGGGGTGCAGGAGTAACAACGATGGCAGAGCTGACGCGCGAGCAGATCGAACAGGCGATCCAGGGTTATGTGGAGCCCAATCTGAAACAGGACCTGGTCAAGGCCAAGGCGGTCAAGGGGATCGAGATCGACGGTGACCGGGTAAAGGTCGGGATCGAACTGGGCTTTCCGGCCCAAGGGATCAAGAACGAACTGGAACAGCTTCTCAAGGAGAAGGTGGAGGCGGTGGCCGGCGTCGGTTCCGCCGAAGTGACGGTGGGCTGGAACATCATCGCCCATTCGGTGCAGAAGTCGCTCAAGCCCATCGATAACGTCAAGAACATCATCGCAGTCGCTTCCGGCAAGGGCGGGGTGGGCAAATCCACCACCGCCGTGAACCTGGCGTTGGCGCTGGCGGCGGAAGGCGCCAAGGTGGGGGTGCTGGATGCCGATATCTACGGTCCCTCCCAGCCCCGCATGCTGGGGGTGACGGGACAGCCGGAAACGAAAGACGGCAAGACCCTGGAGCCGATGCAGAACCACGGGTTGCAGGCGATGTCCATCGGCTTCCTGATCGATGAAGAGACCCCCATGATCTGGCGCGGCCCCATGGTCACCCAGGCGTTGGAACAACTCCTGAACGACACCAACTGGGACAAACTGGATTACCTGGTGATCGACCTGCCGCCGGGCACCGGCGACACTCAGTTGACCCTGGCGCAGAAGGTGCCGGTCTCCGGCGCCGTAATCGTCACCACCCCGCAGGACATCGCCCTGCTGGATGCCCGCAAGGGATTCAAGATGTTCGAGAAGGTGGAGGTGCCGGTACTGGGAATCGTGGAGAACATGAGCATCCACATCTGTTCGAAGTGCGGCCATGAAGAACACATCTTCGGCGAAGGCGGCGGCGCCCGCATGGCGGAGCAGTATGGGGTGGATTTCCTCGGCGCCCTGCCGCTGGATATCCGCATCCGCGAAGAGACCGACGGCGGCAACCCTACTGTGGTGGCCGAACCGGAGGCGCGTATCTCCCAGATCTATCGCGAGATCGCCCGCAAGACCGCGGCCAAGCTTTCGCTGCAGGCGAAGAGTTATGCGGCGAAGTTTCCGAATATCGTGATTCAGAACAACTGATTTTCGGCGGGACGTTCGTGATCAGAAAGCCGGGCAGAGATGCCCGGCTTTTTTGTTTGAGGACTGGTAACAAGTTTCGCGGAAAGCAAGAGATGCGGTGAACTTGGGCTTTGCACCCAGGACCCCTTGGCCCCGTCGAGCATCGCAGTCGGAGGCGGGAATCGCCCGAAGCGGACCGACAGGGATGTCGGTCCTGTCCATCCGGGGCAGGGATGCCCCGTATGGACAGCCCCGCCAGAGACGAGAAGCGCAGAGCAGCCGGAGGCCGGGGCCGCGGGGTGTCATTCTCTTTGGGTACTTTCTCTTGGACAAGCAAGAGAAAGTACCTCGTGGCCGTTTCACTGAAAGCAAGGAAAGGACTCGTGGCCTACCGGCCACGAAATTGGTTACCGAGATCCAATGCTTTCCGGCGAGCAAAAGAAAGTTACTCGCAGCCCATGCTATGGGGGTGAAAAAACCGGGGCTGATGGGCGGCGAAAATAGTTACCAGTCTCAGAAAAACCTTGCGGCTGCGCAACTAATTACCGAAATAGAACAGGGATTAAACTGCTTGGGATTGGTGTGCGACACCCGAACGAATAGGAGCGCTTAGAGATCGCCGGCCTAGTAGCTCAAGATTGCAACTATCTTTCTTCTGTTCGTAGAAACCTTCACATTAAATCCCGCACTACTCAGCATCTTGGCGTAAGGCTTTATGGCTTTCCGTGTCCTGCTGTCGACCAGAAAAACAATGATCTCAATCTCATCCGTTATGGATTTGAAAGCGTCTTCCAGAGCGCGGCAGAAGTGAAGGTCTTCCTGTATGTCCCGAAAGCGAGGAACGCGGACGTGGCCGGTCAAGTTGATCAGGATACTATGCGTGCCCGGTTGTTCCGCCGAAAAAATGCGGGAAAAGTTATCAGTGCGGGGGTCGAGTTCGAAGAACTCCGGCAATATGATTTCGAGAAAGCTGGGGTGGCGCACGATTTCCATTTCGACGCATTGGGCCTTTTATTCCCTTCAGTTACTGAATTGTAGTTGGTTTGCCGGATTCGGGATGGGAATGGGTTGTCAACACGAACCAGGGGTGTTCGTAATGCTGCGTGGGACCGACGGCTATTGTTTATTCCCGGGCAACTCCTCCGAATGGCCCTTTCTTTTGGGCAGGCAAAAGCAAGTTGCTGGCGGTCGTAGCGGAGAGGTATCTGGAAGGAGTTAAGGCCTGTCGGCCGCGAGACGATCTGCCGGGAAAAGAACAGGCGCTAAAAGACCGGTCATCAAAACCGTATGTTCATTCCTTGCCCTTCAGCAGCTCCCGCACAAACGGCAACGTCGGTTTCCGTTGTTCCGCCAGGGTGGCGTGATCCAGTCGGTCCAGGAACGCCAACAGGGAGCCCATGTCCCGGGAGTAGTGGCTGAGAACGTAGTTGGCTGTTTCCGGCGCGAGTTGCATTCCGCGTCGGGTGGCCCCTTCCACCAGCGCCTGTTGTTTCTCCTCATCGGTCAGGGCGACCAGGCGATAGGCGGTTCCCCAACAGAGGCGGGAGCCGAGGTCGGCTAATCGGATCGGGAGTGCGCTGGGGCTGCAGTCGGCGGTAATCAGCAGGCCGGCGTTGCGTTCATGCAGTCGATTGAACAGATGAAACAGCGCCTCTTCCCACTCCGGGAGTCCGGCGATCTGTTGGATGTCGTCCAGACAGACCAGGTCCAGGCGCTCCAGGTTGGCGAACAGTTCCGGCTGTAACCGGGAGTGTAAGGCGAAGGGGATATAAGCCGCCGTTCTGCCGAGGAGTGTCGCTTCCCGGCAGGCACCCTGTAGCAGGTGCGTTTTACCGGTTCCCTCGCCGCCCCAGAGAAACAGGAAGCGCTCGCCGCCCCCTTTGACGAAACGTTTCAGCTCCGCCAGTGCCTGGCGATTGCCGCCGGGGATGAAGCTCTCCAGCTTCACCCCGTCCTCCAGGGAGATGTTAAGCGGAAACTGTTTGTTCATCGTAATCTGCTATGGTGTAAATTGTTTCTGGCCGGTGTACGCGGATATGGGCAGAGGCTCGAATTCACAATTATAAGGCAAGGGCTATTTAAAAGGTTGATGCAATGGAGAGGTTTCTCGAAATCAAACGGGTGGTTGTCCGGTTCGTGCGCTTACTGTTCACGCGGTTCGGCGAAGATCACGGAATGGCCCATGCCGCCTCCCTGACCTATGCCACGCTGCTGGCGCTGGTGCCGCTGATGACGGTATCCCTGGCGTTGCTTTCCGCCTTTCCGATCTCGGGGCAGGTGGCGGGACTGATTCAGAATTTTATATTCGAGAATTTCGTTCCGGCTTCCGGTGAGGTGGTGCAGGCCTATCTGCAACAATTCAGCGAGAAGGCGGGTCGGTTGAGCGGGGCCGGCTTTGTGTTCCTGATCATTGTCGCCCTGATGTTGATGGCGGAGATTGACCGGTCCCTCAATACCATTTGGCGGGTCCGGAAGAAGCGCGGCCCGGTTGCAAAGTTTGTGGTTTATTGGTCGATACTTTCTCTCGGGCCGCTGTTGATGGGCGGCAGTGTGGTGGTGACCTCCTATCTGGTTTCGTTACCGACCCTGTCGGGTGCGGTGGAGACCATCGGGATGGCCGACCGATTACTTGGGATTACGCCGCTGGTGTCTTCCGGAGTCGCTTTTACCCTGTTGTATACCGTGGTTCCGAACCGGCGGGTTCCATTCCGCCATGCCCTGGCCGGAGGGGTGGTGGCGGCGATTCTGTTCGAGTGGGCAAAGAAGGGGTTTGCCTTTTACCTGACGCAGTTCCCTACCTATGAGGCGATCTACGGGGCGGTGGCGGCGGTCCCCATCTTTCTGGTTTGGGTCTATCTCTCCTGGGCGATTACGCTGCTGGGGGCGGAATTCTCCTGCTGCATCGGCATTGTCCGTGACGGTCTTGTAATGGGCTCCCCGGATGGTCGTAACGATCTGATTCTGGTTTTGCGGTTGCTTGGTCAACTGCGGCAGGCACAGCGGGACGGCAGGGCCTTGACTACCCGGAGACTGGTGAAAAGATTGGGGCGGGTTTCGGAAGAGGGGCTGGATCATCTGCTGCAGGAGTTGCAAACGGCGCGGGTGGTGCTGCGGACGGAGGAAGGGGAGTGGGGATTGGCCCGCGACCTTTCCGGAATGACCCTGATGGAACTCTATCGGATGCGGCCGTTTCTGTTGCCGGCGCCGGAGCTTTTGAGGAATGTTTCCGATCCCGCGGAGCGGCGGTTGGGAGAGATCCTGCAGGACCTGGAAAGAGATTTGGAGGGAGCCTTCGGAGTGACTCTGGAGGTATTGCTGACGGGGGCGGAACAGCCGTCCCCCGAGGAAAGCGAGGGGCATACGGCTTAGGATTGATCTGCTACCTGGCGGCGTGTCCGTGCAACTGGACCTGGGTGCAGGAGAAGCGCTCGAACGAGCCGGTTGACTCCAGCAGGTCGCCGGCCAGAACCTTGCTGGTTTCTTTATCAGTGGTTTCGAGTACGTACTGACGATCAGGGCGATAGGTCATGGGTGGGGTAATCAGTACCTTCTCCGAGGTGTCGCTTTGCTGAATTACCAGGGCGGGGAGGAAATCGGCTCTGCGCTCGGCACCGAATACTTCCGGACGCAGGGTGGCGGCGGACGCTTTTCCAAGCAGGAACTCGACCCCAAGCTCCAAGGTTGCGGAACTTTGTTGGATCAGACGACGTATTACGCCCAGACGCCATTTCGTATGCTGCACGGCCCCCTCGCTCTCAATTAACACAAGCTGTCCGATGGGAAACCCGTTGATACCGGATTGCTGCACAATCACGCCGATGCCTCTTTCGCTGATATTGAGTTGGCGCCAATGGTGGGTGTGATGCTTTGCTTCCCGGGGGGCGGGGGTAAAAGAAGTACTTACGTCGGTGCCTTCCAGCTCTTCGGATCGGCGAGCCCGGTTCTGCCGGTAGTCGTCATACGCGGTTCCTTTCCTTAGAAACTCATTGATTGCATCGATGCCCGCTACCACTATCAGCCGGTCGTACTGGTCCCTGCGCGGAAAGCCCCGCAGTGGGTGGGCGCGCCAGAATAGCAGCATGCGCTGCAACAGTTGCTCTGCCTGGGTTTCGGTTAAACCCTCCAGTCCCTTCAGTTTGTTCAGCTGGTGTGAGCGAATCAATGCAAGCGAATGATCAATGGATTTACTGAGAGGGGATGTAACCAGTAGGCAATAACGCTTTACATCCACTTTCTGTTCCGGCGAAAACGGTTTGATCCTATCTAACCCCCGTAAATCCACCAGTAAGGATTCCATCGGGTTATCCTTCTCGGGCATTCTGCCCAGGCGTGCGATGGAAGCCCAATGTGATAGAAAGGTATAGCTTGCCCACAGATCATTCAAAGAAAGGTGCAGTGGGTCCAGTGAAAACAGCAGGAGAATTTGTTTGAATTCCGTAATGATTCTGGGAGGTTCCCCCGTTATTTGGATGTTTGTCTGAATCGGCTGGTCGGCGATGTTATACATGGTCGCCAACTGGAACAGTTGCAGGATTTCGCGCCAGACGCTCCGGGATTCCTGCTGATAAGAGCAGAGATCCAGCAGTATGGCTTGGACCAGACAGTACATGGCCCAGTAGACAGCGCCCGCTTGTTGTTCCGGTGATTTTTGCAGGTCGGTAAGCAACTCGTCTTTGACGATTCGCTTGAAGCCGTATGCCATTTCGAGATTGATTTTTTCAACCAGATCGAAAAACAGCTTGTTGTTGCGGTGGAGCGACGCGCTGCCGCGCTTCAGGATTTTCTCCTTGAATATCTGAAGAATGTTGAGGTACGGCGTCAGCAACAGTTCCATCAGTTCGAAGCGTTGCTGGGAAATTTTCGGGTGCCGGTTTAGACGTTGCAGTGTGGACAATATCTCGCGTGCCATTCCCTCAGGATGGGCATAGGGCAAGTCATCCACCCACTGCTTGAGCTGGCCGGGCTTGGTGATGGTCTTCGGGTCCGGCGCCGGGTCAAGAGCCGGTACGGTTAACTGTACTTCGCGCATCCTTGGCCAATCTCATTGTTGTTGTGTTGAGTTGACAAGCGGTGATTTTCAATATTCGTGGGGACAAAAATCAATCTAGCATAATATAGCATCCCGAAGGTTTGGTGTCGCATTTTGCGGGAGCGGCCTCCAGAATCACGATTAGGATGAATGCGAATGCAATTACCACCGCTGAGAAGTGGCTACATTGTACGAAGATATAAACGGTTTTTGGCTGATGTGACGCTGGACGATGGGACCCAGGTGACAGCACACTGCCCAAATACCGGGGCCATGACTACCTGCTGGGCGCCGGGTGCACCGGTGCAGCTCAGCTTCAACGACAATCCAAAGCGAAAATATCCGTGGACCCTGGAACGGGTAGACATGGGTGGCGGCTGGATTGGAGTCAACACGTTGCGCACCAACGGTGTGATTGCAGAGGCGGTGACCAAGGAGAGGATTCCGGAGCTTTCCGGTTACCGCCGCTTGCGCAGGGAGGTGTCCTTCGAAGCGGCGGGGGTTGCTTCGGGGCGGTTGGATCTGCTGCTGCAGGACGGCAAACGGCCAGACGCTCTGGTTGAGATTAAGAATGTGACCCTGTTGGACGGGCAATGGTTGCGATTTCCCGATGCCGTCAGCGAACGGGGCCGCAAACATCTGGAGCTTCTTCTGGCGGCCGTAAATCGCGGTCTCCGGGGGGTGTTGCTATTCGCAGTCAACCGACCGGAGGGGGAGCGCTTCTCTCCTGCGGCCGGGGTTGATCCCGCCTATGCCCGGCGGCTTCAGGAGGTGGCTCGGGAGGGGGTGGAGATACTGGCAGTGCGGATCCGGCACTTCGCGGAAGTCATGGAGGTGAGCGGTCCGGTGCCGGTGGACCTGGCGGGATAAGCGGTTATTTATATCCTGCCGACCGCAGGTCCAGGCCGGAAGGAACGGCGGCCAGATATTCGATCCCGGTCCGGATTGTTCCGTCCGGCAATAGCGCCAGCCAACGTATCCCCGGTGGGGTATCGGCGATACCGAACGCTGCTTGTCCGGGGGCAAACTGGATGCAGGTCGACGGAATACTCAGCATACGCACGCCGTTGCGCTCGCTGTCGGATGGCTGGTGGATGTGGCCCCATACGATTCCACGCACATTCCGGTGTCGGTCCACAATCTCGAAGAACTCGTCGGCATTGTCCAGAGACATCTTGTCGAGCCAACTGCTGCCGGAAGGTAGCGGGTGGTGATGCAGGCAGACCAGCGCATGGCATTCAGGGTGATTCCGCAAGCCGGTTTCCAGTTTTTCCAGTTCGGCGGAAGCAAGGTGTCCGCGGGCCGAGTCGGGGAGGCTGGAGTCCAGCATGATCAATAGCCAGTCGCCGTGTCGGGCGGCCGCCGGCATGGAGATATTGTCGTTCGCCAGATATTCGGCCATGACCCGGCTGTCGTCATGGTTTCCCGGAAGATAGTAGACCGGAGCCCCCAGGGTTTGCAGGTGTCGTCCCAACCGCTGGTAGGCGGCGACGGATGCATCGTGGGTCAGATCGCCGGTGGCCAGTATCACATCCACCGGTAACACCCGTTGCTGAATCAGCGCCAGGATCTCTTGGAGTGACCCCTCTGTATCCAGGCCCACCAGGCGTCGGGTAGTGTCGGCGAACAGGTGAGTGTCCGAGATCTGGAGAACCCGGAGGGATCCCGGAGGCAGATCGGAAAAAAGCGGCGATGATGTCGTGTCTTTATTCCGTTTTTTCATTCGGTAACCGCAACGGCTATTCGGTGTTCAGTGGAGATTCGTCCAAGAATGGCACGGATTTCGACGATATGCGAACCCGGTTCGGAAAGGTAACCGGTTTGGTTTCGACTCGATCCAGAGCTGCCTCCAGTTTGTGAACCGTGTCACACTATTTCCTTGCTTAAGACCGCCGGGGCGCCGGTCAGAAATTGTCGGTGGAGATAAAGAGCCCGACCCGGAGATCTTTGGCGGTATAGATCTCGCGTCCGTCCACCTTCACTACGCCGTCGGCGACGCCCAGCACCAACTTGCGGCTGACCACACGTTTCATGCTGATCTCATAACTGACCTGTTTCGCCGTAGGGAGTACCTGGCCGGTGAATTTAACCTCACCCACACCCAAAGCCCGGCCGTGGCCCGGATTGCCGATCCAGGCCAGGTAGAAACCGACCGCCTGCCAGAGGGCGTCCAGACCCAGGCAGCCGGGCATGACCGGATCGCCGGGAAAGTGGCAACCGAAGAACCAGAGGTCGGGATTGATGTCCAGCTCCGCCAGCACCTCCCCTTTGCCGTATGCGCCGCCCTCATCCGAGATCCGGGTGATCCGGTCCATCATCAACATATTGGGGGTGGGCAGTTGGGCGTTGCCGGGGCCGAATAACTCACCGCGGCCGCAGGCGAGAAGCTGCTCCCGCTCAAGACGTTCTACTCTTGCCATGGATTTCTTCTTGACCTTCTTTTTTGGTTAAAGCCGCCCCCGGAGGCGCGGACAGTTACGGCAGTTTCCGTGGAGTTGCCCCCGGATGTCAAATAAAAGGGGGGTGCCGCCGGTTGAAAACCGGCGCCGGGTTGGAATTTGAGAATGACTCTCAGCCCTCTGCGGTATCTGTGGCGAGGCGATTCTGCAGGAAGGGGATGATGTGGTCGATATCGATCATCTGGTTCTCGCTGTCCCGGCGGCCGCGATATTCCAGTTTTCCCTCGTCCAGCCCTTTCTCACCCACCACGACCCGGTGGGGAATACCGATCAATTCCATGTCCGCGAACATGAATCCGGGTCTTACATCCCGGTCGTCCAGCAGTACCTCCAGGCCCGCGTCGGTCATCTCCCGGTACAGTTTTTCCACCGCTGCCTGAATGCGGTGGGATTTGTACAACTTCATCGGCAGCAGCGCCACCTGAAAGGGGGCGATGGCGGCCGGCCAGACAATCCCGTTCTCGTCGTGGCGCTGCTCGATGGCGGCGGCCACCACGCGCGAGACCCCGATACCGTAGCAGCCCATGGTCATCACCACCTCTCGGCCGTTCTCATCCAGCACGGTGGCATTCATGGCCTCGCTGTATTTTTTGCCCAGCTGGAAGATGTGGCCCACCTCGATACCGCGGGCAATGGTAAGGGTCCCCTTGCCGTCCGGGCTGGGATCGCCTTCACGGACGTTGCGCAGATCGGCGATCGCGGTCGGTTCCGGCAGATCGCGGCCC
Organism: Sedimenticolaceae bacterium; assembly: GCA_050287725.1. Taxonomy (GTDB): domain Bacteria; phylum Pseudomonadota; class Gammaproteobacteria; order Chromatiales; family Chromatiaceae; genus CBFDBF01. The sequence goes on from JBNKCL010000015.1 coordinate 29,525, forward strand.
CAGTTGATGCCGAAGTAGTGCTGTCCGTCCCGGTTGGCGCCGGCGCCGAAGTCCGCCATCTTCGCCACTGTACGGTCGACGATGAACGGGATCGGCAGATTCACCGGACCCAGGGAGCCGGGTCCGGCGCCGATGGCGGCGCGGATCTCCGCCTCGTCGGCGAACTGCAGCGGCGAGGCGACATAGAGCAGTTTGTCGGCCTTGATCTCGTTCAGCTCGTGGTCGCCGCGCACCAGCAGGGCCACCAGGTCGGATTCCAGCTCTTCGGAGGCCTTCACCACCAGGGTCTTCACCGTACTTTCGATGGGTTGGTTGAACTGCTCCACCAGCTCCTGAATGGTCTTGGCATCGGGGGTGTCGACCAGGGTCATCTCCATGCTCGGAGCGGGCCGCTCCTTGGCGGGGGCGACCGCTTCGGCCAGTTCCACATTGGCGGCGTAGTCGCTCTCGGTGGAGAAGGCGATGGCGTCCTCACCGGAGTCAGCCAGGACGTGGAACTCATGGGATCCGCTACCGCCGATGCTGCCGGTGTCCGCCGCCACCGGGCGAAAATCAAGGCCGCAACGGCGGAAGATGCGTGAGTAGGTCTGGTGCATTACCTCGTAGGTCTGTTGCAGGGAGTTCTGGTCCAGATGAAAGGAGTAGGCGTCCTTCATCAGGAATTCGCGTGCCCGCATCACCCCGAAGCGCGGCCGGATCTCATCCCGGAACTTAGTCTGGATCTGGTAGAAATTGACCGGCAGTTGCTTATAACTGCGCAGTTCGTTGCGGGCGAGATCGGTGATGATCTCTTCGTGGGTGGGGCCGAAACAGAATTCGCGGCCGTGGCGGTCATTGAGGCGCAGCAGCTCGGGACCGTACTGTTCCCAGCGCCCCGACTCCTGCCACAGTTCGGCCGGTTGTACCGCCGGCATCAGCACCTCCAGGGCGCCGGCGCGGTCCATCTCCTCGCGCACGATGCGTTCCACCTTGCGCAGTACCCGCAGTCCCAGCGGCAGCCAGGTATAAAGGCCGGCGGCCAGTTTGCGGATCAGTCCGGCGCGCAGCATCAGCCGGTGGCTGGGGATCTCGGCGTCGGCGGGGGTTTCCTTGACGGTTTGCAGGGGAAATTGGGAGGTGCGCATGACTCTCTTCGTTTGGGTGTGAACAAGGACCGAATTCTAGCTGTATGGGAATGAGGTAACAATTCCCGAACCATTATTCGGGGCCACGGTGGTTCTTCCTGCCCGATTCGTCATTGTTTTGTTCCTTGCCCGATTGGGGCGCTTCCGGGGGGGTGGATTCGAAAAATCGCCGTTAAAACATGCGGTTGAGAGAAAGCGCTGTTTTTCGCCATCCGGCCAGCCATACTGCTCTTATCTCAAGTATTTCTCCAGCATGGCGAAACAGATTAGATAGGACGGCCAACCCGGCCGGCGTTAACGACCGAGTGATCACTGCACAATCGACCCATGCGGATTTCATTGCAAACCTGGAAAGGAGTCCTCGACAGACGATGGTTGGGTCGAATTGCGGTGATCCTCTGCTGTTCGATCACGCTGGTGTGGGCGCAGGGTCTCGGCCCTTCTTCGGCGGTAATTCAGTGGGCGAAACAGAAATACGGTTCCACCGCCGTGGATCGGCTCTATGCCTGGCAGAGCCTGATGGAGAAAAACCGGAACAAAAGCGAACTGGAAAAGCTTCGGCTGGTGAATGACTTCTTTAATGGTCTGAACTACAGCACCGATCAGCAACTGTGGGGCAAGAACGACTATTGGGCGACCCCGGTGGAGGCGTTGAGCCGCGGCGGTGCGGACTGTGAAGACTACTCAATCGCAAAGTATTTCACCCTGCGCGAGCTCGGCGTGCCGGACGAAAAGTTGCGGATTACCTATGTGAAGGCGCTGAAACTCAATGCGCACCACATGGTTCTGGCCTATTACCCCACCCCCACCGCAGTGCCGCTGGTGCTGGACAATTTGAACGGTCGCATCCTGCCTGCTACCGAGCGCAAGGATTTAGAGCCGATCTACAGCTTCAACGGCGATGGTCTCTGGCTGGCCAAGAGTCGCGGTGGCGGGCAACGGATGGGGACCTCGGATCGTATTAAAATGTGGGAAGATCTGAACGCCAGGATGCGGGCGGGGCCGCAATGACGGTGCAACGACTGGAAACGAATCGGAGTTCGGGAGAGAGGTTATGACCTTATCACGTCAATTGGTACTGCTGCTGGTGCTGGTGCTGCTACTGGTGTTTGCCGGAACCTTCTATATCAGTGTCCGGAATACCCAGGTTTTCCTGGGGGCGCAGCTGGAGTCGCATGCCCAGGATGCCGCCACCTCCCTTGGGCTCTCCATCTCCTCTCATCTGGTGGAGGGGGATACGGCTGCCGTGACCTCCATGTCCAATGCGATTTTCGATCGCGGTTTCTACCGCCATATTCGGGTGGAGGATGTAAAAGGCAATGTATTGGTGGACCTTGAGACACCCATCAAGATCGAAGGGGTTCCCCAGTGGTTTGTGTCGGCATTTCCGCTGGCGACGCCGCAGGGTGAGGCGACGGTCATGGCGGGATGGAGTCAGGCGGGACGGGTGTTGGTACAAAGCCATCCGGGATATGCCTATCGTCAGCTTTGGGACAATCTGCGAGAGACCGCCGGCTGGTTCCTGCTATGTGCGGTACTGGTACTCACAGTAGGTCTGTTGTTACTGCGTTGGGTGTTGCGTCCGTTACAGCAGGTGGCGTGGCAGGCGGAGTCCATCTGTAACCGGGAATTCCCGGTACAGGAACGGCTGCCCCGTACGCTTGATTTGCGGCGTATCGTGGAAGCGATGAACCGCATGACCCGAAAGGTTCAGGCGATGTTGTCCGACCTCGAGGGTTTGGTGGAACGCCTGCATCAACAGGCCTACCGCAACCCGGTTACCGGCCTGATCAATAAGCGCCGGTTTACGGATATGGTCGGTGAGCATATTCGCTCCGAAGAGGTCTTCTCCAAGGGCGCTCTTTGTTTTGTTCAGGTGAAGGACTTCAAGGGATACAACGACCGACACGGCTATCAGGCTGGAGACGAATTACTGCAGGAGGTGGCCCGGATGCTGGAACGGCAGGGCCGCGGAATGCCCGGTTGCACCGTTGCCCACCTGACGGGCGCCGATTTTGCCCTGCTGGCTGAGGAGTGTACCCCGGAAGAAGCGGTTCGGTTCGGCGAGCAGCTTGCCGGCCAGTTGGCGGGGTTATATGTCACCGGCCAGCCCGATTCTCCGGATGTCGGTCATGTGGGGATGGCCTATTACGACGGCAGCCAGAGCCTGAAAGAACTGCTTGCCCAGGCCGACATGGCCCTGCGTTCGGCCCAGGGGCGAGAGGCCAACGGTTTCTATTTTGCGCTGCCGGATGCGGCGGGGCGACAGCCTACCCGCGGCGCTGGGGAGTGGCGCAAATTTATCCAGGAAGCACTGGAGCAGGATCGAATCGTGCTTCATTTCCAGCCGGTGGTCTCCTGTCCCTCACGTGAACTGTTGCAACGGGAGGTGTTGGTGCGGATTGCGGAACCGGAGGGTGAGCTGCTTACCGCCGGCGCCTTTTTACCGGTGGCGGAGAGTGTCGGACTGGCTGCCGCGATCGACCGGGCGGTGATCACCAAGGCCTTGGCAGAGGCGGATTCCGGGGTTCATGCGGATGCCCGATTGAGCATTAACCTGTCGTCTCAGACGGTGCTGGATCCGGGATTCATCGCGTGGCTGGAGCCGCGCTTGACGGAGCGGCCGGAGGCCGCCGCCCGACTGATCTTCGAGATGTCGGAATATGGCGCGGTGGCGCAGTTGGAGCATGTGCGGGAATTGATCGAGCGGGTGGGGCGATTTGGGGTCCAATTCTCTCTGGACCATTTCGGCCGCAGTTTCAGTTCGCTTGCCTACCTCCACTCCTTGAAGGTCCACTATCTGAAAGTGGACGGTAGCTATCTGCAATCGCTGGACCGGAATCGCGATCATCAGTTCTTTATCCGGGCATTGGCGGATATCGCGCACGGTCTGGATATCCAGGTGATCGCCGAATCGGTTGAGTCCGAAGAGGTTTGGGATCTGCTGCCTACCCTGCATCTCGATGCGGCCCAAGGTTACTTCATCGGCCGTCCCGCCGGACCGGGGGAGTAACGGTGATTCCCCAGGGCGCATCCGCCCAGAATTAAGAAATAAACGATTATTTTCTTCTGGATCTGCCTTCCAAGTGGAGGTGGAAGTGTGAACTATGCGGAAAAATTCGTAAAAAATGTGAACTGGTACCAATTATAAAAGTGTGCGTCACTACTCAAAATTGACAGCCGAGAGATTTTCCATGCTACCCTTAGCGCCCCTCTCGAAGTGAGTAGAGGGATTCTAATTATTACAAGGCCAAATAGCCGTGCCCCATGAACCGGGGTGTGTACGTCCAAAGGGAAAGGAGACCCAAATGCATAAACGTGTAAGGAGACACGCATGGCGGACGAACGCGGCCATCAGGAAAACAAGGATGTAAACCCGGAAGTCACCCCTCCCGAGGTTACCGGTGTCACTCTGGAAGGCGTTGCCGACCGGGAGCACCTGTCCGGTGTCAAATTCCTCCAGACCGAAGAGCACCCGGGAGACCTGACGGTTGTCCTGCAGGACGGGACTACGGTCGTAATTCCGAATTACCTCGCCCTCGCCCAAGTCGGCCTGGCGCCTACGATCACGTTGGCGGATGGTACCGTCGTCCCGGGTCAGGAGATCCTGGCCCTGGTGCCGGATCTTAATCTCGACGAAATCGATCCCGCCGCCGGCGTTACCGGTCCGAACAGCCCCGGCTCCGGCGCCTCCTTTTCCATCTATAGCAACCCAAGCCTGGGAGACGACCTGGACCACGGTTCCTATGCGGGGGGATATCACTATCGTACCGGTGCCGAACAGGCGCCGACGGATGAAGGCGTGGGCGCGAATGTTGAGGTGTACACAGCCACGGCGTCACTGAGCGTGGAGGTACACGGTAGTGAGGAAGGCCCGGTGGACATTGTCTATCGGGTGGACCTGTCGCAGACGAACGTTACCGGCAGTGCGATCACCTTCGATCTTACGGATCTGAGCACGGGCAGTGCGGACAGCGGCAGCGACTACACGGCGCTCCCGCCGGGGGCGCAGATCACGGTCGCGGCGGGGGCCGATTACGGCACCTACACAGTAAGCGTGACGGATGACAGTGAGCTGGAGTCGCTGGAGACGGTGACTGTGCAGATCAGCAACCCGTCGAACCCGGCGATGAGTATCACCACGGATACGGCCACCGCGAACATCACAGACAACGACACGGCGCTGGTGAGCATTACGGCGAACGACCCGGATGCGAGCGAAGAGGGATCCGATCCGGGTCAGTTCACGGTAACCCTGGACCATGTCAACCACACCGGCGGTCCGATCACGGTGAGCTACAGCATCGGCGGCAGCGCCACGGAGACGGACGACTACACGGCGTTGACCGGCACGGTGGAGATCGCGGACGGTGCGAGCAGTGCGGTGATCGACGTGAGCGGCATCGTGGACGATAACTTGCTGGAGAACGACGAGACGGTGAGCGTGACCCTCACCGGCACCGA